>JAKAVA010000074.1 GCA_021827645.1 Planctomycetota bacterium
CTGAGATCAAATCGTTGAACCTTCAACGCCTCCCCATATGTCCGAAATGGAGTTACGTCATTCGGCCACGCACCACGAACTCCGCCAGCGGACCGTAAAAACACGGAGTTGATTTTACACTGGCCCTTATTGTCGCGCTGATGGCGCCGCTGTTATCATTTCCGGGTGTCGTCGAGGTTCACGTTGGCCGCGCGGCGCTTCCCTTTGCATTAGTCGTCGCATTTACTATGCTTGCAGCCAGGAGTTTTGATCCGCGGCTCATGTGGGACGCCGCAGTGCGAAAGGAGGAGGTACTTGGCCGGGCGTGAAGATATTTCGGCATCGGGCCAAGGTTCGTCGGCCGCCGCAGGCGGACCCGGTGCGGATGGAGAAGGGTTGCCTTTGGCCCATGTCCGCAGTACCCCGTGGCGCGGTTGGATATGGTCGGTACCACTGGCGGCCATCATCTTGGTCGGCTTCCTGATCCTGAGAACGTGGGTATTGGCGGGTCCGGTGGTGCATGTTACTTTTGCAGACGCCTCAGGTCTTAATCCGCGCGGTACCGGGGTTTTTTGTCGGGGGGTCCAGGTTGGCCAACTTGAACGCGTGGCGCTGACAGACCATGGCAAGCAGGTCGTGGCAACACTTTCGATGGACGGCAGCGCCGTTCCGTTCCTACGCCAGGGAACCCGCTTCTTCATTCAACAACCCGATTTGCTCGCCGGGAATCTTGCCGGCCTTATCTCCGGGCCGACTATCGTCATGTTGCCCGGCAAGGGGCCGCCAAGCCGGCGGTTTCGTGGCCTTCTGCATGCACCTTCTCTAACGCCTTCCGGTCCGGGTAAGATTGTTGAACTCACCGTGCGTCGCCTCGGGAGTCTGCAGCGCGGTGCCCCGGTCCTGTACCACGGGCTTACCACCGGAAACGTGCTCGGGTGGAGCTATGATCCTCACCACAATCTTATTGATCTGCGCGTGTTTATTCGCAAACCATTTGATCAGCGCATAACTCCTCACACCCGATTTTGGCGGGTCGGCGGCCTGGGCTTGAAGACCCTGGCAGGCGGGATGCATTTTGCTGTGCCCCCTCTTGGTATCCTCCTCACCGGAGGCATTGCGTTTGCGCAATTTCATTCCGATCTGGGCCCAGGCACGGGATTGCCGAAACTGTATCCCAGTCGGTCGGCAGCCCGTTACGCGGACCTCAGTCAGGGTGTTCGATTTGTGGCAATGTTTCGGGGCAGCGCAGGCTATCTTCGGCCGGGGGCACCGGTGCTCTTTCACGGATGGCGGGTCGGTGAGGTGCAGTCGGCGACGTTTCGTTACAGCCGAAAATTACGTGGAATGAGCACCTCGGCCACGCTTGTGCTCGCTCCGCAGCGGTTCGGACTCTCAGGTAAAAAAAATAATCCGGCCCACCTGTCCGCGCTCATCAGCCGACTGGTAAGCCGCGGTCTGCGGGCGCACATTACGCAGAGTAATTTGATTTTGGGCGGACATGTGGTATCGCTGAGTGTCACCGGCCGGCGGACGTCGGTGAAGATGGCGTCGATCGGCGGGCTGCCGGTATTGCCGACCTCGCGCGGCGCGAGCCTCGGGGCAATTCTGGCGTCCATCAACCACATCGCGGCCAAGATCAATGCCATCCCGATTCAAAAAATCGGCAATAATGTCGAACACCTCTCCGCCGGCGCGGCCTCGCTGGCCAACTCCCGGCGAATTCGGCACATCATCGCCCATCTGGACAGGACGCTGGCCAATATTCAAGCCATGACCACCCATTCGCGGGGGCATGTCGCCGCGACGGTGATAGAAATACAACGTGCTGCCAGCCAAGCGGCGCAATTGATGGAAACCATGCGTCACATCGCAGGCGGAAGTTACGCTTCTCAGCAGAGCGTCCGCGGGCTTATCGCCGAGTTGACTCGCATGGCGCGTGCCATTCGAAGTCTCGCAAATTATCTCGACGCGCATCCCAATGCGCTGTTAATGGGGCGGCCGAAATGATTCATCGATCCTTACCCGTATTCGTGATCATCGCCACGGCGTTGCTGCTTGGAGGCTGCGGTTCAGGTCCTCCGACACAATTCATGACGACCTCCGCAGTTGCTGAGCCCACGCACCCATACCTCGGCCCTCCCGTGCTGGTCGGTCGGGTTACTATTCCACCTCAACTAGATCGATTATGGCTCACGCGAAGCGAAGGGAATGGATACCTTCACGTCAGCAATGCCACGCGCTGGGCCGCGCCACTTGCCCTGCTGATTCGTCATACGCTCTCGATTGATTTATCCCGGTCGCTCGGAACGCCGAAGGTGATCATCCCTGGCGAGCCCGAATCGCGAAAATCTTACGTCGCCCTTTCAGTTGTGATCACGAGATTGCGGATCTCAAGTGCCGCCCATGGTGCCGCTCATCTGGATATGAGCGCCGTCTGGGTACTCATTCGCCCCCATCTCCCGCCGCAAATTCATCATCTGCGACTTATCCTGGCCCCCACATCCAATTCCGATTCGGCGGCGAATACCCTCAGCCGAGCCATCGGCAGGCTCGCCGATTCCATAGCGATGTCGGTCGTGAGTTCAAATCCTCTCCGTATTGCCGTCTCAGGCGGGTCGCGGTATCCCAAGCAATAAGGCCCGACTCCGCGCATTTGACGCCGATGGGTATTCGGGTAGCATTTGTGCTCCATTGCGGTGTCGGCGAGCCGCAATTCGGCTTGGTGCTTCGGCGTCTGAATCAAAACGTATGGCGGTAAGGTAAACTTCGGAGGTTGATCGTGGATACAGGGTTATCTTTCGGGCATTTCGTGGGGGCACTGACGGTGCCGACAACCATCGCGGTTAAGCACGGTCCGCTCCTGGTGATGCATCCGATCGATTACGCGGTGTTGGTCGTTTATCTTCTGTTTGTCGTCGGAATTGGTGTCCTCACCGGTCGCAAGCAGAAAACCAGCGAAGACTTCTTCCTCTCCGGTCGCAGCATCCCTTCATGGATCACCGGTTTGGCATTTATTTCCGCCAATCTCGGCGCACTGGAAGTCATGGGCATGGCGACCAGCGGCTACGAATACGGCATGATCACCGCTAATTACTACTGGATCGGCGCGATTCCTGCCATGGTCTTCATGGGCGTGGCGATGATGCGGTTCTTCTACGGTAGCAAGGTTCGCAGCGTGCCGGAGTTTCTCAATAAGCGATACAACGAAGGCACGCGCTTCGTCAATGCCATCACCTTTGCCATCTTCACCCCGGCTATCTCCGGCATCAGCATGTACGCCCTTGCTCTGGTGCTTCAGGATTTTCTGGGACTCAACTTCAATGTCAGCGTTTTGATTTCCGCAGCGGTGGTATTGGTATATACCTTCCTTGGCGGATTGACCGCCAGCATCTACAACGAGGTGCTCCAGTTCTTCCTGATTGTGTTCGGTGTCGCTCCCCTCACCATCATCGCTCTGATTGCGAATCACGGTTGGGCTCATTTCAAGCATTGGCTCAAGACGCACCAGCGCTATGCGATCTACCCGAAAAAAGTGGCCGCCGCCACCACGCACAAACTTCACGCCGTTGCCGCCAGCGCGACACACAGTATGCATGCCGCTCTGCACGGGGGTGCAGCGACGCATACGCCGGCCACAGCCGTCGCCACCGCCGGGGTTAAACTTTCCGGTTCGCAGTGGTTGCACACTTGGGCGCACATGGGGGGCATCAATAACCCCCTGCAGATTTCATGGCCCGGCGTTGTGCTCGGCTTGGGATTTGTGCTCTCGTTCTCCTACTGGTGCACCAACTTCCTTGTCGTCCAGCGTGCTTTGGCCGCAAAGGACCTCACCGCAGCCCAGGATACACCCCTTTTGGCGGCGTTTCCGAAAATGCTCTTCCCCTTCATCGTCATTCTGCCGGGCGTGCTCGCCATTCCGTTGATTCCGCATCTGCTGCCCAGCGGCCACGGCATCTCACCGACAAAAACATTTAATAACGTGATGCCTCTGATGATGGCTAAGTACTACCCGGCCGGTCTGCTGGGTCTGGGTCTTACCGCTCTGATGGCGTCATTTATGTCCGGTATGGCGGGGAATGTCACCGCATTTAATACGGTGGTCACCTACGATCTTTACGCCGCCTACATCCGCCCCAATGCACCCGACAAACACTATCTTAATTTTGGTCGTCTGATGACGGTCGTTGGGATTATCATCAGTGTCGCTTTTGCCTACGCGGTCGCTGGATCACGCAGCATCATGGGTTACACGCAGAATATCTTCGGCGTTGTCAACGCACCGCTTATTTCGGTCTTCCTGCTGGGGATGTTCGCCAGCTTTACCACCCCCATGGGTGGTTTTGCCGGTATCATCATCGGTACTCTCACCTCGGCGACGCTGTTTGTCCTTCGTTTCCCCGGTCTGCCCATGGCACATACCTTCAATAATGGCACCTCCGGCGCATTCTGGTGTGCGGTATGGTCGTTCTGTGCCGGTGCGGCGGCAACCATCATTGTCAGCCTGTTCACGAAGAACAAACCACGTGAACAGCTTGTCGGTCTGGTATACCAGCTCACACCCAAACCCGAGGCACACGATGTTCCCGTCTGGCGCAGACCTCTGTTCATAGGTATTGTCGCCCTGATCTGCACTCTGATCCTGAATCTGCTATTCTGGTAATGCGGCTGATGGATGGACAAGGGAGAGCACTGTTTACGGAGTTTGAAATATGATTGATCTGCGATTACCGATCGGTATCTTCTTCATCCTGGTGGGCATTATTATCACGATCTATGCTCTCGTGTCGCCCACGTACATTCCGAACATCACCGAGCACATCAACATTGATCTTTATTGGGGAATCGTGCTGCTGATTTTCGGCGTGCCCATGACACTTTTTGGCTGGATCGCGGAGAAAAAGGCAAAGGCCTCCTCCGGCGACCGGCCTTCAGATGCATCCAACAAATAATCGGCCCCCGCGCCCTCTGCCAACATTCGCCCGCGCGGGGCGTATCAACCCGTGGTCATCGTGGATGTTGCCTCAGCGATCTCATTCTTTGGCCGTGTTTTCCACCGCCGGTGAATCCACAGATATTGACTCGGATCCTGCCGTACAAAGGCTTCAATCGCTGCCGTATAGCGCTCGGTGATATATCGCAATTCATCCGATTCTTCAGCCCAGTCCTGCGGATAGATGATGTCGCTCACGCCGACATCAAATTCAAAGCGATCTCCGCGCCGCCGGGCATAGCCGATGATCACCGGCACCTGATATTCAATGGCCAGCAGGCCGATACTTTTGTAAGTGCTGGCCAGGCGGCCAAAAAAAGGTACGAACATCCCCTTGGGGCCCGCATTTTGATCGGCAATCAGTCCCAGCACGCCTCCATTTTTAAGCACATCTTGTGCGGTGGTGGTCACACCCCGCTTGGATAAAATCACCTGCCCCTTTCGCTGCCGAACGCCTAACAGCCATGCGTCAATGTGCGGATTATCAATCGGTCGCGCGACGCTGTAGGTTTTGAATCCCAGCGTCGCCATGGTGTAGCCGAGAATTTCCCAGTTGCCATAATGGCCGGTGAGCATGATGGCCCCGCGGTCCTCCATGGCCAGTTCAAGCACGTCGCGTACGCTGGGCTCCAGATGCACAAACCGATGCCAGCGCTGCAGATTGATCGTCCGGGTGGAAAAGAGCACATCAATGACCAGTTCAAAAAAATGCTCAATCGACTGGCGGGCGATGATGCGAAGTTTCTCCGGCGGGGCATCGGGAAAAGACCGGGTGAGATTTTCCATCGCCCGGTCGCGATGCTTGCGGCTGATAAACCACCACCCCGAACCCGCAGCACGGGCGGTTCTTAAATTCGCGTTGACGGGAAACAAACCCAACAGCATGGAAACGCTTCGAGCCGATACCGCCACCAGATAGTCCATAAAAGGATGTTTTTTCTTCATTCACCATCATCCGCCGCCGACACATTCCATATTATCCTGCACCCATCGCAATGGCCATACCATCGGGATTTTCATCCCACCTCCGGCGCTTTGACATTCTCCCGTCAAATACCTAACATATACCTAACATTGGTAACGGGAGAATGTCACATGAATAACCCCATTCAATCGCTGATATCAGATTTGAATCTCCGCCGTGCTGAAGATATTCAGGTCGCTGAGTCCGCACCATCCGCCGCCTCCACCCCTATATATTCGTCCGATCCCTTCGCTGAACTCTCTGCCGGTGGTGTGCACGAATTTTTCAGTGCGGGGCCGTCAATCGGTAATTGGCACCCGCCGCTTACCCTTCTGGCATCCATGGCCTGCAAATTGGCGGCTCAAAAATATGTGCTCTGGGTCGGCCGCCGCTGTTGGCCGAATTGGTCTTTTTTACAGGCAGCCGGGGGTGGTGTTGATTCGGGCACGGCAGAAGGGATTTATTTTGATCCCCTTTCCACCGAGCAGTGGCTTGATGGCATTGTGCAGGCCGCCCGATGTCGCTCGGTGTCCCTCATCGTGGCATCCACAACGGAAGATATTCCGCTCTCGGTCGGCCGGCGTCTTCAACTGGCGGCGGAAGCGGGGCAGACTCGCATGCTGTTGGCCCGGCCCATGAATCAATCTGCCGGTCATTGCTGGGCTCTTACACGCTGGCATATCCGCCCCCGCCCGTCGACTGTTCATCAGCCTCAATGGGATATTCATCTGGTTACCGCCAAAAAACGCCCGACAAGGCCGGTGAATCAATGGACGGCATCATGGAATTACGAGGTGATACATGGAGCGGGTTATATGCGTATATCTCCCGCATTGGGAAGTGGAACTCACACGACGGCAGATCCGATCATCGCCGCGAAAGTCGGGTAAACGCCTCCCTGCGCAGAGTCGGCGTCGGTTCCCGCCGCTGATCATCACGGCTGAGATCGATCAGCACCGGTATGTGATGCGCTGCTGTCCGGCCGCAGCGGCCGCCGGTGTAGTGCCGGGCATGAACCTGGCTGAAGCGATGGCACTTTGTCCGCAGGCGGATATTCATCCCCGGCAGCCGGATATGTATCAGCAGGCGATCGAGAAACTGGCCCGATGGGCCGGTCGATTTTCCCCGCGCGTCATGATTGATCCGACTCCGCACCACAGGGATGAAGTCTTTTCGGCCGCTTCGCACGGATTATTCATTGACATATCCGGGACCGGGCATCTGCATGTCGGCTCCCAGCCTCCGGCGGATCGAATCCGCCGCGCACTGACTGAACTGGGATTTTCCCCCCATCTGGCGGAAGCTCCCACCATCGGCGCCGCCTGGGCACTGGCCCATTACGGCTCCCACGCGCCAGCCTCTTCAGATCATGAACCGATATCCGGGGCGCTGGGGCATCTGCCCGTGGCGGCATTGAGATTATCGCCGGAGATATGCCGCAATCTTGCGGCGGTTGGTATAACTGAAATTCAACATTTAATGGATATACCCAGGCCGGCGGTGACGGATCGTTTCGGCCCGGAAGTGCTGCGGCGTCTGGATCAGGCTATCGGGCGGGTGTATGAGGATATCGAACCGTTCAGAGATCGTCCGACATTTTCAGCCACCCGACAATTTGAAGCCCCGATCATCCAACTGGAAATGATTTTGGCCGCGCTGGAAGAACTCATCCACGAACTCTCATCGCAGTTATCGCTTCAGTGGATGGGTGCCCGTGAACTGGAGGTGATATTTCTCCGGCCCTATTACCCGCCGAATATAAAAAAGATTTCATTGATGCGTCCCGTCTGCGAACCACGCCATTGGTGGGCTGTTATTCGTCCCTATGTGGAGCGTATGCATCTCGGCGACGGCGTGCAGGCGATCAGCCTCACGGCAGTGCGAACCAGCCGTATCGGGCCTCGACAGACACCCATGATCCATACCGATTCCGCCCGTAATGATACCGATCAACTTCGCGAACTGCTGGATCGGCTTATCAACAAATGGGGCGGCCGATGTCTTCTACGAGCGGCACCGGCGGCATCGCATATTCCGGAATGTGCCGCACGCCGGGAGCCGATAAAGGCTTCCGCGTTCGATCATGCCGGGATGCCTGCATGGGAATGGCCGCCGCTGGACCGTCCATCCATTCTGCTGGATCAGCCGGAGATCGCACAATGTGTCGCCCTGCAGCCAGAATCGCCGCCGTATCGCATTGAATGGCGCGGCGCCAATTATCCGGTCATCAGCCGGATCGGACCGGAGCGCATCGTCACCCAACGCACACTTTCACACTGCCAGACCCGGGATTACTTCAAACTGCAACTGCCGGACGGCCGCTGGCTGTGGGTCTACCACCGGCTGGAAGATGACCGCTGGTTTGTACATGGAATCTGGGGCTGACCATGCCGGAATCCCCTCTGCCGCGGTGCAAACCGCAGATCAGTCGCGTTTCCGTCCGCCCGGCCGCCGGCCCCTATGCGGAACTGCAGGTGATTAGTAATTTTTCATTTCTTCGTGGCGCCAGTCATCCGGAGGAGATCATCAGTCGTGCCGTGGAAGTCGGTCTCCATGCCGTTGCACTGACCGACATCCAGACGCTCGCCGGCGTGGTCAGGGCCCACTGCGCCGCCCGTGAACTGGGCATACCCCTGATCGTCGGTGCGCATCTGCAACTTCAAACCGATCCTGCCGTTTTCCCGCCGGACAGATCGCCGACGGTGGATGCTCCTCCGGTTTCCGTTCTGGTATATCCCTTTTCCCTGCGGGGCTACGGAGATCTCTGTCAGTTGCTGACGCGCGGCAAACGCCGTGCTCCCAAGGGAAAATGTCTTTTAACCATCGATGATCTCATCGAGCTGAGTTCCGATCTGCTGGCCGTTGTGGTTCCTCCGCCGATCCCCACGGAATCCTTCGCCGACATCTTACGTCGACTCCGAGCGGCGTTTGATGACGATCGCCTGTCATTGGCGCTAAGCCGTTGCTACGATCCCCACGATGCGTATCGCGAAAGCGTTATTCGGCGCTGGTCGGATCAACTGTACATTCCTGTAGCGGCGGTCAATGATGTTCATTACCATCTGCCATACCGTCAGGCCCTGCAGGATATTTTAACCTGCACGCGATTGGGCATGGAGCGGTCGCAGGCGGGATTTCATCTTTTTGCCAATGCCCAGCGCCACATCAAGGGGCCTGCTGAAATGCTGCGGCTTTTCGCGGACATACCCGCAGCGGTTTACCGTACGGTGGAAGTCGCAGATCGTGCCCGGGCTTTTTCGCTGGATCAGATCAAATATCAATACCCCTCCGAACTATGCCCCGCCGGCAAAACCATGATGAGTCATCTGATCGATTTGACCCGCCGCGGAGCACAGCGGCGTTATCCACTCGGTGTACCGGAGGATGTCAATCGTCGGCTGGAATATGAATTTCAACTCATTGACGACCTGAATTACGCCCCCTATTTTCTGACCGTCGAGGATATGGTCCGCTTCGCCCGATCGCGGGGAATTCTGTGCCAGGGAAGAGGGGCCGCCGCCAATTCCACCGTCTGTTATTGTCTGGGAATCACGGCCGTGGACCCTGCCCGTATCGATCTGCTCGTGGAGCGTTTTATCAGCCGCGAACGCAATGAACCGCCCGATATCGATATTGATTTTGAACATCAGCGGCGTCAGGAAGTGATCGATTATCTGTACCGCAAGTATGGTGCTGATCGCGTCGCGCTCACGGCGGAAGTTATCACCTATCGCCGTCGCAGCGCCGTACGCGATGTGGGCAAAGCGCTGGGCCTTTCGCTCGACGCCGTTGATCGGTTGGCCGATGCCGCCGATTGGTGGGAAAAGCGGGTGCTTGATCCCCGACAACTGCGGGAGATTGGCCTGCATCCGAATGATCCCACCATGCAGGAACTTATCGCCCTGGCGAAGGAAATTCAGGGCTTTCCACGCCATCTTTCGCAGCATGTGGGAGGATTTATTATTACGGCCGGGCCGCTGTGCCGCTGCGTACCGATTGAAAACACCGCCATGCCGGATCGCACCATCATTGAGTGGGATAAAGATGATATTGACGCCATGGGCATGCTGAAAGTGGATATCCTGGCGCTGGGCATGCTCACCGCCATCCGAAGAGGGATTGATCTGGTCAATCAGAGACGCAGGATGGACGGACGGGATGCGAATCTGGAATTGCATACGATTCCGGCCGAGGATCCGGCGGTGTATGACATGCTTTGCCGGGCCGATTCCATCGGGGTGTTTCAGGTGGAAAGTCGCGCCCAGATGACCATGTTGCCGCGCCTCAAGCCCCGTTGCTATTACGATTTGGTCATCGAGGTGGCGATTGTCCGGCCCGGGCCGATCGTCGGCGACATGGTGCATCCCTACCTGCGGCGGCGGAACGGCGAGGAACCCGTCACCTACCCCGATGATCATATCCGCAGGGTGCTGCAGCGCACCTTGGGGGTGCCGCTGTTTCAGGAGCAGGCCATGGCGCTGGTGATGGCGGCTGCCGGATTTTCTCCGGGCGAGGCGGATCAATTGCGTCGTGCCATGGCCGCCTGGAAACGCAAGGGGCATCTCATCGCGGTGTTTGAAAAAAAAATTACCGCGGGAATGATCGCCCGCGGTTACACACCGGCTTACGCACAGGCGGTATTTAATCAGATTCGCGGTTTCGGTGAATATGGATTTCCTGAATCGCATGCCGCAAGTTTCGCCCTGCTGGTCTATGTGTCGGCATGGTTGAAATGTCACCATCCGACTGAATTCTGTGCCGCGCTGCTCAACAGTCAGCCGATGGGTTTTTATCAGCCCGCCCAACTGTTGCGCGATGCGGCCGCCCACGGAGTCAAGATTTTGCCGGTGGATGTCAATCACAGCCAGTGGGAATCCACCATTGAATATCCGTCCCGAGCATTGCGATTAGGTATGTCGATGGTGCACGGCGCTCCGCAGGCGGAATGCGAAAAAATTGCTCAAAGCGTTCGCTCCTGCGGGCCATTTCAAACCCCCGCCCGTTTATGGCGTATGACGCCCGGCATCCGCAGGGCGACACTGCTTATTCTGGCTCGGGCCGATGCATTTAACTCCATGGGGCTTTCCCGCCAGGCCGCCATCTGGGCCATCGCCAATATGCACGATGCCCCCATGCCCCTGTTTGACCGCTGCACGCAAAAAGATGATCCATGCCGACTCCCTGTCCTGGCTGCGGAACACATGGTGCTGCAGGATTATGCGGCACTGGGGTTTTCGCTCAAAGCCCATCCGATGTCGTTCTTTCGCGAGGCGCTGACTCAGCGGCGCATCACGGCGACCGCAGATATCATCGACGAACAGCGCTTCCCCCACGGCACCCGTGCTACCGTCGCGGGTGTGGTACTGGTTCGACAGCGGCCTGCCACGGCCAAAGGCATCACTTTTATCACCATCGAGGATGAAACCGGCATTGCCAATCTGATTATCAAACCGTCGATCTATGAAAAATACCGCCGGGCACTTCGGTTGGCTCCGGCGATTATCGTCAAAGGTAAAGTTGAACGCCGGGATGCGGTGGTACACATTTTGGTTTATAAAGCCTGGAGCTTGCCGAAGTTATTTCCGCACGCCCGAATCGAGAGTCAGTCCCGTGATTTTCATTAAAACTTCAACCGCTGAAAAACCGCCCTGACCAATTTCGCCGCCGGGGCGCGGGGTACACGGGAGACCCTCAGCGTATCGTCCACGCCCGAAAAGACTGCAACACCAAAAACAACCGGTTTATCCCCCTTTTTTTGAAATATTTTCTGTTCCATGGCAACATACATGTAAAGTTGCCCCGGTAACAGGAGATTTGGCGTCCTGTATGACCTGCACAAACTTTCGGAGAAAGGCAGAGTTTTGTCTAAACTGGTCAGAGTTAAAAATGCACGTGGTGAGCCTCAATGGGGATATCTGCTCGGCAACGGCATGGTGTCCCTTCTCGATGGATCGTTTGAAACCGGCTTTACCTTGACGCATCAGATGAAGGGAAGCCCTCAATTTTTAGCCCCCGTGCAACCGCCCGCTGTCATCTGTATCGGGCTTAACTATCGCGCTCACGCCGCGGAAACAGGCGCCAAAGAGCCGCAGTATCCGGTCGTATTTTTCAAGAACCCCGCTTCCCTCATCGGTCCGGATCAATCCATTGAACTCCCTACGCACTTGGCCAGCGGTCAAGTTGATTACGAGGGAGAATTGGCGGTGGTCATCGGCCGACGGTGTAAAAATGTATCTCAGGGTGATGCCTTGAAATATGTTTTTGGCTACACCATCGCCAACGACGTTTCCGCACGCGATTGGCAGAAGCAGTGGGGCGGTTCGCAATGGTGCCGGGGCAAATCATTTGATACCTTTTGCCCCGTCGGGCCGGCGGTGGTTACCAACGAACACGGCGAATTTGATCCGATGAACCTGAAGATTCGCACGCTCGTCAGTGGTGAACTGATGCAGGAGAGTTCAACCGCCGACATGATTTTTCCCATCCCCCGGATTATCGAATTTCTTTCGGGGTCTACCACGCTTCTGCCGGGCACCATCATCCTCACCGGCACCCCGGCCGGCGTCGGGATGGGCCGAATTCCGCCTCGCTGGCTTAAAGCCGGTGATGTGGTGGAAATTGAAATTGAATCACTCGGCTCCCTGCGTAACCCGGTGGTGGCGGAAGAGTAGGCTTAAGTGTTCCGCGATCGGCTCTTCGTCCCGGCCGACCGCGAGAGTATACTGATCGGACAGACTGTGTTTGTTTTCTTTCACGGAGAAGGCGGATGTTATACGTAAAAAAGTCATTGAAGTCGGCAATAGTCGGTAAAACCATTGCGATGGTAGCTGCCATGGCGATCGGAACCTCGGCTGCGATATGCACAGCGGCTGCAAAGCCGGCAACCGAAAAAAAAATCACGATGCAGAAGGCCGAGGTCAATGCAGAGGTCGCCCAGTACAAGTCGATGGAGAAAATCTCCAGGGTCCTTCACGGTGCTTCCATGTTGGATGTCCTTCAGTCAAAGTCGCTGACGGCAAAATTCGGACCCCAACTCACGCCCATCCTCGGCTCAATGGTTAAGACATTTGATCAATCGATGGCAGAGCGCCATCAGCTTGAGCCTTTTTTCACCGGAGTGCGTGATCATTATCTGGTAATTATGGCGGTGCTCGGCGATCAATCTTCCCTCGCGCGTCTCTCAGCCGAAGCTAAAAGCGCCCATCCATTCAGAAATCTCCTCGCTCGGATGTATCTGCAGGAATATAAGTGGCTGACCCACCAGCATGATGCCGCCGCGCAGCAGAAAGTCGTCGACACGCTCCGCGCTATCGCCGTCAAGCACCCCATGAATGAGGATATGGTTCAGTTGCTGATGACCATCCGGCACCTTGGCGCAGCTGATCCGCATGTCGCCGATCAGGCCAGGGAAATCATACTTAAAGTACTCAAGAGCCCCTCAGCGCAACAATACCAGCAAATGGCGGCCATGAAGACTGCCCAAAATAAACACCTCAATCATCATGCGGTGTTCGATGGTGTTCTCCTCGGCAGTGGCAAACCCTTCAGTACCAAATCGCTCATCGGTCACGTCGTGCTGGTTGATACGTGGGCCACATGGTGTCCCCCTTGCCGGGCAAGTATCCCCCACGTCGAATCTCTTTATTCTCAACTGCATAAAAAGGGATTCGACGTCATCGGCGTTTCGCTGGACGCCAATCCCAAAGCATTGCAGACATTTCTGGCTCAACATAAGAAGATGACCTGGCCCCAGATGTACGATGTCAACAACCCGGGCAATCTCCCCATTGCGCGGGCTTACGGCATCACCGCAATTCCGACTCAATTTATTCTCGATCGTAAAGGCATCTTGCGATACATTGTCGTGGGTTACGATCCCCAGCAGGTGACCGATGACGTCAAAAAATTGCTCAGTAAATAGCTCACGTCGGACGTTCCAAGTGCTCCTGATGAATTGGGGCACCTCTACTGGCCTCCGGTACGCAGACCCGGCTCCCAAGATGCGCCGTTGGACGTGACCCCACCGTGGCTGTTGGGTTATGATGTCCGCATGCAGAAGATTCATGTTCACGTGCCCGCCGCCGATGCCGAATACAACGTTATGGTTGGATCCAACCTGTCTCGGGAAGTGGCGGAATTCGTCGTCGAGCGGTTTCATCCGCATACCTGTGCCGTCATAACCGACACCAACGTCGCACCGCTGCATCTTTCCACGGTAGAATCGGCACTCCGTGCGGCGGGAACCAAACCGATCTCCCTGATGATCCCCGCCGGTGAGCAGCATAAAAATATCTCGACACTGGGCACCATCTGGGATTTTCTCCTCAATCATCGCTGGGAACGCCGCCTGCCGATCGTCGCGCTCGGAGGCGGAGTGGTTGGTGATATGACCGGTTTTGCCGCCGCCACCGTTCTGCGCGGCGTTCCACTGATTCAAATGCCCACTTCCCTTCTTGCGGCCGTCGATGCGGGCGTCGGGGGAAAAACCGGCATTGATCATCCTTTGGGTAAAAATTTACTCGGTGCATTTCATCACGCGTCGCTCGTCGCTATGGACGTGAAATTCCTTTCAACGCTTCCGCGGCGTGAACTGGTTTCCGGTTTGGCGGAGTGCATCAAGCACGCCGTCATCGCTGATGAAAATTTATTCCACTGGCTCGATGTTCATCTTCCCCAGGTGCTCGAAAGTCATCCCGCTGATTTGACGGAATTGATCGGTTGGAATGTTCGCATCAAGGCGGGAATTGTCATGAAGGACCCGTACGAGAATTCCATCCGTGCCCATCTCAATCTCGGCCACACCTTCGGCCATGCCATGGAGGCGGTGGTCGGCTACGACAAACTGCCGCACGGCTATGCCGTGGCGGTGGGCATGTTGGCGGCCTCACGGTTGGCGGTGAAACTGGGGTACTGCAATCCCGAACTCCCCGGTCGTTTGGAATCTATGATCCACCGGGCAGGTTTGCCGACATGCATTCCAGAACTCGACGCACCAAGCATTCTTTCGGCCATGTACAGTGATAAAAAAGTTGCCGCCGCCAAGCTCCGGCTCATTCTGCCCGCGAAAATTGGTGAAGTAAAGGTGGTAACCGATGTTCCCGAGGCGGCGATTCTTGATGCAATTAAATCCGTCACCACAGCGGGAGCGGCAGTCGGATGAATGCGTCAACTATCGCCTCGCCTGATGCGCTGGCTTATTTGCGACTCTCGCGTACCGCCGGCTTGGGGCCGATTCTCATCAATCGCCTCGTCGCACACGCGGGGCACGTACAGTCCGCATGCGAAATTCCCGCTTCCGAATGGGCGGCGGCTCTGGGCGTAACGGTCGAGCGGGCCGGGGCTTTCAAATCAGCTTTTGCGCAGATGAATATCGATGAAGTTCTCGCCGATTGCGACCGCCTCGCCCTGCGGATCATCTGCCCGGCTGATGAACCATGGCCGCCCGGCCTGCGCCCGATCCCGGATCCGCCCCCGATATTATTTCTACGCGGGGAATTGCTGCGAGATGATACGCTTGCCGTCGCGATTGTCGGGGCCCGCCAGTGCACCCTTTACGGACGCGAGCAGGCGGAAAAATTCGCCCGCGGCCTCGCCCAGGCGGGTATGACCGTTGTCAGTGGTGGGGCCCGCGGCATCGATACCGCCGCCCACTACGGTGCGCTTCGCGCCGGCGGCCGCACGATCGTGGTAAGCGGTTGTGGGCTCAGTCATTGCTATCCACCCGAAAATCATGAACTGTATGATGAAATTGTTAAACGCCGCTGCGGATGTATCATCAGTGAAATGCCGCCCGGTGAACCGCCGCTGCCGAAAAATTTTCCGCCCCGCAACCGCATTATCGCCGCTCTATCCCTTGGTACGCTGGTGGTGGAGGCCAATTTACGCAGCGGCTCGATGATTACCGCTCGCCTTGCCGCCGAAGATTATGGCCGCGAGGTCTTTGCCGTGCCCGGCCGGGTTGATTCTCCGGCCAGCAGCGGCACCCATCATCTTATTCGCTCCGGTGGAGCCGAATTGGTCGAATCAGCCCGTGATATCCTTGAATCACTCGGTCTGTTGACCGCAGAATCCGCATCGGATGATGTGCAGGCGCCCGGTGCAGCCACGGCCAAATCGGCACCTGCCTCGCCATCTGTTCGCCCCACTGGCCGCAGGTCCGCATCGTCCGCTTCAGCCTCGCAGCGGGGAGTTTCACCCGCGGCCGCAACGGAATCAGAGCCGCAGGAGTTGCTCTTTTCTGCGCCGCAGGAAAAAATTCTGGCCGCCATCGGTAACGGCTCCGATTCGGGCCTTGATGAATTGTGCCAAAATACGTCCTTGCCCGCCGCTGTCGTGATGGCCGAGCTGACCATGCTGGAACTGCGTGGTGTGATCCGCCGCACGCCCCGACAGACATTTGAAAAAACATGATGGAGCTGATTCAAAATAAGGAAGGTTCAATTCCATGCCGAAGATAAAAAGTAATCGTATCGCTGTTTACGTTTATCGTAAGACGCCCGCTGGACCGGAATTTCTTCAATTGCTTCGGGCCAGTGAGCAGGGGGAGTATGGTGGAATATGGAGCATTGTGTACGGGGGAATAAAATCGGGTGAAACGGCCGTTGAAGCCGCCCTTCGTGAATTGCGCGAGGAGACCGGCCTCAAACCGACCGCATTTCACCAGGTGGAATTTCTGGAGATGTTTTATCACCGGGGCAGGGACCGGGTGAATGTTTTGCCCGTTTTCGCCGCCGCCGCTCCTCGGAATCATAAAGTGGTCCTCAACGATGAACACACCGATTTTCGTTGGGTACCCTCGGCGGATGTGGAAAAATCTTTTCTCTGGCGGGTTCAACGACAGGCTATTGCCATCATCACAGAAGATATTGTTTCAGCCCGCTCTCTCGCGCTCAATCTGCTTAAAATCCAATCAGACTGAAGCAGCGTGCTCCCACGACACACCATTACACGCTCGCTGCCGGCTCCAACTCTGAACCGGTTGGAATAATCCGTCGCCGTGGCTCCGCAGCGATGCACAACTCCGTCGGATGAATGTGCTCCCATGACCATCCCTCCATCCGGGCCATGCGCAGCAATAACTGCCGCCGTTCCATTTGATTGCCGATCGCGGTTTCGTAGTCACGTTGCGGCTTGGCCGGCAACCCTCCCTTCCGAAGTACGTCCAGCGACGGAATTGGCGGCGGCCCGCCGGAACGTACATATTTCAACACTGGAGCGAGTGTAACAACGTACTGGTTGATCGCTTCACGAACCGAATGGATGCGAGCAGCCTGCACCCCGCAGGTCTGGTCCAGACCGAATTCAATGATGCTTAGTGCCTCATCGAGCATGGCGATATTAGCACCGGCGCTCGCCGCCCGTTTCGGGCTGTGAAAAAAGTGCAGCACCGGATAGGTAAGATGCAATTCGCCCAGCGTAAAAAGCTGGGGAATCAGCGCGTCGAAATGATTGGCGAGTTCCGCCGAATCGCAGCCGTTCCACGCTCGATAAATAATATCGGATGGATTATGTCCCAGCGACCAGATATAGACGGCAACCGACCGTTTCTGCGTCGCCGCTGAAATCACCGGCACCAGATAGGCCAGCGCCGCACCAAACACGAAGAAACCGCTTGCACTGCACAGATCGGTCAAAATCTCAAATAGATGGCCGTGAGGTAACAGATCGCCGATGCCGAGCGTGAAGAGCGTCGAGCCGACGAAATAGATTCGCTGCCAGAGATCAACCGGTTGATGTGTGGCAGCGGAGATCACGGCACCGGGAAAAGAGGAGAAAATGAATGTCCATCCGGTCCACATCAGAGCCGTCCACATCGCCAGATTTGCCAGAATGACGCTTAATCCCGCCCAGGGAATAATTTTGCGTGAGTGAACATGCGAGCGAAGATGTCTCTGCATCCGTCCCACCAAAATCATCGTCCGCAATGAGAGCGGTCCGGCACCTTCGACAAAAGCTGTCCAGAGAAGATCAAAAACGGACATCCCGATGATCATCACACCGATCATCAGGCAGATAACACTCGACAACATGATCCCATTCTCCTGAGCACACGAAATCTTACGGGCGAGCGGATAATCACCGTCTTGCTCCGGACGCCTTTTTCATCCGCCGGACGCTCGTCGACCGCCGGTAGCCCCGGCCCTTGCCCGCCCGATTAGCCCGCCAAGGCAGCCTATTTCCCGCCCAGCGACGCATAGGCGCGATCGGCTGCCGCTTTAGCCTCACCCAGTGTGGCGGCCACATGGATCATATGCCCCATTTTACGACCGGGCCGAGGGCTCTTGCCGTAGAGGTGAATACTTGCCATCGAGTGAGTCAATACGGATTGAAAATCAGGATTGCCGTCCACCCACAGATCGCCCAATAAATTGGTCATCACACCGGGGGTGATGAGTCCGACTGGCGAAAGCGGGAGGTCCATCAGGGCGCAAACGTGCATTTCAAACTGAGAACGGGATGTCGCTCGCATCGTAACATGTCCCGAATTATGCGGCCGCGCCGCCAGTTCATTGATCCATACCCGCCCATCCTGCAGAACAAACATCTCAACGGTCAGGAGTCCGACAATCGCCAGCGCATCGGCCGTTTCAATTGCCAACTCCTGCGCGCTGCGTATCACCTCAAGAGGTTGAGGGGCGGGTATTTGGGTTTGAAACAGAATGCCTCGGCGATGTTCATTCTGTAGAACGGGAAATACGCATTTTTCGCCGCGATTGTTTCTTGCCACAATCACCGAAATTTCCGCCGTAAAATCTACGGCCGCTTCCGCCACCAACGGTACCTGCCCCAAGGCCTGCCATGCGGAAGCCGCTTTTTCCGGTGAATCGATCCACACCTGTCCGCGCCCGTCGTAACCGCCGCGTGCGGTTTTGACCACGATTTTCGGGCTTGTCTGAAGCATGTCTTCGGCCGCAGTTGTTAAATCTTCCAGCGTCTCGGCCAGACGAAACGGGCCTACCGCGAGTCCATGCTCCGCCAAAAAGGTTTTCTCCAATCGGCGATCCTGAACGATCCTCTGTGCCTCGACGCCAGGCGAAATCATGCCTCGAAAATGATCATGTCCCAATGCGGCTGGCGCTATGCTTTCCGCTTCCACCGTGATGGCCGCGGCATTTTCGGCAACCGACCTTACCAGGTGCGGATCACTCGGGTCTCCCTTGATGTGCAGATCCGCCCATCGGGCGGCAGGATCAGTTTCATCGGTTGAAATGCAGATGGCGAAATATCCCATCCGTTTGGCGGCTTCGCAGAGCATGGCGCCGAGCTGCCCGCCGCCGAGCACACATAGAGAACGCTCACCATTCAATGGATGCCGCTGATTCTTCATCGAATGTTCACCCTTCAATGTGCGCATCATCCATGACTCCCTGAGTATTGGCACTTCGCCATTCGGCATATCGTTTGGCGAGATGGGTGTCATTCAGTGCCAATATCGATATCGCCATCAGGGCGGCATTGATGGCCCCGGCTTTTCCGATGGCGAGAGTGCCCACCGGTATCCCTGCAGGCATCTGCACAATCGAGAGGAGCGAATCAATACCCCGCAGCGCCCGACTTTGAATCGGCACGCCCAACACCGGCAGCGTCGTATTGGCCGCCACCATTCCGGGAAGATGCGCTGCTCCTCCCGCACCGGCGATAATCACCTTAATTCCGCGATTCCCGGCTTCGTCGGCATACGACATCATCATCTTGGGAGTGCGGTGGGCCGATACCACCCGCATTTCGTATGCGACGGAAAAATGCTTCAGCGTGTCGGCGGCATGCTGCATGGTGGGTAAATCGGATCGGCTCCCCATGATAATTCCCACCACCGGTTTGTTCGCCATTTCAGGCTCCTTCATTCACTCTCCACCATACCGCAAAAATTCTCCCGGTGATAGTAAAACCGGTCGCATCCAATAAAAAAAGCGAACACCCGGCATGGGTGTTCGCCTGTCTCAAATCCGTTGCTCACGTCATTCTCGTTGCTGACCCACAAATTGCAGGATGAACAGGAAGAGGTTGATGAAATCCAGATACAGCATAAACGCCCCCATAACGGACGCTTTCTTGGATGCCTCGGAACTTTCCGACCCCACCAGATACATATATTTGATTTTCTGGGCGTCATACGCCGTCAAGGCCGTAAAAATGAGCACGCCCGCAATGTTAATCAGCATTTCCATCATCGTTGAGTGGACAAAAAAGCTCACCACCATGGCGATGATCAGTCCGATCAGAGCCATACCGGCAATACTTCCCAGTTTGGAGAGATCTGCATTGGTAAAGGTGCCCCAAATCGCCAGTGCCGCAAACGTACCGGCCGTAATGAAAAAGGCCGTAAACACCGACGCTGCCGTGAACACCAGCAGCACAATCGACACCGTAAGCCCGAAGGAGGCCGCGTAGGCAAGAAACAGCAGCGTCGCAACCGCCGAACTGATGCGATTAATCGCAAAGCTTAAACCCATTGCCAATGCAAACTGGACGATCAGCAGAAATATCCACGCATTTGCCAATGAATGGACCAGTGACGGGGACTGCGACACTCCCCACCCGACCAGCCCTGTCACCGCCAATGCAATCGCCATCCATCCATAAGTTCGATGCAGAAAGCTGCGCTGTTCCGCCGCCATATCGGGCGATACATTGGCGTTGGCTTGCGCCATCATGGCTGGGTTAAAGTTACCAAATCGACTCATGTCGTCTAATCTCCGTCTAACATCGTGGGAATACGCCCCACGTAGTACGTTGTCAACATTATATACGTTTCCGCCGCCAGACAAGTTTTGCAAGCTGGATGCCCGCACCCATGCCCGTCCCGCATTTTCCCACGGCAATCCCACAAACACCGGCCCGCCGGAGGTTTTACTCGATCCATCCGCGTGTCTTGAGCATGGTCATAATTTGGTCCACCGATTCCGCAACCGAAATTTCGTGTGTCGCAAGCGTAAGGTCCGGTGATTCCGGCACTTCATACGGTGAAGATATACCCGGAAACGCCTTGATCTTCCCTGCTTCAGCCAATTTATATATCCCGGCCTGATCCCGCGACTTACACACTTCCAGCGGCGCCGAGAGATAAACCTCCAGATACCGATCTGCACCGAGCAGTGCTTTCACCCTTTGGCGGACCGACGCCAGCGGCGCCAGCACGGCGCAAATCGCGATCATGCCGTTATCGTTCAAGATACGGGCGATGCCGCCGATACGACGGAGGTTTTCCGATCGATCATCCGCCGAAAATCCCAGATCACTGGCGATCTGTCGCCGCAGGTCCAGCCCATGGAGCACCACCGGCAGTTTACCCAATTCAAAAAGCCGCTTTTCAAGTTCAAACGCGATCGTCGCCTTTCCGGAACCGGTCAAACCCGTGAGCAAAATGGTGCACGGCTTTTGGCGCAGTCGGTCCTGTCGTTGCATCGCGGTCACTTTGGAGCGCGCCCGGCTCTCGTGTCCTGCAACAATCGCCCACGGATCGGTGGGGCCGGATTGCGCATCCTGATCCAGAATCATGCCGCACGCTACCGTATTGCTGGTCTGGCGATCAATAACGATAAAGGCTCCGGTGGAGCGATTGTTCTTATACGGGTCAAATGCCAATGGTGTCGTCGCTGACATCTCGCACCGCGCCACCTCGTTGAGATGCAGCGTGTCGAGTGCTTTCGACTCGAGCGTATTGACATCAATCCCATGAAGGATATTCAGCGTTACCGGCGTGGTGCGCGTACCGTGCTTGAGCAGATACGCCCCTTCCGGATCAAACGGCTTTTCATTGAGCCAAACCAGATTCGCTTCAAAATCATGGCCGAAGTGCGGAGGATTTTCCACGTCGGTCAATATATCGCCGCGGCTGATGTCCACTTCGTCGGTCAGCGTTAAAACCACCGGCATCGGGCACTGCGCTTCCTTCAATTCCCCGTCCGCAGTGACAATCGATTTGACCCGCGTCTTCCGTGATGACGGCAGGATCATCACTTCATCCCCGACCCGCACGCGGCCCGATGCAATCGACCCGGCAAACCCGCGAAAATTCAAGTTCGGCCTCAGCACGAGCTGCACCGGCAGGCGAAAGTCCGTCAGATTTCGGTCCGACGCAATATGCACCGTCTCCAGATGGTTAAGCAGCGGCCCGCTTTTATACCACGGCATGTGGGGACTGGATTCAACGATATTATCCCCCTTAAGCGCCGAGATGGGAATGAAATGAATATCCCGGATATCCAGTTTGGAGGCGAATTCCGAGTACTGATTTTTAATTTCATTAAATCGTGCCTCGGAATAATTCACCAGATCCATTTTGTTGATCGTCACCACCAGATGCTGAATCCCCAGCAGTGAACAGATGTAGCTGTGCCGTCGCGTCTGCGGCAGCACGCCGTGGCGTGCATCCACCAGAATAATCGCCAGTTGGCACGTCGACGCGCCAGTGGCCATGTTGCGGGTGTACTGTTCGTGCCCGGGTGTATCGGCGATGATAAATTTCCGCTTGGCGGTGGAAAAAAAGCGATACGCCACATCGATGGTAATGCCCTGCTCCCGTTCAGCCTTGAGACCGTCGGTAAGCAGCGCCAGATCGACATCGCCGCCGGTCGTTCCGTGCCGCACGCTGTCGCGTTTGACCGCCGCCAACTGATCTTCATAAATCGTCTTGGTGTCATGTAGCAGTCGGCCGATCAGCGTGCTCTTGCCGTCATCCACGGACCCGCACGTCAGAAACCGCAACAACTCCTTACGCTGATTACGCTCAAGGTAGGAGTGGATGTCTTCATTCTGCAATAACGTTTCAACGGCTGTCATGAATATATGTTCCGTCCATCAAGTAATAAACAATCATCTCGCGATCAGGTGCCGATGTGGTGCACGAGATTAAAAATACCCCTCGCGTTTTTTCTGTTCCATCGAACCCTGCTCATCATGATCAATCGCCCGTCCCGACCGCTCCGACTGCCGGAACAGCAGCATCTCCTCAATGATTTTCGGCAGCGTGTCTGCCTGCGATTCAATGGCCCCCGTGAGCGGGTAGCAACCTAATGTGCGGAATCGCACATGCCGCACTACCGGTTTTTCGTCGGGTGCCAGCGGGTAGCGGTGATCATTGACATAAATCAACTGCGGATCGCGTCGTACGACCGGACGCGGGGCGGCAAAATACAGGGGGCAGAGCGGAATATTTTCCTGAAAAATATATTGCCAGATATCCAGCTCCGTCCAGTTGGACAGGGGAAATACGCGTATGGATTCCCCCGGATTGATACGGGCGTTGTAGATGTTCCACATCTCCGGCCGCTGATTTTTCGGGTCCCATTGATAATGGCGATCACGGAAGGAAAAGATACGCTCCTTGGCACGCGATTTTTCCTCTTCCCGGCGGGCCCCGCCGAAGGCTGCGTCAAATTTGTATTTTTTCAGAGCCTGCAGCAGGCCCTGCAGATTCATATTGTGCGTGTATTTCACACTGCCGGAATCAAACGGATTAACCCCCGCCCGGATCGCATCCATGTTGGTATGGACCAGCAGGTTGAGTCCGTGCTTCGAAACCATCTGGTCTCGAAACGCGTAGACCTCCTTGAAATCCCATGTCGTATCAATATGCAGAAACGGAAACGGCACCTTACCGGGGTAAAAAGCCTTCAGTGCCAGGTGCAGCATCACGGAAGAATCTTTGCCGCTGGAAAAGAGCATCACAGGGCGTTCAAATTCCGCCACCACCTCGCGCATAATGTGGATGCTCTCGGCCTCAAGTTCCTTCAGATGTGTCATCGATTTCGACATTGATGTACTGCCTTTATGTCATTCACCTACTATTCCTATAAGAATACTAGGGGATCGCTCGATTTTCAAGTCGCCGCCTGAAATCTAAACCACAACATCATACCTTTATGCTGATCCGGCGCCCCTAACAGGCAGCAACCACTTGAAATACAATAAGTTACAGCTGCGCGGCTCTTCTGGGAATACTTCAGGCTTGCCACATTGGAGAAGTAAAATAGAATACATGGCTCGCCTGATTCGTCCGGCGACCAGAGGCCGTAGCTCAGTTGGTAGAGCAACAGACTTTTAATCTGTTGGTCCTGGGTTCGATCCCCAGCGGCCTCAGTTTTTCCGCTTCACAACAATTCAATACTTTGCAGCTTGATGCATCATCTACGCCCATGGGCACGGCGTTTTCAGCGTTATTGGTTTTTTCTTGTGTTGCAGCGTCATGCAAGGTTATGCAGGGTTCGGCGGATAAAAAGGTTGTCCTGGCGGTTGTCCCAAAGGTTGTCCGGGAAGTGTCGTAGGTGCCCGTCATGGCCTGCCGGTTTTCGTCGGGTTTGAGAGTCTCCCACGATGGCAGGGCATCTACGGCGTCGGCGGTGCCAAGCAGTCCGGCATCGGTGTAGGTTCGCATGGTCAGTTTCATATCGCTATGGCGTGCCAGTTCCATCGCTACACGCGGTTGTATGCCCGCCCGGCTCAAGGCGGTGATAAAGGTGTGTCGCAGGGCATGGAAGTCTACGCTGCGTCCCTGCCCGTCTGTACGCTCAATGCCAGCGGCCTTTAGGTGCCCGTAGAATCGCTTCATGCCCGGCATCCGGTTGAATACCCGATCCGTGTCGGTTGCAGCAGCAGGCCTCAATGCCCGCATCGCCTCGGCCACGTCGCCCCGCAGAAACATGGTGGCCGTCCGGTGGTTTTTACTGATGGCCGCCCGCACGGTGATAAACGGCTTGGCCGCATCCAAATGCACGTCGCTCCAGCAGAGTTTGGCCAGTTCACCTTTCCGCAGCCCGGTGGTGATGGCCGTCAGATAAACGGCGCGGTATTCACCGGCCACGGCCAGCAGCCGTGTTATCTCGGCATCACTCAAGGCCCGGCGGATCCGCTTCTCATTGCCCCGTTGCTCCACCTTGCCGATATGTGCCAGCGGATCGGTGGCCATACGGTCATGCTTGATGGCCCATGCAATAAAAGCCCGGATGCTGGAAAGATAATCGTTGGATGTTTTTGCAGCCATGGTGGTGGCGTTGGCGGATCGCCAGTTCGTAAAACTCGATGGCGTGATATCGGTGTAAAACTGCCAGCCGCAGGCATCCGCCAGTTTGGCCAGCCGCTTGCGGACGATATAAACGTGCTCGCTGTCACACCCTTTGGCGGATAGATCGGCGGTGTAGGCTTCAAAGTGTGTGGCCAGCGGCGTTTTCTTGCTCTCGGCATGCCGATCCACCAGCCCCAGTTCGCCCCGTACTTTGGCCTTTTCGAGTTCGGCGGCCTTGGCCACGGTGGCGGCCTTATCGGTGTAGCCGATACGCTGTTTGGTTTCACCGGCCAGCCGGAAGTACCAACGGCGGCTTGTTCGCTGCCGTACTCCGCTTGGTGCGGCTTCGCCCGGCTTTGGTGCACAAACCTTGCGGCCATGCTGATCAACCCAACGGGTTACTTTGAATACGGTAGCCATAAATCACTTTCCTTTCGGTTGGAGTTCCAAGCCCAATCGCTCCGCGATACGGGCGGCAAGTCTCATGGTTATGGTTTGATCACCATCCACAAAGCGCGTGATGGTGTGGTTATCCATGTTGCAGTCGATGCTTATCCGGTAATGGGTTAAACCAGATTGCTTAATGGCGTCACGCAGTTGATTCTCAATGTCTTTACTCATACTAAAATTATCCCATACGTGCGTTGTTTTGTCAAGCGTTCCACCACATCGTCATTTGCGAAACTAAAATT
>JAKAVA010000119.1 GCA_021827645.1 Planctomycetota bacterium
GATAATCATTGCGTCCCTTGTAGCGGCGAAGCCGCAGCGCGTGGAGAATCTTGGAATCCGGCAGCCACTCCAGGAACAACCGGAGGGTTTTCAAGTCCGGGGAATCATCCAGAGATTCCCAGTTGAAAAGTTTACCGGTGGTGGGGATACGCATGGAAGCACTCCGTTGCATGAAACACCGGGCGGGCCACCAACGGCCGCCGTAAGGCTAACTACTATACACCGCAACCAATGCCCGCGTCAAGTGCGGTGGGGTGTAAAAATTCCGGACGGATTTGATTATGGAGCCTGAACCGCATCGAAACCGCGAATCCAGACGACTCCAAAATCAAATTCTGGTGTAAAGCAATTCTCACCAACCCCGCCTGGCCCGTCGCCATGCTGTAATAACAACATCGCAACCGGCTCTTCTCAAAATAAAAGTCCTTGACAAAAAGGCGTTAAAAATATATAATCAAAAAAGTGACGGGCCACATTTACCTTTCTGGCTCATTTGCTTCACCCGTTAGGGTGGTAGTAGTTCATAGCGTATCGTGGCCTGTGGTTGGTTGATATCCAATGCGGGTCGGGTTAGAGGCGATCGAATAGCAATGGGCCGGTAGGCTGGCTCTTTTGTGACATGGCGAGAGGTTTTAGCTGAAAGGCTGACTCGTTGCTGTTGCGGGTTTTGTACACGGAGTGTCTCCGCGTGCTGGTGCAAACTGGGTCGCTCAAATCGTTGCCTTGGCGTTGCTGTTGGCCGCAGAGCGGTCCATCGAAGAATGTTGTTGGTGAGGCGGTCAGGCCTGAAGTTCGCTTACGTTCTCTTATGAGAGCAATTGCTTCGCTTCATGCCGCGCTCAACTTAAGGAGTGTTTTGTATGATGAACGTTGTGCTTAAGCTCTTGGGCAGTCGGTTGCGTCAACCCAAACGCGAAAAATGTCTCAACCCCGCTGGCCTTGCAGGCTTTACACTAATAGAATTGCTGGTGGTAATCTCCATTATTGCATTACTAATCTCGATTTTGCTGCCATCATTGGTAAAAGCCCGACACGAGGCCCTCCGTATCGTCTGCGCAAACAACCTACGATCCCTTGGCCAAGGCTGCCGTATCTATGCTGGAAGCTATCGCGGTCAGGAACCGATATTCAATGGCACGATTGCAGCAAATGGTTCCTGGCCCTTCGGCTATATGATAGGCGGCCTTACCCCTGGCGGTAAGGGAGTCAATTCCGAGTGGCCATGGGGGCTTGGCCTGCTCTACTACACCAAGATCATTTCCAACCCTACGTTTTATTACTGCCCGGAGGGGTCGTATTTTACGCCGGCAAACAAAGGTCTCTATCTGGGGGATCTTGGCAAACCGGGTGGCCCCGGAAATTGGTATTTGGTCTACCTTGGCTACTGCTATTACTATCAGCACCATCGTGGCCATTATCTGGGGGGTACTCGGTACACCACCTATGGATCGGTCATCAACCCGCAGACGCTCGAATCTCAGAAGGCATGGGGTTATGTGCCCAACGGCTTTGCGCAGTCTGCCACCTCGCCAGATAACACCATCCTTGCGTCTGATATAACAACGACCGACCTCGCCGGTGGGTGGCAGACTTTTTCAAATCATTACAACGGCGGCAACCACAACGTAACCGGCGGTAATGTCCTTTATAACGATGGCCACGTCGTCTGGAAAAACGCTTCGCAAATGCAATGCCGGTTCGAAGCTAGAACGGGCGGGCTCAACTTTTGGCAGTAAAACCGGTTTGGTAAAGATCAACGCAGAACGGCAGCCCATGGCGCTGCCGTTTTTTTGTTCTATGGTGCTTTGCGGACAAAGACGATCCATTCCATTTTCATACCTTGGTCTGATGCGTTACTATTTATCGGATGTTTCACGGCATTCCGGTATTTCTGGTAATCGTAACCCATTGTTGATCAATGCGTAGCGCGTCTCGTGGGCAGTTTTTTTTCGTGGCCACTGTGACGCCTTGGTTCGGTAATGCCCTCGGCATGGTTACCCTCGCTGCCTCCAGCAGTCTGACCGCCTTGGCAGTGGGCGCGAGCACGCCATGGCTTTTCGGCTAGCCTCCGATCATGATTTGCATCGTGCAGATTCTGATCTGTCGATTGGATATACAGGCGCAGATCGATGGATCAACGCAGCAGGAAGCTTATGTCGATAGCGGCGGAGGCGCTATTTGGCCAGCGATTTTGCGCCAAGCACGCATCGCGGCAGCTTTCCCGCATCGCCCCGGCGCGTTATCCTTCAGATAAGAATTCCATTTTGAGGCGGCTATGGCCGCGGCTACGGGCTTACGGCCCCCGTCGCCATAACCTCTGCGCACCTTCGTTACCTCTGCGGTAAAAAATCGATCACCATCGTGCGCAGCACGATTCCCGCATGCTCTCCCATTCAACCGCTCAACTCTCACCTGCTCTGCGGGCGCCGCTCGCTGCGTCCCTTGCGGTAAAAATAATATCAAGTCGAAGCTACAAGGCCCAAAAGGGCGGTGCGATAAAGCGGGCAGGTCCAGTGCTGAAAGCTTCGTGTGCTTCGTGTGAGAAAAAAGCAAATGACATCATGCCGCAGGCGTCATATTCTACGCCCGCAGTCGGAACATCGAGGTAGGAACATGATTTTACTGTCAAACCCGGATGGTATTGCCAATCTGTCGGATATCCGAGACCGTGCACCCACGCTGGCCGCCGCGGCGGAACCGCCTGAGGCCCCTGCGAACCACTCTGTCGCTCGCGGTGAAACGATTATTCAGTGCACAGGCCGCCGGGAAAAATTGCCGCGTACTGTCGGACGGCCGATCTCTCGGATGGTTGACGAATAGCAGGTTCAACCTATATTAGCATGGTCAGGTGTGGGCGGATCGTTGTTTCAGGCGTCCCCGGAACCTTGATGCGCCACGTTTCTCAGGCCCCATTTGGAGATCGGCTGCTTCATGCTGCGTTTTCAGGTATTTCGTGACGGCGAGCAGCCGGCGGATTTCGACTTATCAGCCGTCTATCTGGTCGGCGCCGATAGTGTTCCCGCCCGCGGCGAATTTGCCTACTCCGAAGGGGAAATCCGCTGCCGTAAAAGAGCAGCCGGTCCATCCGCTTTGGTGGTGATGTGGGAAGTGAAGGGTTTCGGGCAGGTGATGCTGGAAACCGTTCGCCTTCCGGAACGATCCAATCCGTATATCCTCAATCTGGAACTGGCACGCAGTCGGATGATGCGCCTCGTGCAAAAACGTGAAGACTGGGGGCTTTTTGATGTCTCCGATGCCCATCAGGTCAATGAAAAATTTATAGAGGCGCGGGACCTTCTCATCGAAGCACTCGAAAATCTCGACGATCCCGCACGTGCCAGCCTGCTGGCCGATCGTTGTCTGGCACTTGCCATCCCGCTCTCAGAACAAACCGCCGCCGTTCACGCCGAATTGCTCCTTCATCGACGCATCTCCACCAGAAGCTTTTCGGCGGGGGTCTTCGGCTGTCAGATCGACCTGAATGCGACCGATGAGAACTCCCGGCGTCGATTGATGAGCGCGGCCGATTTTGCCATGATTCCCACACCGTGGAAAGTCATAGAGCCTACGGAACAGATGGTGGGCTGGCGGGCTTTCGACGACTGGACAGACTTTCTCCGGCGGGCAAAAATTCCCATGGCAGCAGGCCCGCTCGTGCATTTTTCCCAAAATTATATTCCTGATTGGCTCTATATCTGGGAACATGATTACGAAACAGTCCGCGGTCTGCTCTATGAGCATGTTGAACGCGTAGTCACCCGCTATGCAGCCGGCGTGGGGCTTTGGAATGTTATCAGCGGGCTCCATGTCAACAGCCATTTCAGCTTCACCTTTGACCAGATCATGGATCTGACGCGAATGGCCGTTAATCTGGTCAAAAAAATCAACCCCAACGCCAAAACGATGATTGAAATTGCCCAGCCGTGGGGCGAATATTACGCTAAAAATCAGCGCAGTATCCCACCGATGATCTACGCCGAGATGGCCACGCAAAGCAGCGTTCCGTTCGATCTCTTCGGCCTGCAGCTTTCGTTTGGTATTCCGCGCGATGGATGCTGGTTGCGAGATCTGTTTCAGATCTCCATGCTCCTCGACCGTTTTGCTCCGCTGGGAAAACCGGTCATCGTCACCCGGCTCGCAGTACCCAGTGTTGCCGACGATGCAACCAAAAACGGTGGAGTCTGGAGACGCCCCTGGAATGATCAGCTCCAAGCCAAATGGCTGGAAGCCGTCACCAACATCATCCTCTCCAAGCCCTTCGTTGAAGCCATCTGCTGGAATCAACTTCTGGATACTGAAAACGGCAGCATTCCGGCCGCCGGTCTGTTTGGAGCGGATCTGGCCGCCAAACCGGCATTTCAGGTCTGGGGCGGTATGCGCCGCGCCGTCATCAATGTGCGAATGGGCACAACCAAACAGGCGGAAGGATCGCGCGTCGCGGGCCAGACACCACCGGCCCCGGTTACTCCCGGTCCGGCGCCCGGTGTAAAATAGGCCTCATGGCTGCAGGCCGATGTCGATGATTGTCGCGCCAAGATCGTCGGCAAACTCGGGAGTGAGCCGTGGATCAACACGCCGATACATCTTCCATTCCTGAATCCGGGCGCCGCGAACGGAATCGGCTTTTTCCCCGGTGGCCGGCCATCCCCGTGTCTCTGCTTTATTCCATTTTGCTCTTCCTCGGGATTCTGATTGTTTGGGAGATTGCCAGCTTACCGTCACCCATGCGGGGAAAGGGGGGCGTGCTGACGCAATCCGCCGTCAATCCCAATACGGCCTCTTGGGCGTCACTGACTCGCCTCCCGGGAATTGGGCCGGCCCGTGCGACCAAAATCATTACATATCGGCAGGCCTTTTTCCAGAATCACCCGCACGGTGAACCATTTCCCAACCTGCAATCCATGCGAAAAATTAAGGGATTCGGCCCCGTAACGCTGCGCAACCTCGCCCCGTACCTGCGATTTAATCTCCGTAAGTAATCAAACTCCCGTGCCCGGTGCGCAGCCATTTTTGGGGCTGGCTGGTGGCGGCCTTCGGCAGGGCAGGCGAAACGCGAGCAGTTGATCAGGTGGGCAAACACAGAATCGCACGGTCGCACATGAAATTATCTGTTTCACCGCAGATGCTTCGCTCGTATTACTTTGCTATACGGCCTGCGGTAATTGTGCATCGCGGCAAGCCCTTCGCGGTGAATATCTGAACCCCAACGGGCTCGGTGCGATTCCCGCATGTTCACCTTCGGATTGTTGAACTTTCTACTACTCTGGCGGTGGAGAGTAGCCGGCCCCGCACGGGAACATGGCGAGCGCTCTTCAGATAAGCTCGCGATTTCGAAATAATGCTATGGCCGCACTTAACGCCGCACCAATATACATGACGCCATAGATAACGGCCGTCCCGACATATTCCCATATTTGCCCCCAAGTGGGTGCGTCGGCAATGTAATGCCCGGGCATGCTGACCCGGCGGTAAACCAGGCACTGATTGATGTCAAAATTACTCAGGTAAGGCAATAAATAGCTAACGCCGTTTAATGCGGCCGCCAGGGCGCCGGTGGCATGAATCGCCGGAATAAATCGCGTTAGGTTCGCCACAATATACAAAATAATAATCCCCGTCATATTGACGGCGAGCGAATAACGGGTGGCAATCGCGGTGCTGATCGCGGCAAGCGTGCACATTTCGAGGAACTCCAGCAGAAAAGCGGGAATCATCAGCAGTATCGCGCGATCATTGTCCCAGAATAGCTGCTGGCGCCCCTGAATGCTCGCAACGAAAAGATCAATTCGCTGATCTGAAAAATACCGCAGCCATCCACACCCCGCCGCAAACATCATCAGAACGGCCGAGGCGACAAATACAAGGCATACAATGCCCAGATATTTTCCTATGATGACCTGCCAGCGCGCCAGCGGTTTACTCATCAGCGTGAGCATGGTACGGTTTTCAATCTCTTCATCGATAACTTTGGCGGTTACAAATACCGTGATGATCAGAACGAACATCGAAACAAATGAAATCGCTATATCACGATACATCGTGGTGTCTTCACCAAAAGTATCAAATGGGATAAAAGTCGTCACCACAATAGCCGCCAAGCCGATGACAAACGCCACCAGCGTGAATGGCTGCAGAAGTCCCTCATAATAGGTGACCCGACAAAGAGCGCCGACCCGATTCAAACTCAGCAGTGGTAGAACCGCAAATTCTACAAGGGCTAAGGTCATCATAGAACCTGTCAGCATGAAAAATATCACCATCCACATTCGGGTGGTGATTTCCTCACGGGCGACATAATTGGCATAATGCTCGGCAACTCCATGATTACCTTTTGATGCCGTTGCAGCAATGTTTGCCGTCTGATGCGCCGCAGCCGAGAAGTGGGCGTGTAGAAATATAAACACGATGGATAGCGCAGTACAAATTGCCAATGCTATCAGAAAGATTTTTTGGGTTTTACTCAAATTTCAGGTTTCCTTTTTACCGCGGAACACATCACCATTCAGGCGCGTCGTCGCACGTGTCTATCGAACAATCTCAATTCGGCCGGTCGCTTCAATACGCAGTGCCGGCTCCTCGATGACGCTCACAATGTACCCGGCGTAACGTTGCTTCAGCAAATCAAGCAATCTCCGGCAATTCTCTGCAGATCCTTGAACCAACAATTCCACTCGGCCGTCTGGCAGATTTCGAACTTGGCCCGAGAGTGGAAGGCCCCGGGCCAAATCCACACTGCTTTGACGAAATCCTACCCCCTGCACCCGACCCGCGAAATAGAACCGTCTGCATTCTAACATAATCATTCTCGGACTTTCACCGAACTTTCCTTTAGTTTATTGGCCACCGGTAGCCGATGTAAACAGCAAGCTATGTTTTGGCCGCCGGGGGCAGTTGGCGGTCATTACGCCGACGCGAGAACTTGGATGTCGGTCTGGCGGATGAGTTGGGACAACGGCTTGCGCCCAATATTGATTGCAGTGCGGGTGCGACTATAATCTCGATGTTGGTTGAGGATTCCTGACGCCATGATTTATTTTGGCCCCCACAGGCGCTCGCGGTTGGAAACCTACGAGCAATTTCGCCAGCGATTGCTGGACGAAACCAGCGCCTTTATCGAGTGGGGACTCAAAAATCCGCATCGCGTGCCGCGGATTCCAACCCATCCGGTCGGTCTGGGGCAGTTTTCGCAGCGGATCAAAACGGTCTTCTGGAATTATGTCTTTGAGCAGGAATTTGGACCGCCGGGCTTTTGATCGGCGTCATTGAGCAAAGGCGACATACATTTATGCAGTTCACCGCCCGCATTGCACGTTTTGAACGCCGTCGTCCCATGATCCTCGTATTTTTATGTCTGATTTTCGCGGCTCTTTTCGCATGGGACGGGTTTGTCAATTGGCCCGGCCACGATGATCGCATGATGCATCGAATGCAGCATTCCACCAGCGTTGATGCGCGCTATAAGAAAATACTCGCGACATGGCCCGGCTGGAATCACGCCACTATGGCGGAACACGCACATTACGACCACATCGTCCATCTGCTCAATTTCTCCGGTTGGCATACCGTCACTGATATCGAAAACCAGCGTTGGATTGCTCTGGGTATCGGAGTCGTGGCCGCTTTCGGGGGCTTATGGTGGTGGCGGGTGAGCCGACGGAAGATCGTTGCTGATGATTCCGGCGTGACTCTCAGCAGCGGCCAGAGGATCACTTGGAGTCAAATCAAACGCATCGATAACCGCAATTGGATTTCGCAGGGGATTGTGGATATTGACTATGAATCGTCCCCTGGAAACATCAAGACGGCCCGTTTTGACTCGCTGATATTTGACGATCTCGGGCCCCTCCTTAATTCGGTAGCCGAGCATTCTCCACATGCAGAGATGATCAATCCTCCGGACTTTGAATCTCAGCCGATCTGATACTCCCGGTCATCCTCAGGGCCAAGGGGTATGCGTTACCCACCCGCCCATATGAACCCACCGTTACAACCTTCGTAACTTTGTTATGATGTTGCGCTCAAGCGGCACAGGCATCCCCCGTCGTCTCAGTGCACCCCGCGGGATGCCATGGCAGGAGCGTAATAAATGAAATCTCCCGGAGAGTTACCTCGTCGTGATGTATTGAAATTCATGCTGCTCGCGTCGGCGGGCGGTCTGCTTCTGCCGGGCGACGCGTCGCCCGCGTCGGCGGCGGAACTGCCGACAGGGCGGCCGTTTTCCCATCCACACCGGATCCGCTACGACGGGAAATCGTTATTCGTGGAAGACAAACCGTTTTTCCTCTACAGCGGGTGCTTTCATTATTACCGATGCCCCAAACCGATGTGGCGTGCCCGCTTTGAAAAGATTAAGGAAGCCGGCTTCAATACGGTGCAGACCTACGTCCCGTGGAACATGAGCGAAAAAGCGCCGCCCGCATCGCTTTTTGATTTTTCTCATGTCGATTTGTCAGACCTTGATGATTGGCTGCACATGGCGACGGAAGAATTCGGCCTTTATGTCACCATCCGTCCAGGTCCCTACATCTGTGCGGAATGGGACACCGGTGGCTTTCCGCAGTGGCTTTTGACGCATAAACCGCAGGGGTATCGCGGTGAATGGTTGCGCAGCGACAATCCCATCTTCATGGCGTGGAGCCGACACTGGTATGATGCCGTCTGCCCGGTCATCGCCCGACATCAGCTGACGCGCAAGCCCGTCGGCAAGCATGGCGTGTTTCTGTTTCAGGTGGAGAATGAATATGACTATCCGTCATTCCCGCTTGAGGTAAAGCGCCGGTACGTGGAATCACTCGTTGATGGGGCATTACAGAATGGGATCGACGTCCCACTGTTCATCAATTGGGGCAGTTGTGTGCTCCAGGCGCATAATGCTCGTCTCCGGCGCGTGTTTGATACGATGGATTTTTACCCGCGGGCGAATGTCAACAGTGTTCAGGGGTCCATTGACGCCATGCGCCGCAGCCAGCCAGATGCGCCGCTCATGACGGCAGAACTTCAGGGCGGATGGTTCACGTCGGTTAATGGCGTTCCGGACCTGCGCACCGACGAAGATCACTACGGTAACGGCATTGGGCCGGAGCAGATCAACAACCTCACCCTATTCTGCATGCAGAACGGCGTTACCATGATGAACTATTACATGCTCTTCGGCGGGACCAATTTTGGACCCCATCCCGGACGCGGTATTGCAACGTCTTATGACTACAGCGCCCCGATCCGCGAAAACGGCGGCGTCGGCGCCAAATATCTTCGGGTTAAAGCTTTGGCAGCCATGTTGGAGGAGCACGGGCCGCACATCGCCCGCTCGCAGGCGCTCAAGGTGTCGGCATCTGTCGAACATGCCGATGTGAGCATCGCCGCCCGAGAAGCCCCCGGTGGAGGTATCTACGTCTTTGTGCGTAAAATCCGCGATGGTCAACCCCGCTCCGGCCGCGCGAAAATCACGGCAGGGCGTCTCAACGGTGTGGAATTCAAATATTCGCTGGAAAAATTTGGCTCCAAAATACTTTACTTTCCTCCGGGCGTATCGTCCGCGGCCCACGCCCAATGGCTTCCCGCAAAACAGCCGGCCATCCGCCGCCCGGGCGGCATTCTGCCGACGGCTGTTGAAATAACTCGCTGCCGAACCGCGATGGATCCCGCCCCGACCCAATGGCGTGCGGTAAAGCCCGGCCAATCCCTTGCCGATCTTGGATTCTACCAGAGCGGTTTCAACTATTACCGTGCTGGATTGGTTCTTCAACCGCTGCCCATGCACGTCTCTGCCAGCGCACTGGTGGCACGCATTGCCTCCGGGGACACCGCGACGGCCATGGTTGACGATCACCTGCTTTATAATTTAGGTTCCGGCACGGACACATGCGTATTTAAACCGAAATCCGCATTGGCTCCGGGCCGCCATGACACCAGGCTGGTCTATGAAAATCGCGGCCATGCCAATGGGGGCATGTCCATGGAGGAACTCTACGGCATTTTTGAACTGGCATTTGAGCCCACCGATGTTGAGGGCCGACGGTTGGAACGTTGGCAGATGAAACATATCCAACCGCCGCAGCGGCCTGAGGCCGTCTCATGGACCGGCCGACATATATCCACCGCTGGCTGGCAGCACACACTTTGCCGCGATGCCGATTCTGCTGTGCAACTCTCGCCGAATTCCTGGGCGGTCTTCCGCTGCCATTTGACATTGACGCATCGCGAGATCGCGTCGCACCTTACCGAATTAATGTTCACCCGCATCGATGACAACGGTTGGGTATTTGTTAATGGAAAATTAATCGGTACGACGGATAGTTGGTCGCGAGCATGGACTTTCAACGCCGCCGGGGCACTGAAAGCCGGCGAAAACAGCATTGCTGTCGTGGTGCAAAATGTCGGCGGCGGTGGTGGTCTTGGACTCGTGAAACTGATATCATCGAAAGCCATACAACCCCTCTCCCGCCTTGACGGGCCCATGGAAATTGCGGCGGCACCCGTCGGCTTTGAAGATCGCTGGCACGAGACGGATTTTGATGACCGAGGGTGGTCCTCGCATTCCCTGCCGCAGGCTTACGATGCCGCCGCATCGCCGCATCTGCTTTCATGGCATCGCATGGAATTTCATCTGCCGCCTGTGAATCCAGACATCTGGCTGCCGTGGTGCCTTAAAATTCAAGCGGTTGGAACGGGGTTCATCTACCTCAACGGCCACAACTACGGCCGCTTTTGGCAGGATGGCGGACAGCGCGAATATTACCTCCCCGAATGCTGGCTTAACCCGCACGGAAAAGGTAAAAACGTTCTTGCCCTGTGCCTGCGGGCGGTGGACAAACCGGCGCAAATCCTCTCCGCCTCGATTGTGCCATACTCGGTTTATGCAGAGCACCGCCGATCGTAATCGCCGCGCATGGTTCGTTCGATCGTACCGGTGGACCGACATACGCAGCTTACGTGCGATTCAAAACAGCGCGCCCTGCTTGATGACTTCCGGCGCCGGTTCCGATTCGTCGGCAAGCTTTGCTTCGTGTTCGAGCAAAGCCTTCTTGAGTTCCTGTCCCCAATGGTAGCCGCCGATCCGCCCGTTGGATTGAATCACCCGATGGCACGGGATTAAGACGGCAATAGGATTGGCGCCGCAGGCTTGGGCAACTGCGCGCGAAGCATGGGGCATCCCGCATGCCTCGGCAAGCTGTTTGTAGGTAATGGTTTTTCCGTACGGGATTTTCAGCAACTGAGTCCAAACCTGCTCCTGAAACGGCGTGCCGATGGCGTGCAGATTCAATCGCGACCGGTCACTGCGGCGTTCAATGTGGCGGACGATCTGCTTGAAGTCCCGCCGCTGGGAAGCTGATGCCGACACCGGCAGAGGCGGACCCGCATATGCGCTGATGATGGCACGAATCGGAGCCTCATTTCGGCCAAATCCGAGATATACCAATCGTCCCTCGAAATATCCCCCCATGATCGGTCCAAACCGGGATTCTACACACACCGTGTAAACCATTGGACATTCGATGATCAAGTCCATAAATTCTCCTTGAAAAAAGCGACGCAGCTTGGACCGTCGGCTAATCCAAGAATGTTCGCATATCAATGGCGTCAATTTCTGATTCCGTCAATTCACGATCCATCCGCCGTGAAGCCGCTTTCAAGCTCCGCCGAACGCCTAATTGCGAAATCTCCCCGTCATCCGTCGGCAAAAATCCGAAAACCCTCAACCAGAATTCCGTATCAGCCGCTGATGGCGTCGGCATCTGTTTGGCAGCCGGTTTGTGTTTTCTGTTCTTCTCTCGCCGATGCGTGTAAACCTGCTGAAGAAACGTACCGCAATGGAGCGTTCGCACGCCGAGTTTTTCCGCCCGCGACCGCAGTTGCCGATCATCCGTTACCACACAGATATCCCGCCGCCCCGTTGATGCCTTGCACAATGCAATGATGGCATCATCGGCAGAGCAGCCCCGCCCCGCCCATTTCAATTCCAGCGCTTCGTAATCGCCAGCCTGCGGCTCATGTGGTTTACGAACGCCATCCATCACCAGAGTGAGTTTCATCCCGCGGCATACACTGCAAAATTGGTTCAGCGAAAGGCCCGTCACTTTACCGCGGCGACCGGCTGCTGCGTGCATGAGGTTGTAGGCATCGACAATTAACATCCCGACACCCTTCTTGCGTGCTACCGCACTTGACTCTCTACCCCGTCCTGATAGACCACGCGCCCCTCAAGCATTGTCATTTTGATTCTTCCGCGCACCTTTCGGCCTGCAAATGGGGTGTTGCGAGATTTTGATTTAAACCGCGCCGGATCAATCGTCCATTCTTCATCCGGATCAAATACGGTCACGTCCGCCCGTCCACCCACCGTCAGCGTTCCGACGTTTTCCTCTCGAATCACCCGGGCGGGATTCAGGGTCATCAGAGCGACCATTTTCGGCAGGGAGATATGCTTGCGCCGCACCAGCGCTTCAAGATAGAGGGGGAAGGCCGTCTCAAGCCCCACGATACCGAAGGGCGCACGATCAAACTCCTGTTCTTTTTCCTCGCGAGCATGCGGCGCATGGTCCGTGGCGAGTACTTCAATCGTGCCATCCACCACCCCGGCGATGCAGGCGTCCACGTCCGCCTGAGTGCGCAGCGGCGGATTCATCTTGGTATGGGTGTCATATTCAGCGCAGGCCTCTTCGGTCAGCAGCAGATGATGCGGCGCCACCTCGGCGGTAACACACTGTTGATTGGCTCGGGCCTGCCGTACCAGTTCCACCGCGCCCGCCGTGCTGATGTGCTGAACGTGATACCGCGCTCCGATTGCACGGTTCAGGATCAGGTCACGGGCGATCATCAATTCTTCCGCCGCCGCCGGCAGGCCGGTCAACCCCAGCCGATTGGCTGTCAGGCCGGCATTCATCGGCCCGCCCGAAAGGGTGGGTTCTTCGCAGTGTTGACTGATAAGCCCGTCGAACATTTTGACATACTGAAATGCCTTGTTCATCACCGCCGCCGAACCAACGCCCACGCCATCGTCGCTGAAACCGACCGTACCGGCTTCATGCATCAGACGAAGTTCCGCCAATTCTTTCCCCTCTCTCCCTTTCGTGATGGCACCAAACGGCAGCACCCGGCAAAGGTCCGCCCGTCGTGCCTGATTCAGGACAAATTCAATCTGCGCCGGATCATCCAAAGCTGGATGGGTATTCGGCATGCAGCAGACCGTGGTGAAGCCGCCGGCAGCAGCCGCCGCCGCTCCGGTTGCAATCGTCTCTTTATGCTCCTGGCCGGGCTCGCGAAAATGCACATGAATATCAATAAATCCGGGTGACAGGTACCGACCCTGAAGATCAATTACCTTCGCCCTCGGCGCATGGCCCTTAAGACCGGTCCCGCATTGAGCGATCCGGCCGTCCACCACCAGAAGTTCTTCCTCCCGCGGCCGAGATCGGTCGGGGTGAATCAATTTCCCGTTGGTAAATAATGTGGGTCTGCTTTCCATCGTCGTGACAGTATAGCCGATGCGGCTGGACCTGACGCGGATCTCCTGGGAAGACTTAAACGGCGGCGGGTTCGGCCGCAAACTGGCTCTCGCATATCCGCCGATATCCCGCACAGGTTGAGAGCAAATCCGCGTGCGTTCCCAGTCCGATGATCCTGCCATGATCGAGGCAGACGATAATATCAGCACCCACAATGGTGCTCAGGCGATGGGCAATGGCGAATGTCGTGCGACTACGCATAAAGTCCTTCAGTGCCAGATTAATCTTCTGTTCGCTGTCCGCGTCAATCTGGCTCATCGCCTCATCGAGCAGCAGAATCGCCGGGTTACGCAAAATCGCCCGGGCAATTGCTATTCGCTGCCGCTGTCCGCCGGAAAGCCGAACGCCCGACTGGCCCACCAGCGTGTTATACCCCTCCGGTAACTGCGAAATAAATTCGTCTGCATAGCTCTGGCGGCTGGCCGCCAGAACGGCATCACGATTGGCGTGCGGAGTGGCGTAGGCAATGTTATTGTAAACCGTATCCGCAAACAAAATGGTGTCCTGAGTCACCAGTCCGATCTGCTTTCGCAGCGACCGCAGTGACACACCTGCAATATCCGTTGAATCAACGAGAATTCGTCCCCCGGTGGGGATCAGCAATCGCGGAATAAGAGAAAGCAAAGTTGATTTGCCCGATCCATTAGCGCCGACAATTGCCGCCGTCTGTCCCCGTCGGACGGTGAAATTAATATCCTGCAGCACCGGCTCGGGTGAACCTGCATAGGCAAAACGCACCCCTTCAAACGTGATCTCTTTCGAAAGCGGTGGAAGTGTCGGCAGTGGTACGCCGGGCGTTTCCTCCACCGGTTCATCAATAATTTCAAAAATCCGCGTGGCCGACGCATTGGACTGCTGCAATTTTGAATTGACATCCGAAAGTTTCCGCAACGGCTCAAAAATGGCTGCAAAACAGGCCAGGAGAAAGATGAACGAATCGCGATTGATGGAATGGCTGAGCACCAGCTTCGCAGCAATCAGCACCGGAATGCATCCTAGCACGATCGTAAGCGTTTCAATCGTGGGGCGGGAAAGCGAGGTGTAGTGCGCCAAGCGTGCCTGCTGGTCGTAAAGGTATCGATTAACTTTGCTGAAGCGTCGTCGTTCATATCCTTGCCCGTTATGAGCCTTGACGATACGCACGCCCAGCAATGTTTCGCTGATAATCCCCAGCATGTCCGACCATTTTTCCAGCCCCTTCCGGCTGGCTCGCCGCATCCGTTTCGAGAATTTGCGGATGATCACGCCGATGATCGGCAAAATCACCATCGTCCCGACGCAGATCCGCCAGTCAATGAGCAATGCCACAATGCCCACAGCCAGGGCCTTCATTGGTTCCAGCATCGTCTTGCCAAGCAGCGTGGTAAGCCCCTCGGTAAGTGTATTGGTATCCTGAGTCAGGCGGCTGGTCAGATCGGTCGTGCCGTGCTTCGAAAAATACTGCATCGGCAACTGCAGAATCCGATTGTGCATCCGCCGACGCAGATTAATCACCACTTTCGCCGCCAGCGTCATGCTGATGTATTGCTGCATATACCGAAACGCACTGCCGACTATGCACAAAATCACAAATACCACCATCACCCAGAGCAGGCACCACCAACGGCTCTGGGGCAGGGCGCTGATCGCATCGACAAACAGCCACATGTACCAGTGGGTGCCAGGCATGGTGATCGTCGGCTGCGCAATCATATTTCCGCTGCTCGACGCGATCGTGAGGTGAACGCGGGCGTTGTCTGCCGTGTGCGCCAATATCCGCATCATCCCCTGCCAATGACGGCTCACCGCATGCGCACCGGCACCCGCTGACACCACCGCCACCTGTGTGATACGGTCGCCAGGACTTAATTTCGCCAGTGCAGCCGGAGTGGCATGGCCCACACGCGAGATGATAATCGCCAGTGTCTTGGCGTGAACCGATTGATCCAGATCCATCAATCCCATATGCAGGCGGCTTTCCGCCGCCGCCTGATCGGCCCAGCCGTGCACCCCCTGCGTGGAGATAAATATTTTCATCACCGGCAGAAGCGTTGCGATACCCGAAGCGTAGGAAAGCCCCACGCCCAAAGCACAGAGCAGCCCCAGTACGACTCGCCAGCGATACGGCCAGACACCCTCTAAAACTCTCAGCAGTGGTTTCATCAGTTCCTCTGATCGCGGCAATTCCGCCCCGCGATTTCAAACCGTTTAACATACCACCAAATAACGCTCTTGACATGAGTATCAAATAGCGCAGCGGGCTCTAGAGAGACGGCCGCGAGGCAAACGGGCTCGACATCATGCGACGGGCATGTTCCCACTTCTCTCAGGTGCTGTGGCTTACGCTCAGCAGGTTCCGTGCGCGCAAAGATTGAGCATTCCGATTGCCGCTCTGAAGATGGCAACCGGATATTTCGGCATTCGTGAGAGGAAATTCTACGTCTCAGAGAGTGCTGTCACGCGGTCCGGCATGGTCATGAAACCTCTATCTCAGTGATTTTCAATGCAATAACCAAGGCCCTGAGTGTATCAGATTGATCCTTGCGGATCGGGCTGCGATCCTGCTCGCTGTGTAAATCAAAAGACTGCGTGTGGATTGCAGCTACAGGCGGAGAGACGCAGTTCTTTCCGGAGGCGGATACCGAGCCGACAGCAACTTCCAGACAGCAGCTGATCCGCATCAGCTCTTAAAACCGCGCGGAGCGCAAAAGGAGGGCGACAACGGCCCAAAGCCGATATCGCCCTCGCGTTTTATTTCGCCGTCAAAAATGAAAGGTTATTTTTTCTTGTCTTTGTAGGGCGAAACATGGCGAAGTTTGCCACGGCGTGGTTTGATGGTCACGCAGCCTTTGCCTTCATCGATATCGACGTAATCGCCGGATTCGATACCGAGTTTGCGGCGCATCCAGATCGGGATGGTAACCTGGCCATGCTGGTTGATTTTTGGCATTTGGGTGCTCCTTATAAAAGCCTACAACTCAAGCCATATTCGAATTGTACAGAAACATTATGCAAAGGGCAAATGAAAATTAATTAAGGTAACTCCCACGAAACCGCGTTAGACAATTTTCACCACGGTACGGGGGATTTATTCGCTTTTTTATATTTTTTGGGCGCTGAAAAATATACTTGCTGTCATGGTACCCGGGTTGAAGATGATCAGTCATCCTCGTCTTCGTCCTCATGATGCTGATTGTTCACTTCGATCACGCGTGAATTCTGGCCGCGTTCAAGCTGGCGGGCATATTCGATGCAATACTTGGCCCATGGCTTGGCTTCCAAGCGTGCGCGGCCGATAGGCTTGCCGGTCGCCACGCAGATACCGAAGGTACCGTTATCAACGCGTTCAATGGCTTCGTGGATTTCACGCAGCGTCTGGCGTTCGCTCTCCAGCAGGCCCAGCGTAAATTCCTGTTCAAAATTGTCGCTTCCGACATCCGCCATGTGAATCGGACTCGATGAGTGGCCGCCGTCAGAATTAAACGCGTGGCTTTCCATGGATCCCATATCGCCGAGCAATTCACGCCGCTTTTCCAGCAGCAGTCCACGAAAATATTCCAAGTCGGCCGGGGTAAGTTTCGGTTCTTCCGCCGCGACGGTCGGAGTCGTAGAGCCGGCTTTCGGCGTCTTGAACGGTACCGCAGTTTTATCCATTTTATTCGGTTTTTTGGCCGCGCCGGCTTCGGCGGTCGATTTTGTTTTGCGGCTTGAGGCGGGTGCCGAGGCGGCACGGCGAACCATCGCCACCGTCCGGTTCTTGACGCCAGATTTCACCTTGTTCGTGCCAAGCGGTTTGCTCTTCTTGGCGGTTACCGACCGGGTGGAGGAGCGCTTCTTCGTCTTGGTCGCGGAGACTCCGGACTTTACTTTTCGAACCGAAGCCGCTCGCTTAGAACCGTTCTTCTTCTTGGATGCAGCACCAGTTGCCTTTTTTGCGGACGCCGCAACTGATTTTTTATTCAGCTTTTTACGCTTCGACGAGGTTTTTTGTGAGGCCATTGATACTCCAAACATATCGCTTCACTTTGCCGCTCTCAAACTCCAGATTGCCGCAAATCGGGGAAAAAATGCCCGTTTGATCTGCAGCGCACCTCAAGGTCGCTACCTTCTCCCACCCATGGGTACAGAACATTCAGAATATCGACAAATTCACGTTAAGTCAATTATTCTCGGGTATTGGATTTGGAGATATGACCTGCGCAGATTTTATTCGATAACGCGAATATATGGGCGGTTAAAGGGCCGAAATGGATCACCAACCCGCTCCCGATCCCTCATTTATGCCCAACTTTCAAGCCAAAAATCAAATCTGAAAGGATTTGTCGAGAATGGCGGTTCACACTTAATGCGTTTTTAAGATAGGTCATCGGCACCGGTGGAATCTTGAATTCCAGAGCCGCCTTGTCCAGTTGAATCTGCCACGAATAGTCCGTATACATGAGCAACAAATACAGATGCTGAAATTTTGCCCCGCTTGACGTAAGCAACGCATGCGCATCGGCGGAGCTTTCCAATTTGTCCGCCGTACCAAATAAACCCGGTCGATGGTGCGGCTGCAGTCGCAGATGATGTTGTCGGGCCCATTTTTGCAGTTCGTCGAGCAATTTATTCTGGCTTTGCGCCATGTAATGATTAAATTTTGCCGCCGCTGGCGATAACCCCTTAAACCCCGCCAGCAGGCTCAGTTGGCACTTATTGTGGCTTGCCTGAGCCAAATCCCCAAGCACAACGGCCAGAGCCGGCGCGACCGGCCGCTTTGCCGCAGCCCGATTGGCAACCTGCGTTACGCCCGGTTCAATGGGCTCACTCGAGCAACCTGCCAAACCCGATATCACCGAAACACCGATAACCAGAGCGGCAGCGGAAATAAGCCGTCGAAGACCGGCCCCTCGCCCAAATGTCACGGCGGGTTGTGGCATATCCATTTCCCCCTCAGGGCATCACTTTCACCGGCTTGCGAAACAGACGGTCCAAGGTGTATTCGCCCGGCCCAAGGAGCCCCATACTGATAACCACCAGCAGCAAAGTGAGCGGATATTCGCAACCTGGATACGGCTTATTGGTCACGCCAAAACCATTCGGCGCGGTCATGATCACCGCCACCAGCATATTAAATGCCAGCGGTATGGAAATTAGTCGCAGGCCGGTACCCACTAAAAAGATCAGTCCGCCAAAAAACTCCGCGCACCCTGAAAGGATGGCACTTTCCATCGGCATCGGGACATGTTTGGCCGCCAGAAATTTGGCAAACTGGTGATAATCAGGACCGCCGAATGCCCCGAAAAGTTTCTGCGAGCCGTGATAAAGAAATACCATCGCGATGGCGATGCGAATGATCAGCAGCGCCAAACTCTGGAATGCGGAATAATTAATCGTCCGGGCCATCACAAACTCCTTATTTCTGCACGAAAATAGTAACCCGCCTCATGCCGGTGACAAGCCGACAGCCTGAAGCGCCGCTCTGACGACCGCACGATTCGATTCAGCGATCTCGCAAAGGGGCAGGCGTAATTCGCCACTGTCGCGACCCACCATCTGCAAGGCCGCCTTGATCGGAATCGGATTGGTTTCAATAAATAATGCCCGGCAGAGGGCAAAAAGTTTATGGTGGATCGTGCGTGCCCCCGAAAAATCCCCGGCAGCGGCCAATTTGACCAGCGATACCACCATCTCCGGTACGATATTTGACGCAACGCTCACAACCCCTTTGGCCCCGACCGCCATCATCGGCAGCGTCAGGGAATCATCGCCCGAAAGTACCGTAAGCCCGGCACCCACCGCTTCACTTGTCATATCCAGATTACCGGCCGCATCTTTTACCGCGACGATATTTTTGCATTCACTCGTCAGGCGTTTCATGGTACTGACCGTCATCGTCACGTTGGTGCGCCCGGGGATGTTGTAAAGCACAATCGGTATATCCACCTGCCGGGCAATCGCGGTAAAGTGGCGTATGAGCCCTTCCTGCGTCGGTTTGTTGTAATACGGATTCACCAGAAGCGCCGCATCGGCGCCCGACGCTTTGGCATACGCCGTGAGTTCGATGGCCTCCGCCGTGCTGTTGGACCCCGTACCGGCGATCACTTTCACACCGGTTCCGCGAGCTAACGCAACCGCCACTTCAATCACCCGCCGATGTTCCTCGTGCGAAAGCGTCGGCGATTCACCCGTAGTCCCGACGGGCACGATACCCGTAACCCCCGCATCCACCTGCGCCTTGATCTGCCGCGCAAAGGCGGCTTCATCCACCCGGTCATTCTTGAAGGGGGTGATCAGGGCGGTGAAAGTTCCCGAAAACATAGTACCAACTCCTTGAAACTCAGGACTCGATTAACTCGCGCATCTGCCGCACCGCTTCACGCAAGCCGATAAATACGCTGCGACTGACGATGGAGTGCCCGATGTGCAGTTCCTCCATGTGCGGAAGGGCGGCCGCCGGCTTCACATTTTCATAATTCAGGCCATGACCGGCATTAAGCTGCATCCCCTGATTGACCACTTCCTCCGCTGCCTGCCGCAGCCGATCCAGTTCGCTCGGGCGCCGCCGCCCGTCAGCCAGTGAGTACGGGCCGGTATGAAGCTCACAGACATCAAATCCCGCCTCCGCCGCAGCGCGAACCTGATCGATATCCGCATCAATAAATGCGCTGGCGACGATTCCTTTTTTCTTCAGCGGTGCGATGAACTGCCGCAAAGACCCGCCCTGTGCCTTGACGTTGAGTCCCCCTTCGGTTGTCACTTCGCTGCGCTTCTCCGGCACCAGCGTGACCATCTGCGGCATGACCTCCATGGCAACACGCCGGATCTCCGTCACCGCCGCCATTTCCAAATTCAGCGGCACCTGAACCACCGGCCGCAGTCGCCGCACATCATCATCATTCATGTGCCGCCGGTCTTCCCGCAGATGGACGGTAATCAGGCCCGCTCCGCCGAGCTGAGCTTCGACAGCCGCCCACACCGGATCCGGTTCAACACCACGGCGTGCCTGCCGAAGGGTCGCCACATGATCGATATTAACACCCAATAAAGGCACAAATCATCCTTAATGATAAAAGCTCTGCAACTCCGCAGATGGCCGCCGAGTTACCGTTACGCCGAAGCGGCAACACGTTGCCTCAACCGTTTCACCACCGCCGCATCACGTGCGGACAATTCCGGAAATTCCGGATCGCTGCCGACATCCGGCCGCCGCTTCCACGAGCGGGCGCAGCTGGGATAAAGCCCGCGAGTATCCACCATTCGAATCTGCCACTGCGAACCGGTTTCAATTCGATGAAATCCGGCGCCCAAAGCATCTTCAATCTCCGCCCCATATAACCGCGCCAAACTCTGCGACGCTTCGTCCGGCGGCGCCACAATCACCGCTTCGGAATCCAGCGGGTTCCCAAGCCCGATCGTCCGTTTGAGTTCGTCCAGCTGCTTGTTACCGCTTTCAATCAGTTCCATCCACTGCGGCCACGGCTCCAGCGCCGCATTTTCCGCATGCATATGCGTGGAGAAACTCACGCAATGCACCGATGCCGGCGCCTTGTCCATCCCCCGCAATTGGCGTACCGACTGCCACACTTCGTCAGCCGTGAATACCAGAATAGGGGTGGAAAGTTCCACCAGCGCCCGCAGCAGCAGAAAACAGATGTGCTGAGATGCCCGTCGTCGGGGCGAATCTGGCCATTCGCAGTAAAGCCGGTCCTTGATCGCCTTGGCGTAAAGAGCGGAAATATCCACATTGCAGAATTCATAGATATTCCGGAACACGCGGTGAAAATCATACTTTTCATACGCGGCGTGCGTGTCGCGCTCCATCTGGTCAAGCCGACCGAGCATCCACGTGTCGATGCTCTGCGGCGCGGGCGAAACCGCGTGCCGCTCCGGATCAAAGTCGTAGAGATTGCCCAGCAGATAGCGGAACGTATTGCGTATCTTTCGATACGCCTCGCCAATGCGTGCAAGCAGTTCCTTTGAACATGGCATGTCATTTTGATAATCCACGCTCGCCACCCACAGCCGCAGTACGTCGGCACCATGTTCCTTGAGCGCATCCGATACCTTGATATCATTCCCCGCACTCTTGGACATCTTGCGCCCCTGACCGTCCACGATGAATCCGTGCGTCAGTACGGCCTTGAACGGCGGCGTATCCCGATATCCCGCTGCCTCCAGCAGCGTTGATTGAAACCACCCGCGATGCTGATCCGACCCTTCCAGATACAGATCCGCCCCGTACCCCAGATGCGGATGCGTCCCCTCCAGCACCGCACGATGAGATGCCCCGGATTCAAACCACACATCCAGAATATCGCTCCCCTTGCGCAGCGATGCCGTGATAAATTCATGGCCGGCCTTTGTTCCCGCCCCCGGTGTCAGAGCGTCGTCACGCCAGCAATCCGTGCCGAGAATTTTCTCCGGCAGATCGGTATACCAACTATCCGCCCCATGGAGGCCGATATATTCCGCGACGCGGGCAGTAGATCGGGCGGTTAAAAGAATATGACCGTCCGGATCGGTAAACGCGGGAATTGGAACTCCCCACGACCGCTGCCGCGAAATGCACCAATCGGGCCGCGTGGCAAGCATGCCGCTGATACGCGACTTTCCCCACGCCGGTATCCACTGCACCTGATCAATAAAGTTTTCAGCCTGACGCACCAGCGGGCTTTCATGCGATGCACGCACAAACCACTGCTCGGTGGCGCGGAAGATGATCGCCCGGCGGCATCGCCAGCAATGCGGATAACTGTGTTCAATGATATTTTCCGCAATCAGCAAGCGGCTGTTCTTGAGATGCTCAATGATTTTTACCCCGGCATCCCAGATCAATTCCCCGCGAAGAAACTCAGCGACGCTCTGGTCATAGCGTCCATCCGGCAAGACCGGCGAATAAATTTCCAGGCCATACTGCTTTCCGGTGGCATAATCCTCAGCGCCGTGGCCGGGAGCGGTGTGTACCAGCCCCGTACCATCTTCCAGCGTTACATAATCAGCGCACACCAGCGGGCACCTGCGCGCCGTCTCCAGCGGATGCTGATATTGGATAGCGCAATCGGCAAGCTCCTCTCCCGAGATCGGCTCGCCAACAAGGCGATATTCCGCCCGCAGCGGCCCATGGGCAGCCGCTTGAATCGTCGCCTCCATCCGCTCCTGTGCCACGATGAGCGACGGAAATTCCCCGCGGGCATCCGCCAAGCATACATACATATTTTTTGGCCCGGCCGCCACAGCCCGATTCGCCGGCAGCGTCCATGGCGTGGTGGTCCAGATAAGATAACCGGCGGCAGGGGGGCGGGGGCCAAATTGCGCCGGCCAGGTCCCCGTCGATAAATCCATGGTAAAGGCGACGAATACACTGGTGGATTTGTGCGGGCCATATTCCAGTTCCGCCTCCGCCAGCGCCGTCTGATCATATGTGCACCAGTGCACCGGCCGCCGCTGCCGGAAAACCAGATCGCGCTGCAGCAAATCCGCCAGAACCTCCAGCACCCCTTTTTCATACGCCGGGCTCAGTGTCAGATACGGGTGTTCAAAATCCCCCAGCACCCCCAGCCGTTGAAACGACTTCGACTGCTGACCTACAAATTTCATGGCATAATCGCGGCAAAGTTTCCGCACTTCCGATGGAGGCATGGCCTTGAGTTTCGGCCCCAATTCCTTCTGCACGGCACTTTCAATCGGCAAACCGTGACAGTCCCACCCCGGCACATATTCGCAGTCAAACCCCGCCATGGTGCGGTATTTCACGATGATGTCCTTGAGCACCTTATTGATCAGGTGTCCCATGTGAATGTCGCCGTTGGCATACGGCGGGCCGTCGTGCAATACCCATTTTCCGCGTGGGTGTTCGCATGCGCGAATTTGCTGATACAGGTTTTCGTCCTGCCATTGCGTCAGCATGGCTGGCTCGCGCTGCGTCAGATTGGCCTTCATGGGAAAATGGGTCTGCGGCAGATTCAGCGTGGATTTATAATCTTTTGCAGGTGCATCAGGCGGTGCTGTCGATTGGGATTCCATAGTACCTCAGGCGCTCCGGTCGGATGCAAGCCATGCATCCACCTCAAATAAAGCCCCGCATTATAGCCTTTGATGCCAAAAGCGTCTAAAACCAGCCGCGAGGGAAAAACAGCGGGTGTGTGACAGTTTCAGCGAAAGGGGCGGGCGACGGGGGTGGTGGCGAACACCGAATAATCCGGACGATTCTGGAGCGAGCCGATGGGTTTATCCCATCGGCAGTGTGTCATATTCGCGGCCCCGCTCCGCCGCCAGTTCGCCCCGGGGCGCCATCACGGATCGCGGCGGAAATTCGCCGACGAGGGAATGGAGTGCCCCAGCCTCTCGTACGCCCTGGCGACGCTGTCGGCAGCGCGCTTTTGGGCGTCGGTGATATCAGGGTGGCCGCCGACCCACCGAAAGCCGCCAGCCACGGGCTTGGCGCGTGAACGCCCCATGCGATAATGCCATCGGAGGTTTACGATACGGTGAACCGATTGGGACGGCGGCACGACTTGGCTCTTCGCGGCATCGGAGGTTTGTGGTTATTTGCCCCCCCCGGCATGCGCGCGGCACCGCCACCAGCTGGAGCGTTTGCCGCCGCTGGGCGGTGCCTCCGTGCTGGGGCCAACGTCATGGGATTGGTGTGAGGCTTGAGTCTGGCCCTAATTGCTGCTGGATCGACGGCGCTTGTGCTCCTGTGCTTATTTCTATGGGTTCACACGCGGCCACTGAATCTGCGCGAGATCGCGGACTTGGCGGCGCGCCGGCGCGTGAAAGCGATCGAGGCCTACTTTAGATTTGAAAGGCCGGCCGCCCTCCCCGACGCGGATATAAAGCGGACCATGCCGGCCAAAGGGGGGTGGGTCACATTCAACTGTCCGCTAGAGCTTTGGCCATCGACTGCAGCGGCGCTTTTCAAATACAAAAAGCACGAGTGGGTCATAGTGGCGTTCGTGCACGGCCGGCACATCACCCGCCTGTGGATTAATAAAGGGTCCGACAGCGTAAGCGTGGAGCTACCGCTTGGGCCGCAGTCCCTGCTCGAGGAATGCCGCCGGGGCGGCTACTCGTCCGTCTTCTTCCACCACAACCACCCAAACCCATCTCCCCGCGAGTTCTACATGTTGGTGCCGAGCAGCCAGGACAAATCGTTCGCGGAAAGGTACGCCGCGGTGCTGCACCACGGGGGGGTCAACACATTCCAATTCGTCTGCGAGCGGGGCCGATTTCATTGCTTCCACTCGAGGGTGGCCGACACTTTTATGCCCATCTCGCAATTCCTAGGGCTCGTCGCCCGGCAGAACGGCGTTTCGCGGCGCGCCAACTTGGCGTTGCACACCGAAAGACTGTTCGGGTGGGCGTGGAAGCTTGGGTGCTGACCCGCGATGGCTCGGCTGCCCACGCCGCCCCGCCACATCCGGCTTAGATACCCTCAAGCCCCGACACCAAATCCCAATCGGCTTTCGCCTCCGCAAGGCTCGCAGCTTGCAACTCCATCCTTTGCCGGATGTTTTTAATCTGGCTCTCGACCTCGCGGCGTGCGGCCTCGCCCGGATTATTCAAGGACCGGCGCGGGATTGCGGGGGTGGAGGTCGTAAGTGTCGTGTTTGCAGACGGTTAGTCTCCGTGGCTGGATTGAGTCTCGGCGCGCAGTCTGCAAGGGCAGCTTCCATTCGATTTTGGGTACCCATGCTCCATTTCACGCTCTCCGTCTGCCGACTTGTGTGAACCGGAAGCGAGTGGACAGAGTATTAGATTTGTAGTATTCTATCCGGCTGCGATGTTTCGCGGTTAGGAGTGCCTTATGCCTGCGCCACGTTGTCAACCACTGCTCTTCGATTTTCTCCCCTCACGGGAACTGATCGTGGAACGCTCTGCCGGCCAGATCACCTCCGACGCCGGGTTACTCCCCATTCGACAGTTCGACCAGCAGTGGGGCTATACGGAACGTATGGCCGCGTGCCTCCTGGATCCCAAACCCC
>JAKAVA010000017.1 GCA_021827645.1 Planctomycetota bacterium
CCCTGGTGGCACTTCTATCAGCTGGTCGCCGAACGTTCCAACATCTTTCGCTCCACCGCCTGAATCCATCACAACCCGATCGGCCAATGGGGGTAAGGGGGCCTTCTGCCCACAACCGTAAAAAACCTGCAGCCATGCCACCGATGTATATACAACCATGCATATCTCAGCACTGCCGCGATGACCGTGAATAATCCGGGCTAAGAAGTGATTAAAAATCGGTCGCCAGAATTGGCGCGTCATGATACGGAACAAACCTGATTATCCGCTGTTTTTGCCGATATCGCGGCGATACTGCATGCCGGGAAACGAAATCTTCTCCACCGCAGCGTACGCCTTCTGCCGGGCCTGATCGAGGGTGTCACCGAGCGCGCAAACGCTCAGCACCCGGCCGCCATTGGTGACCAGCTTGCCGTCGCGCATCGCCGTTCCGCCATGGAAAATCTTGACATCCGGCATCATAGCGGCTTCCTGCAGGCCGCTGATCGGCACGCCTTTAACGACCTTTTCGTCGCGTTCCCACCCATAGCCGCTGCTGGCAAGCACCACGCACACGGCCGGGCGGGGGTCCCACTCCAGAGTGATCTGGTCCAGCTTGCGGTCGATACAGGCCATCATCGCCTCAACCAGATCGCTCTTGAGCCGCATCATCAGCACCTGCGCTTCCGGATCGCCGAATCGGCAGTTGAACTCCAGTGTTTTCGGCCCGGCGGGCGTGAGCATCAAGCCCGCATAAATAATGCCACGGTAATCAATTTCGTGTCGGGCCAGCGCATCGAGCAGCGGCACGATAATTTCAGATTCCGCCTTGCGACCGAGTTCGTCGGTCATACGGGGAGCGGGGCTGAAGGCGCCCATTCCGCCGGTATTCGGGCCCTGATCATTCTCTCCAATACGCTTATGATCCTGCGCAGATTCCAGAATGTACGCGGTGTGGCCGTCAATCAGGGCCAGAAGCGATATCTCCGGCCCTTCCAGTTTTTCCTCGATGACGATGGTGGAACCGGCGGGACCGAAGATCTTCTTTTCCATGATATCGCGGACGACATCCAAGGCCTCAACCGGGTCTTTGCAGATGACCACGCCCTTGCCGCGGGCCAGTCCGGCGGCTTTGACCACCATCGCATCGGTGCGGGTTTCAACGTAGGCAATGGCATCGCGCATGGACTTGAAACTTTTTCCTTCCGCGGTGGGAATCAGTGCCTCACGCATGATTTTTTTGGAAAAGGTTTTGTCCGCCTCGAGTTGTGCTCCCGCCAGGCTCGGGCCGAATGCACGGATGTTTTTTGTGGCCAGTGCATCGATCAGTCCCAATGCCAAGGGGTCTTCAGGGCCTACCACCACGAGATCAACGGCTTGATCAACGGCAAGGCGCGTCAGATCGGCGACGGCATCGCTGCGAATATCAACGCACCGGCCAAGTTCGGCCATGCCGGGGTTGCCCGGGGCAATCAGCAGTTCGGTACACAACGGGCTTTGGCGCAGTTTCCATGCCAAGGCATGCTCCCTTGCGCCCGAACCGACAAGCAATATTTTCATATCACCACTTTTTCCTGTTGATGGGAATCCGCATCCATGCAGATGTCAAATCATGCCGGCGAGTTTGGCGTATTCAAATACTCCGCCGGCTTCAATAATCGGTGCCACATCCCCCAGCGGGCTCAGTTTATGCTCCGTCCGCCGCGTGACATTGGATAACAGATTGCGTTTTACATCCACGACAAGTTCATCGCCGGTGTGCGTGATTTCCATGAGACGCTCGGGCGATTCGTACGGGACCAGATAGCCGCCGTTGACGCAATTTCGGAAGAATATGCGGGCATAAAATTCTGCGATCACCACCCGCACGCCCGCTTCTGCAATGGCCAGCGGAGCATGCTCGCGGGAACTTCCGCAGCCGAAATTTCGGCCCCCAATGACAATGCTGAATTCGCTTTTGAATTCATTAGGTTTCACAAAACGGATATTACCATCCGGTAGGCCCATCTGTCCGGCAGGTACGCCGTCCATGGCATACATGCCAAAGTATTTCCGTTCGCTGGGATCGGATGGGTTATAGCTTAAAAATTTGGCGGGGATAATCTGGTCGGTGTCGATATTATCACCCAGCACGTAAGCTTTTCCGCGAATGATATCAAGCATATTGAAGGTCCTGTGCGATCATCAATGAAACACTCCTCACGCTCAAAGTGTAGGACAATTCATCCGCCGCCTCAAGCGGGATGGGAAATAGGGTGGTGTCCGGAACATTATCCCGGCGGTGTGGCTTCAAGCTCTTCCTGGGTCGGTACCCGCTTGACCGCCACACGGGCCGGTCGTCCGCTGCTCTGGGCAATCGGCGGCGCTGCCACCGTCGGGCTCCCCGTGCCGTCGGAGTCTTCTCCGGCCAGCGACATCGCGTGCCCACCGCGGGCCATGGCAATCATGCCGGTGCGGGCAAGTTCACGGATGCCGTAGGGGCGCACCAGATCAACGAACGCATCGAGTTTGTCTTCCTCACCGGAAAGCTCCACGGTGAGAGAATTATGCCCCACATCCAGGATATGCCCGCGGAAGAGGCCGGCCAATTCAATAATCTCGCTGCGCGTGCGCGGTGAGGCGCTGAGTTTGACCAGCATCAGATCCCGTGCCACAAATGGTGTCTCGCGATAGTCGCGCACCTTAACCACCGTCACAATTTTGGCCAGTTGCTTTCGCACCTGATCCAGTGTGCGGTCGTCGGCTACAACGACAATGGTCATTCGCGACAACTGCGGGTCTTCCGTACGACCCACCACCAGGGAATCAATATTAAATCCACGGGCGGAAAACATGTTGGCCACGTGGGCGAGCACCCCCGGCTCATTCATCACTAATGCGGTTATCACATGTCGCATCCGGCGACCTCCGTTCATTCATGTTTCATATTTCGGGCATTGTCCCGCCGCACGGCCGGGCTCATTCTGACACGGCATCAGGCCAGCGAGCCAAGCTCGCGGGCACTGTTCGGCGGTGCACTGGCCACAACCCCGAGTTCCATCTCATGGAGCCCCTTACCGGACGGTACCATCGGATAGACATTTTCAGCGGTTTCGCAGAGGAAATCGACCACGCACGGCCCCGGATGTTTCACCATCTCTTCAACCGTCTTGAGCACATCCTCCTTGCGGGTACAACGCATGCCTCGAATGCCGAAGCTTTCCGCCATGGCGGCAAAATCCGGATTGACCATCTCGCTGTTGGAGAATCGTCCGCCGTAGAAAAGCTGCTGCCACTGCCGCACCATCCCCTGGAAGCGGTTATTCAAAATGGCGACCTTCACGGGCAGGTTGAACTGCCGAATGGTGGCCAGTTCCATGGCGGTCATGATGTACGAGGCATCGCCGTCGATATCGATCACCAGTTCTCCCGGTCGGCCCACCTGAGCGCCGATGGCCGCGGGAAGCCCGTAACCCATGGTGCCCAGCCCGCCGCTGGTGATCATGCTGCGGGGAAAACGCCAGCGGATAAACTGCGCCGCCCACATCTGATGCTGTCCGACGCCGGTCGTAAAATACGCCTTGCCTTCGGTCACCTGATTAATCGCTTCAATGATCGCCTGCGGCTTGGGCAGGGGGGAATCATCGTGATAGGTGAATGGAAACTTCTGCTTCCATGCCTTGATCTGTTCCAGCCACGCCTCGCGCGGGCGGTATTCCGCCAGTTCGCACATCTCCGCAAGGCACAGCTTCGCATCACCCACAACCGGCACATCCACCTTCACATTTTTGCTGATGCTCGACGGATCCACATCCACATGGATAATCCGCGCCTTGGGCGCAAAGAGCTTCAAATTGCCCGTGACACGATCGTCAAATCGTGCGCCAACGGCAATGAGGCAATCCGATTCCTGCACCGCATAATTGGCATAAGCGCTGCCGTGCATCCCCAGCATATGCAGGCTCAGCGGATTGTGTTCATCAAACGCCCCCATGCCCAGCAGCGTGGTGGTGCATGGGATGTTGGCTTTTTTCGCCAACTCCCGCACCTCGGCCCACGCATCGCTGATGATCGCGCCGCCCCCGACATACAACACCGGACGCTCCGCCCGATTGATCAGTTCCATCGCCTGCTTGATCATCCGGCTGTGGCCGGCCCGGTACACCTTGTACCCCGGCAGATACGGCGTATCGTCAATCATCTGCTCCACTTTTGATGTGGTGACATCCACCGGCAGATCGATCAGCACCGGCCCCGGACGCCCCGTGGTGGCGATGATAAAGGCTTCATTAATAATTCGTGGCAGATCGTTGACCGACTTGACCAGATAATTGCGTTTCGTCACCGGGCGCGTGATACCCGTCACATCCGCTTCCTGAAACGCGTCATTTCCGATCATGTAAGTCCGCACCTGACCGGAAAACACGATCATCGGAATCGAATCCATGTACGCCGTGGCCAGCGGTGTGACAGTGTTGGTTGCACCCGGACCGCTGGTGACAATCACGATGCCGGGTTTGCCGGTGGCGCGGGCGTATCCGTCGGCCATGTGACCGGCGCCCTGTTCGTGCCGCACCAGAATGAAATTGATCTGGTTCTTATAAAGTTGGTCAAAGGTCGGGAGAATCGCTCCGCCCGGATATCCAAAGGCATCGGTGACGCCATGCTCCACGAGCATCTGCAGCATGATCTCAGCGCCGGTTTTACCGACATACCGATTCGTACGTCCGGTCGGTGCGCCGAGCACGGGAAGCCCGGTGCTGCTTTCTGCCGTGACGCCTTGATTGCGGGCATCCGACTTTGGCTCGACAGATCGCGCTTCGGACCGTTCCGCGTTCTTGTTCTTGTTTCTGGCGGCGCCAACAGATTTCGGCGCCCCGGTCGGGGGGGTAAGCGTAGACATCATAATCCTCACATCATCGACTGCCGCATGTCGGTTAGCTTGGCGTCCGCCGCACGGCGGATAACACCAGCGCCTGACTCGGCCGCCGTTTTCTTCCGAAAACCAGATACCGCGCTACCCGCAGGAGGCGGCATCCGTCGTGTGAGAGCAATTATCATCAAAAGGTGGGGGGCATGCAAGCGTCGAACTTATGGCCGCTGAGCGGAATATTGGTTATCGGCCGTTGCCACTCAAGCAAGCCCGATAGGCGAAGTTTGGCATAAGGCGACCTTAACTTTCGCACTTCTGGAAAAGGTTCGCGATGCCGTGCTGGAACGGCTTCTGGAACGGCCGGACGAGGAATTTCATTTCCGGCAGGTCGGCGGCTATGGGTTCGGCGAGATTTGTGCGACACGCGGCGATGCCTCTGCGTTCCGGCGTCTCCTCGGCGGTTAAATCGGTTTTATCCTGTGTTTGCAGTTGGGACAGTCGCGGCTTGATGAGCGGAGCTGGGTGGCGGTCCGCCGTGCGGCAGGATGCACCGTTGCGGGGGCGAAGTCCGCCTATGTCCTGCGGCGTAGGACGAGAATATTTCATATTGCGGTATCCATGGTAAACTAAGGCGGTGTATGGCGGTGCGTTCAACGGTCGGGCATCATTTTTTGCCTGGGCGGCAAGGCGCATTGAGGTAAAATTCTTACTCTACGGAGGCAAATGGGTGATCATTACTGTAACAGGCCGACATCTCGACGTAACTCCCACCATCAAAAGTCATGCGGAGGAAAAAGCCCGAAAACTCCTCAAGTATTATGATCTGATCAAGGAAATTGAGGTCATTCTCGACGGCAGCAGCGGCAAAGGCATGCGCGTGGAAATGATTGTCAATGCCGAGCACCGCAATATGTTCGTCGGGACGGTGGAGGGGGAAGACCTCCATGCGTGCATCGATATGGCGTCGCATAAACTGGAACGTCAACTGACGGAACATAAGGATAAATTCCGCAATCGCAAACACCCGTCCTAGGCGGGCGTGGTGCGGCGTGCTCAGGCGGCAGAAGGATCGCGGCCGGATCGGGCGATATTACAATAAGTTGGCATGGTTGCCGAGTTGTTTTTAGGATTCAAGCGATGAAACTCAGCGATTTTATTGTGAAAGAGGCGATTATTGCCGAGCTCAAGGGGAATACGCGCGATCAGGTAATTCGTGAGTTGATTGAGGCGCTGGCGACGGTCAAGGCGATCAATCCTGCCGATGCCGATGTGATCGCCAAGGCGGTGATCGACCGCGAAAAGCATGGAAGTACCGGCTTCGGCAAGGGAGTCGCGGTGCCTCATGTGAAACACCCGGCGATTAAAAAGCGCGTCGGCGCCATCGGGCGAAGCAGTGTGGGCGTTGATTTTGCGGCACTGGATCAGGCACCGGTTTACAGTGTGGTGCTCCTGCTTTCACCGCCGGACAGCCCCGATGGACATCTGCACGCCATGGAGAATATCTTCCGTCATCTGCAGATGGACACCTTCCGCCGGTTTTTGCGCCAGGCCACAACGGAAAAACAGATTGCGGAGCTGGTCGACGAAGCCGACCATAACACGCTCAGCCGATAAGCCGACGGACATCCGCACCGGGGCGACGGCTGATAGCGTCCGCCATCCGATGCGGCGAAGAAACGGGATGAAACAGCTCCCGCGAGAGATTTTGGAAACAGCATGGCCACCATGGAAAGACAGATCGTCATATGCAACAAGTTGGGTTTGCACGCCCGACCCGCCATGCAGTTTGTGGATGTGGCCAATCAATACCGCAGTCACATCCGCGTCTGGAAGGGAGATCAGTGCGTGGATGGTAAAAGCATTATGCATATGATGATGCTGGCGGCTACGGAGGGGACTGGCCTGCGCATTGAGGCCGACGGAGAGGATGCGGAACATGCCCTCGACGCTCTGGAACAGCTTGTCAATGGCCGTTTTGGCGAAGAATAACGGATAACTCTGCACCGTCCCGGAGTACCGGTGATTGCGAAAGGTGGGTGGCTTGATACAACGCAGACATGCTCACCTGATCGTTCCGGCGGTGATCGCATCCTTTCTGGCCGGTTTTCTGCCGGTCGGCCCGGCCGGTGCGGTAACCAGCCGACAGGTGATCGCCGCCATCAGGCGGGGCGTGACGTATCTGCTGTCAAAAGAAAAGCCCAAGCACCTTTGGGAGTCTTACGATCTGGGTATGAATCAATTCACCCGCGGTGGAGAGACCGCGCTGGTGACGGAAGCGTTGATTGATGTGAGTTCCAGCCTGCACCTGCGTCGGCTGTCCATATTTGATCCCGCCATGGCCCGAGCGATTCAATATGTGGCGGCAATGCGAACGCAGTCGACCTATGCAGTATCATTTCAGGCCAATGCCCTGGCACTCCTGCCGAATTATCGCAAACCCGCCTATTTCAAGGCGCTGGAATGGGACAGCCGCTATCTGAACAACGCCATTCACCGCGACGGGGGCTACACGTACCGGTGGACGCCGGGATTAAATCCACCGCACCAGAACGCACCCGGTCACTGGGACAATTCCAACACACAGTATGGTGTGCTGGGTCAATGGGCGGCGGCGCATGCGGGCGTTCGCGTGCCGCAAAGTTATTGGTTTACCGCAGCCCGGCACTGGCATACGACACAGTTTTCAAACGGGACTTGGGGATATTGGGGTTTTCGTGGGCGCCCGCGTGGCCGGCCCAGCAGGCCGGAGACGATGACACCCGCCGGGATCGCCAGCCTGCTGATTGCAGATGAATATCTCAAGGCCCGTGCGCCGGGCGCGGATCAGAAAGATACGAGCGTTGTGCGGGCGATGCGCTGGATCGTCAGGCACATCAATCCGAAAGCGAAAGACCTGTATGAACTTTACGGCTATGAGCGGGTCGGTCTGGCGACCGGGCTGCAATATTTCGGCCGTGTGAACTGGTATGACGCTTTTGCATCCGATCTGCTGCGTCGCCAGAATAAGAACGGCAGTTGGTATCCGATGTTTCGGGCCCTGCGCTGGAATGAGCGCAGCGGCGACGGCGGTACCGGGCCGTACCGCGAGCCGGTCATCGGCACGGCGTATGCTCTGCTGATTCTGGATCGGGGGCTTAATCCGGTCGTATTTAATAAATTGCAGTACAGCAGCGGTTATTTCGGTACGTGGAACAGCCGCCCGCGTGACGCGGCCAACGTTACTTCATGGATGACACGTGCGTTTGATGCCCCGCTGAACTGGCAGGTGGTGAATATTGATACACCGTCGCGAACATGGTTGGATTCCCCCATCCTGCTGATTACGGGCTCGCACCCGGTGACCTTCACCCAAACGCAGATCGCCCGCCTGCGGCATTACGTCCACGCCGGCGGCATGGTTTTCTGCAACTGCAATGATTATTCCGCCGCGTTTCGCCAGTCCATGGTGACGCTGGGCGAAGAAGTCTGCGGCCGCGAGTATCCGGCCCGCAAACTCGGCCCCAAAAACATGCTCTACACGATGCAGAGCTGGTACCACACCACATTTAACCCCGGCTGGATTGCGATTTCCAATGGTATCCGGTATCTGTGGATCATCAGCCCGGCGGATCTGGGCCGGACATGGCAGCAGCGGCAATTTACCAATAAAACCCCGTGGAATCTGGCGACCAATCTGTACCTCTACGCCACCGGTCGGGGCTTGCTTTCCGACCGGCTTGATTCACTGTATGTTCCGCGCAGCGACGCCAAACCGATGCGGACGGTCTCGGCAGCGATATTAAAATACCACGGCAATTTCAATCCGGAGCCCGGTGCATGGCTGCGGATGGCGCGACTGGCACGACAGGATGCTGCCACCCGGGTGACGCTCTCGGTAGAACCGATCACCTCTCTGGCGTCCGCCAGCGGTACCGGAGGCAAGGCCCAGACGAAAGTGAATCTGGCACTGATGACCGGTACAGGCAGTTTTACGCTCAGCAGTGACGAAACGGCGGCACTGAAATCATATCTGGAGCATGGTGGCCTGCTTTTTGCCGATGCGGGCAGTTCCACCCGTGATTTCACGATTTCATTTGATACTCTCTGCGAAAAACTTTTTCCGGGTCATCCCCTTCAGCCACTTCCATTTCACATATCGCTTTACACGGGGAAAATGCCTGGCGGTATCCGGGCCATGCACGCGGAATATCGCAAATATTACATTCAGCGGCACGGGATGCATCATTACGCCCACTTGGACGGTGTGAAAGTTCATGGGCGCTGGGTGATGATCTTTTCTCCCTGCAATCTCACCAGTGGCCTGCTGGGTACCAATACATGGGGAATCAGTGGTTACGCCCCCGACTATGCCGTCAGGTTGGCCCGCAATCTGCTCTGCTACGCCGCTGGGCATCCCGCCGGCCGCCCGGCGCACTGAAACGCCGGCGGCAGAATTCCTTTTTTGAATCATCCCGCATTTAACGGGGGATGATGGGACAGGATTCGTTGATCTGTTTGCCGGCAGATTGAAAGAGCAGCCGCAAATCGCGAACGCGCAGGAGCCCATCTGCGGCGAATTGGCTGAACGTGCGCGCCACGCGTTGATCGTGGGCGATCGGGAGATAGCGATTGTAAAAGCTGATGGATCGCTTTTCGCTGGCGATGGTGAGGCGCATCGCCTCATCAAAGCGGGCATCATCGCGGGCATCGAGGAGGCGCGGGCCGACACACACCATGGCCTTGTCGCGGCTGGTGAGATAAAAACAGGCGGAGGGAAAAAGTTGGCTGAGGAGTTTCTGCAGGGTGTCGCGCTGGTTATATTCGGTCTGCACCATCTGCCGAAATGCCGCCTTGAGATCTTCCGTATGCGACTTTTCACCCAGCACGATGTAGCGGTAGGCGGCTACGGCCTCACCATAGGCAGCGATGGCCAGGGCCTTGTCGTCGGTAAGGCCTGAGAGATCAAATTGGGTGGGGTTTTTGCCCATGAGAGCATTTTATCACAAATGCCCACCCGCTGTTACGCGCCGGGAATGGGGGGTGCTTTCTGCAACACATCTTCCCAGAGGACGCGGAGCACCTCCGCCACCGACCAGGCCTGGGCGATGCAGCCGCGGGGTTGGTGCGGCGGGTCGCCATCGGCGATTTCCGCCAGCGAGCCGATGCCGTACACGGCCATGCGGTCAAAGAGCGGACGGATGAAGGCCATGCGCTCGTCGGCAGATGACTGCGGATAGGCACGGGTGAAGGCGGAGACGAACGGCCCGATCAGCCACGGCCATGCGGTCCCCTGGTGATAGGCATGGTCGCGCGAGGTCTGATCGCCCTGATAACGACCGCAGTATCCGGGGCTGCCGGGGGCGAGCGTTCGCACGCCCATGGGGGTAAGGAGTTTGGCCCGTGCGATATCCACCATCGAGGTGAGATGGTCGCGAGGAACGGGAGAAAATGGGAGGGATGCGGCGATGAGCTGATTGGGTCGCAGCAGGCCATCGGGCTCATCACCGGAGCCGAGCACATCGGCGTAATAACCGGTTTTTGAGAGCCGGAATTTGCGGGGAAAATTTTCCTCAATCAGCCCGGCGATGCGGCGCATCTCGGCGGCACGCGGGGCGTCTTTACGGCGGTTTGATAATATTTCCATAATACGCACGGCGTTATACCAGAGGCCGGAGATTTCGACCGGCTTTCCGTAGCGGGGCGTGACGACATAATCGCCGATCTTGGCATCCATCCAGGTGAGGTTCGCCCCCGGCACCCCGCAGCATATGAGGCCGTCGGCATCCATGTGAATGCCGAAGGAAGTTCCATGTTGGTACCGATCAATAATCTGATTCAGGGGACCGTAGAGATAATCGGTCAGGAAGGCGGCATCGCCGGTGTAACGCCAGTATTGAAAGGCGGCCTGAACAAACCAGAGCGAAGCGTCTACGGTGTTGTAATCGGGCTGATCGGCATCATCGGGAAAGCGGTTGGGGACCAGTCCGTTCTGTATGTGATCGGCAAATACGGTAAGAATATCGCGAGCGGCATCGGCCCGATTGGGCACCAGCGTGAGGCCGGGAAGGCTGATGAAGGTGTCGCGTCCCCAATCTTCAAACCACGGGTAGCCGGCGATGACAGACATTTTCTGTTTCTGCTTTTTATCGGTGGCGCGGCGGACGACAAACTGATCGGCGGCGGCGAAGAGCTGCTCGAGAATATCCTGATACGGTTCATCGACTGCGGGTGCGGCGGTGATCTGCTCGCGGCGGGCCTGCTCCTTGAGCACGAGCGACGAATGTTCAACGGGATCAATCGGCCGGATGGAGCCGATGATGAAGGCCGGGCGACCGGGCTTAAGTAGAAACTCCAGGGCACCGGGTGTCCAGAGATCGTCGCGGTCGGGATAGCCGCGCTGCATCTCCCGGGAGAGAACAAAGTTGTACCACCAGCAGGGACCATCATGAAAATCGGCGGCGTTATGAGAAAAGTGAATTTCAAACGGACAGCCGACCGCATGAAATCCAATCTTCTGTCCGTCGCCGCCGCTGTCGACGGGGGTCCAATTCAAGCGGTTTTCCGAGTTGGTGGTGGCGTGAAAATGTCGGCCTGAGAGCATGTTGAGCACCATGAGACGGATTTCCTGCCGCCGGGCGGGAGGTTCGATGAGTTCATAGCGCAGGACGGCGGTCTGCTGCTGCCAGGGCATGATAAGGGTTTTGCGCACCAGCACGTCACCGCACCGGTAATCCCATACGGGGCCGGCGGATTGGGTAAAGCCGGCGAGATTGCGGTAGCCGGTGGGTTCGATGGCACCGGGGAATTCGTTGGTGGAAAGGGCATACCCCTTTTCACCGATGATGATGCGATCCTCCACCCGCGACCAGAGAACATAGCGATCGATCGGGGGCCGGAGGGATGCGACCAGATAGCCGTGATATTTGCGGGAATTAATGCCTGCAATGGTTCCCGAGGCATAGCCGCCGAGGCCGTTGGTGCAGAGCCACTCCAGATTTCGGGCTTTGTCCAGATTTCGGCAGACCTCCTGATTAAAAGTGAATGGTTTCATATTGTTTGCCCCAAAACAGATGTTATTGCCGCCGCCCGCCGGGCATTGCCGCGCCTTAAAGTCGAAAACCACACCACGATCAACCACTGAGCCAGGCCGCGAGCAGGTCCCGTGCGGCATGGAGATCATCGCGGTGCACCATTTCATTGACGGTATGGATGTAGCGTGTCGGCACGCTGATCGTGATGGTGCGGATACCGGACCGGCTGCGTTGCATGGCGCCGGCATCGGTGCCACCCGCCGGGAGGAGTTCAAGCTGATACGGGATTTTTTTCTTCTCGGCGGTAAGGACAAATTGATCCAGCAGCGAGCGGTCGCTGATGGATGCTCCGTCCATCACCTTGATGCCCACTCCGCCGCCAGCCTGCGTGATGGCGTGCTCGGGCGGAATGCCCGGCGTATCGCATGCCAGCGTGGTATCCAAGGCGATACAGATTTCCGGGTCCAGGCCGAAGGTCGCGGGGCCGGCGCCGCGCAGGCCCACTTCCTCCTGCACCGTAAAGACGGCATGGATGTCGTAGGGAGATTTTTTCACCCGCTGCATGGCCCGTACCGCCACCCAGACGGCGGCGCGGTTGTCCATCGCCTGGCCGGCGACGAAATTCCCCAGTTCACTGAAATCTCTCACAAGCGTCACCGGGTCGCCGACGCGCACCAGCTCGCGCACTTTTTTAGCCCCCATGCCGGTATCGATGAAAAAGTCTGAAATCTGATACTGCTTTTTCCGGTCTTCCTCCGTTGCGATATGGACGGGCTTGCCGGCGGGATTCAATACGCCGAATATTTCCTTTTTGCCGCCGATGCGGACTTTCTGGGCGGTGAGATTGCGGGGATCAAACCCGCCGACATTATGAATCCGGATGAAACCGTGATCATCGATGTGCCGGACATAAAATCCGATCTGATCCATATGAGCGGCGAGCATGACACGGGCGGCCGGAGCTTTTCCGGTGGAGGCTTTCTTGGTGCAGATCAGAGAACCGAGCGGATCGACTTTCACTTCATCAAATACCCCTTCAATCTCACGGAGGATGACGGACCGAACGAGTTCCTCGCGGCCGGGCACTCCCGGGGTTTCAGTTAATAATTTAAGAAATTCCATGTGACGGGCGTCCTTTCATAAACATCCCCTGCCGATTATGCATCTTTGGGGTGCGTTCGGCAGATACACGCCCCCGGGCGAGCGGGCACGATCAGACGGGCGCCAGCGCCGCAGCGACCGCCGGGTGCACAACGCGTCCGTCGATCATATTGATTCCCGACGCGATACGTGGATTTTGCATGAAAGCGGATGAATCGGCAATCTCCGCCACCGTCGCCACATATTCAATGGTGGCGTTGCACAGGGCAAAGGTGCTGGTACGCCCCACCGCCCCGGGCATGTTGGTGACACAATAATGCACCACATCATCGACAATATAGACGGGAGATTGATGCGTGGTCGGACGGGACGTTTCAAAGCATCCCCCCTGATCGATGGCCACATCTACCAGCACGCTGCCCGCCTGCATATCGGCCAACGCCGCGCGGGACACAAGACGGGGAGCGCGAGCACCGGGAATCAGCACCGCACCGACAACCAGATCGGCCGATTTGAGCGCCCAACGAAGCGTTTCTTCGTCGCTGTAAAGTGTGGTGACATTGGGCGGCATGACATCGGCCATGTAACGGAGGCGATTGAGATTGACATCCATCAGGGTGACCTGCGCCCCGAGCCCGGCCGCAACGCGGGCGGCATTATGACCGACGGTCCCGGCGCCGAGAATCACCACGTGGGCCGGCATGACACCCGTTACCCCGCCGAGCAATATTCCCCGCCCCATCATCGGGCGTTCCAGATATTTGGCCCCTTCCTGAATGGACATTTTGCCCGCGATTTCGCTCATCGGCGTCAGGCAGGGGAGCGTGCCCTGCGCATCGCGGATGGTTTCGTAGGCGATGGCGATGATGCCCGATCGGATACACGCTTCGGCAAGGGCGTGCTCGGCGGCAAAATGAAAATAGGTCATCACCCGCAGGCCTTTGCGAAAATAGCCCCATTCCGCGGGCTGCGGCTCTTTTACTTTCACAACCATGTCGCTGTTGTGCCAGACCAAGTCGGCGGAGTCGACAATTTTCGCACCGGCGGAGGCGTAGTCCGCATCGCTTAGACCGCTGCCGATACCGGCGCGGGTTTCAATCACGACCTCATGTCCCTGCCGTTTGAGCAGGGCAACCCCTGCGGGAAGAAGCGCCACACGGTATTCGTCCGCTTTGATTTCCCGGGGTACGCCGATACGCATGAGGTTCCTTCCGTGGCTGATGTTGCCATCAAAATCAGGGTTGGGGGGCGTGATCCGTTATTTTTTCGGGCGGCGGCACGACTCCATCGGCAGGAAATTCCCCGGGCCGGGAAAAGTTGATTTCCACGTCACCATTCTCAACCGATTCAATATGGGCGCCGGGGATTTTCCGAAGATCACTGAGCCACGCCGGAGCGGCATCTTCCTTTTTCCAGAAGCTGAACCACGACCGGCCGGCGGAAGTTTCGGCAGGAGTCCAGTGAAAATGGAGCGTCAGATCAGGTTCATTATTTTGAGATTGCGTCTCGATGCGGTATGAAATATCCACCCGACGCGGGATACCGGCGGCCGCCGCATCCTGGGGATAAAAAAAGGAGCCGAGGGTTTTGACCATCGGCTCATGCAATCGAGCGTAGAGTTGCGGAAATTGACTCATCCGCGCGAACATTTCCTCCATGCCTCGTGCCGCGGTTTTGGGTTCCTCAGGATCGAATTGAAATTCACCCGATTTAGGCGCCATTTTCTGGCTGCGGGCCCATTCCATGGCCGCGAAAACGGTCTGGACAACCTTTTGAGCGTTGTAGGGTTTCCTTAGAACGTCGTACGCACCGAATCGGAAACAATCGCGGAAACAGTTTTCATTTTCGGCGCAGGTTACAAATAGGATGGGGATGTTGGCGGTGGCGAGATCTGATTTCAGGCGGCTGCATACATCAAGACCGCCAATATCGGGCAGCATCAGATCGAGCAGAACGGCATCGGGACACATGGATGCCGCCATGCGCAAGGCTTCCGAACCACCGGGAGAGAGTGTGGCTGTCATTCCGCCTCGCTGCAGAATCTGACAAAGTAACTCACCCAGATCGGGATAATCTTCGACGACTAAAATTTTCGGAGGCATCCGCGCCTCCTCCACCTTATGATCACCAGTAAATCAATGGCGCCATTTTGGCGTCATTCCGGATTCCGACACCCTATCCGGAACTCATGCTGCGTAATGCCCGATCGAAACCTCGCCGAGCATCACAACAGCTCGCCTCGCCGCCGACTACACGCACCTGAGCGTACCACTCCGTCGGCACCTGCAAGGCCTATCGGCATTATATGAAGAGAATACAAAAATGTCGCCTATTTTGGTTAGCGGCGTGACAATATGGCGTCGGAATGGACTGTATTTCAACTCATCTTGATGGCATCGGGATGCTCCGGCACTCATGGGCTTAGCAGAACCTGCCATTCAGCCTCCCGATACCAAAAGTGGAAAACACGTTATCGGACGATGCATGAGATGCAAAGCCACATCTGGCGGCGATTTTGCTACTCGGTGACTACACCCCCTTGGCGAGGAAGCCGCCATCGACGGCGATGGTTTGGCCGCTGGTAAAGCTGGCCGCATCACTGGCGAGGTAGATCGCCAGACCGACAATTTCATCGGCATTGCCGAAACGCCCCGCCGGCGTATGGGCCTTGATCCATTGTCCGCGCGGTGTGCCGTCAATGAGAGGGCGATTGAGCTCGGTCGGAAAGACGCCCGGTGCGATGGCGTTGACACGCACACCATGAGGGGTCCACTCATTGGCCAGGCCGCGGGTGATTCCGTTGACACCGGCTTTGGAAACCGAATAGGCGATGACTTCCGAAAATGATACGAAGGATGAAAGCGAGGCGATGTTGGTGATGGAGCCGCGGATACCGAGTTTGTCGGGCGTCTGGGCGAGCATGATTCGTCCGACCGCCTGGGCCACGATGAAATTGCCGGTGAGATTGACCTTCAGAACACGTTCAAAATCGGCGATGGAAAGATCGGCGGCGGGGCATCGCTTCATGATGCCGGCCGCGTGCACCAAAGCATCAATGCGGCCGAATTTTGCGGCCACGTGCCGGAGAAAATTTTCCACGGCCTGCGGATCGGTCACATCCAGTGGCCCGGTATGATGCCGGGCCCCGAGGGCTGAGAGTTCTTTATCCATGGCGGCGACTTTATCGGGATTGGACGATGCCGCCGCAACACACGCCCCGGCCTGTGCGAAGCCCAGCGCCACGGCCCGCCCCAGGCCGCTGGTTCCGCCGGTGACCACCACGATTTTATTTTTCACATCCAAAGGCGCATACGACATTATTTCTCCAATACAGATCTGATGGAACTGCGATCAAGCGGTTCGCCTGCGTCGGCGGCGATCGCCGCCAGAGCCTCGACCTCGGCGGCGGTAAACAGCAGTCCGCCGAGCTTTTCCGATCGTGCCCAGGCACGGGCTTCCGGTTCACCGGGCAGCAGCACGTGCTCATTGCCGTGACCGCGAATATCCTCCAGTACGGCCCTGACATTCTGCATCAGAGTGCGGCCCATGGCAAAATCGTCGCAGGCCATGGCCTCGGGACGGATGCACTGAAAATAGAAGCAGCAGGTATGTTTTTCCGCCGGATCGCCCTGCGTCGGACGGCTGCGAATGGTCGGCAGAGAACCGCCGATGAATGCGGCCGTGAGTTCATCGATCAACGAGAGGCCGTACCCTTTATGGCCTGCAAACGGCAGGAGCGCGGCAACGCGGGTCGGATCGGTGGTCTCTTTTCCTTCGGCGTCGACGGCCCACCCTGCGCCGAGCGGCTTTTTTTCACGTGCGAACTGCTGCACCCGGCCCATGGCGACGGTGCTGGTGGCCCAGTCGATGCAAATCGGAAAGCCTACGGCTTCCATGGTCGGAAATGCCCACGAATGGGGATTGGTGCCGAGTGTGGGGAATTTACCCCCGAAGGGCACTACTTCTGCCAGCGAGGCGGTGCAATTGGTATAAGCGATATACCCTTTTCGGGCCGCATGGATCACATAGCCGCCGCCCCAGAGATAATGGAAGGCATTGTCCACCACGACGGTGCCGATACCGAACTTGTCCGCGAGTTCCATGGCGCGAGCCATCGCTTTGTCGGCGACCGCCTGCCCGAGTTTGCGATGGGCATTCCAGCGGGCTACGGCCGGGAACCGGGACGGCAATTCCTCGACGGCTGCACCCGGCCTGCACCCGCCGACGGCAGAGCCGAAAAGCTCATCGAGATGCAGCGCCTTGATGGCGTTGTGTGTCTTGATGCCGTGCCGGGCCGTGAATTCGCTGAAACGGGCGGCGATGTGCGCCTCTTCCGGCTGATAGCCCCGGTGGATATAGGCCGCAGAAACCACTCGGTTGTGCAGTTGAGCAGGCACGATGAATTCCTGCGATTCCATGCCAATGGCGGCCGTCATGGGTCATACTCCATTAAAACTTATTCGCCTGAATATAATCGTGGTTGCCAGTAAGAAAGTTAACGGTGTTATTTGCCGCCCGCAGTCCTTGGCGCTGGACACTTTCAAATGTGCGGCTGCCGACGTGTGGCGTCAGAAGGATGTTGTCGATGGTCTGGAATGGATGCGGGGTTTTCATCGGCTCGTGGGCGAGCGTATCGGCACCGTAGCCGAAGAGTTTGCCGCTCCTGCAGGCATCGGCCACATCCTGCTCCACAATCAGACCGCCCCGGCCGGTATTCACAAGGATGGCACCGTCGCGCATCATGGCGATGCGGTGGGCGTTGATCATGCCCTGCGTTTCGGGAGTGAGATTGGTATGCAGAGAAACAACGTCACATAGGGGGAGCAGTTCCTCGATGGACTCGCAAAGGCGGATTTGAAATTCCTTCAGAAGTTCCGGCGGCCAGAAGCGGCCGAAACTCACGATGTGCATACCCATCGCGCGGGCGCGGCGGGCGACCTCGCGTGCAATGCGCCCGGACCCGACGAGGCCGAGATGTTTATCAAATAATTCCTTCCCCGTCTGCCGCTTCCACTGCCCGGCTTTAACCGCCGATGCGTGCACCCAAAGGTTTTTGGCCACGCCGATCATCAGCATGATGGTGTGCTCGGCCACCGTGGTTTCATTAACGCCGGGGGTGAAGAGGACCGGTATTTTGCGAGCGGTGGCCGCGGCGACATCGATGGAATCGAGCCCGATGCCGTATTTGGATATCACCCGCAGACGCGGCAGAGCGGCATCCATCACCTTCGCGGTGATCTGATCATCGCCGCAGAGCAGAGCATCAAAGCCGCCGTGACGCTGCAACAGTTCCAGCAGGTCGGCCTCGCTGAGCGGCCCCCGCACGGTCACCACATCAAACTGTGAACGTGTCAGAACATCATGATGTTTGCCGGGCGTGTCGGCAAAACTGGTGGTTGTCAAAAGTATTTTCATTGTTGGATGAAACGCTCCGCATTACCAGAAAATAAAGCTCGAACATCATTTTCAATCTGGTCACGGGTGATCCTGCAGGCGGGGAACAACCGGCCATACATTTCCGTAAGCGATTCGGCAATGAGCCGCCGACTATGGTCCCATTTGTAGATCAATTGATCCAGAATGCGGGCATCAGAATGCTGAGGAATAAAACTGGTACCGAGCAGTTCCAGGCGCATCGTGGTGATTTCCCTGATGAGGCTCGGAATATTAATAAACCACCAGCACCCGAACGGCATTAAATTATGAAATTTGCGGGCGGCCACACACAACTCGTGCTGATTTTCGCGGGACAGCATGGTGACCAGAAATCGGTTCTGCGGATAAAGACGGCATAGATTTACAACGGCTTCGATGTGGCTCCTTCCCAGCATATCACCGGCATCTCGAAGCGAGGGAACCACCCGCCGGCGCGATCCTATCATCAGAGCCAGCGGGAGCCCGCGGTGCAGACAGATGGGAAGGATGACTTTTTCGAGAATCTGCAATCCCGCGGCTTTTTCCGCTGAAGGGTTCACGGCGGGGAATTCAAATTCAGGCGGCAGGCTCAACGCGACGTAAACCGATTGCGTCCGATCGAGCCAATCGTTCAGGAATCGCTTGACTTCATCAAGGGTACGGCCGTCGGGCAGCGGACTGCATCGATAACCCCACAGAGTCATCTGTTCCGCCGCCGATGTAAAGTCGTTCACAAGCGGGTCGATGCGCAGCGTGCTTTTGAAGCGGGAGTCCGGGCGAACATCGCCTGAAAGCCACCGGCGATTTTCATTGGGATCAAAGATGGCGTTGGTCATGGTGATGGTTGATACGTTGGCGAGGCGCATGACCTGATCGATATACAAATCCGGGTCCTGTTCGGCAAAAAAGTTTCGGTATGCTCCAAGTGAGCGCTCATTGGGATCAAGGCCCAGTTTTTCCAGCGTGGTGACAACTCCGCGACAGGCCTCGCTCAATGGTGTACGTTCTACGAAGAGGGTTTTCCAGATGATGTCCGCCTGCTCGCGGCGCGATAATTTCCAGAATTGTTCATGCGTAAGTTTCGATTGCGGAATGAAGCGAAACAGTTCGGCAATCAGGTAGTGATAGGTCACCAACTCATCAATACCAAAGAGCATGAGCCCCTGTGGATCCGGATTGGCGGAAAAGTTCAAATCCGGCGTGCCAAAGCAAGGGGGATAAAGATGCGTATGGATGTCCCACGCGGGTTGGCGCTCGCAAGCCTGCTGCACGCACTGCACCAAGTCGCCCGGGGCGACCGTACGGCCCGAGCCAATATCCGCTTCTATCATATCCCGACCCCGGTCATACGTTTTCGCATCTGCCATTGCTAGCGTCTCCAAAATAACAACATGCTGCAATCGGCACCGACATCGGCACCGGCGGCTAAAATATAACCGGTGCGGTCGGGAAGAAAATGGGATCGATCACCCCGAAACAATGGTGGGAGAGACCGATCGGGCTTTTCACGCAAACTGTCGGGCGTGGAATCTTGCCGGCGGTTGTCACCAAGATCACACCCCCCTTTCCTGCACGCGGTCCGATTGCCTAACGCTATTAGATATCGGACTTCAGAGGGAAATGATGTGCGAAAAATTCCAAGTTTATCCCAGGGTCGGCAGCTCTCGTGGTAGCCGGACAATGCCCATTTCCCAGGCGTCCGGTTACGGAGCTTTTCCAGTCCGCAGCAACGGCCGCTGCCAAGCGGAAGGGGCCGACAACATTTCATACGTGATAGCATTTGATGGCCCGTATTGTCAAGCACTTGCTGGTATCCCGGTGAGATACAACGGACGGGTCGCCCCATTCCTGCGGCGTACGGCAAGCAGGCATTTCGATCAAGCGGCGAGGTTGACGTTGCGTTCCGCGTCCTCCACCTGATGAGCCGCCTCCCATCGGGGGTTGATAATCTGAATCATTAGAAGAGCGACCAGATAGGCGGAGCTGGCGATGCCGAAAAGTAAAATGTAGCTGTTATGGGTGACATGTAGGAATTGTCCTACGGCATCGGACACGAACATGCTCAGCACGGACGCCACAAACCCTCCAAGCCCGACCAAGGATCCCACAACCTTACCCGGCATGGTATCCGATGCCATGGTGAAGAGATTGGCGGAAAAGCCTTGGTGCCCGGCACACGCCATGCCGATGAGGAAGGTTGCAACAAGATAGTTGCCGACGCCTGCAGCGGCGAATACTGGAACGACTATAAGTGCGCAAGCAAGCATTGCTGTCTTACGGCTCGCCTTGAGCGACCAGCCACGCGAGATCAGCCAACTTGATAGCCACCCCCCACCGATGCTTCCCATATCCGCCATACCGTAAATGATGACCATGGGCAGAATCATCTTTGTGATGTCAAGATGGTGTTTGGTGTTAAAAAAATCGGGAATCCAGAAGAGCCAGAACCACCAGACGGGGCTGGTCAGCATCGTGGCAATGATAAATGCCCACGATTGCTTGTACTTCAAAAGCGTGATCCAGCGGATGCGATTCGGTTTTTCGGGGGTATCGCTGCGAATGTATGCCAATTCATCCGCCGAAAGCCGCGGATTCTTTTCCGGATCGCGATATCGCCAGAGCCACCACGCCACCCACACCAACCCAATCAGGCCGGCCGTGACAAAACCTGATCTCCAACCGAAGCTCGCGGCGGTGAGGCTGACAATCACCGGCGCGGCTACCACACCCAAACTGGTACCGGCGTTGAAAACGCCGGTTGTAAAGGCACGTTCCTTTTTCGGAAACCATTTCGCGACGGCCTTGATGGCACCGGGAAAGTTCGCGCCCTGGGCAATGCCCATGATTCCCTGAATAATCATGTATCCCATGACCGTGGTGGCTGCCGCCATCCCAATTTCAGCGCCACTGAAAATAATGACGGTCAGCGCAAAACCGATCCACACGCCAGCGGCATCCATAAACCAGCCGCAAAGTGCGTAGCCAATCGCATAAGTTGCGCTGAAAACGGCCATGATGTGGCCATAATCGACCTGCGTGAAATGAAGCTTACTTTTGAGGTTCGGCTCCATGAGCGAGATCATGAAGCGATCCATGTAATTGATGGTCGTGATGAGGAATAAACCGGCGCAGATGGCCCAACGGTAGCCCCGCCAGCGAAAAGGGCGTGAGGGTGAAGATTCGGGCGTGGTCATTTCTTGTTGTGCCATCAAGTTACTCCGTCAATTTTGGTTGCCAGTGAGGACGCGTCCGGTGTCAGTGGACCGACACAAGCCGGGCATAAAAACCGCACCCGAATCATAACCGACCGCTCTGCCGGGGTGAAACGATGATATTCTAAAATATTCTTTGCGCATAGCTTCGCCGCAAAATGTTGTGCGCATGATGAGCTGGCACCATGTACCCTGTCATCATCAGCATGTGATTTACGCTTCGTGAGTACCGGGGCATTGCCCCGTAGATTCCCCGGGCACAAGTTCCACCCGGAATAGGGTGCTCTGCCACGGATATTCCGGGTTTGCTAAGCGGCCGTAAAGGCACCGGATGGCGGCCGCACCAATGGACGTAAGCGATACCCCGACACTCGTGAGGCGGATGGCCGGGTTGCGGGTGGCATCTGAATGATCAAAACCGGTGACGGAAACATCCTCCGGCACACGCAAACCTGCACTGCGAAAGGCCTGCACCAACGCCTGACCGGCCCATTCGTTCGCCGCCATCCATGCCGTTACCCCGGCACGAGACTGTTCAACTGCCGCCGCGGCCGCCTCGGGCGGAAGCGACTGGTGCTCAAAAGAATCTGTCGGCAGCAGGATCGTCCAACGAGGATCGACGGGTAAATTCAGTTTGGTCATCGCCTCCACGTATCCTGCATAGCGACCTCGCGACCAGGAGACTTCCGCACATTGACCGAAAAAGCCGATACGACGATGCCCCAGAGACAAAAGGTGTTCAGCAAGTTGATTCGTCCCATCTCGATGATCCATGCCGACGAAATCAAGCTTCTGCGAAGGGTAAAAATGCACAATCGATACGCACGGGAATTGTTTTGAGAGTTCGGCAACGACATGTTCCGGCCACCGATGCACCAAGACCAATCCGCGTACGCGACCGTCGCGCATGGCCGCCGGCTGTTTATCGGGCTCGAGAACACTGCCGCACTCATTGAAATGCACATAGTGCACGATGAGGGTGGCGTTCATACCGGCAGCCGCCTCACTCAGGCCGACCATAAAGCGTGAGTGGGTAAATGCGCTTTCCGGCGACTGAACCAGAACACCGAGATAACAGCCGTTCTTGTCCCCGCTGGTGGTGGACTTCATGCGCGGCTTGACGGAGTATCCCAGCTCAGCAGCCAATTTTAATACGCGATCCCGCGTTTCCTGCTTGATTCCCGGCTGGTGCCGCAATGCACGCGAAACCGTTCCGGGAGCCAGATTGAGTTGTCGAGCCATGAACGTCTGATTTGCCTTTTTTCCCATGCCCAGAAAGATAATAGTGTCTCGCCTGATTTGCAAAGCGGGAATTGCCGGGGCTCATATCCAGCTTGATGCCCCGCTATGCGGCAGGGTGCGGGAGAGAGGTACGCAGGTGCAGTTTGGTGCCGCCGGCACACTGAATGTGTCGGCTAACTTGCGCTGATCCGAACGACGAACAACCACCGAATGTGATCTGGGCAAAGATCCGGGCAAATCTTTGCCGGAGGATTGAATCCACCGGCGGCCGTGGCTCGTCCGACATCGGCTCGCTCCTTCCCTTTAGCGGATCGGCGGGGCGGCGCATCGCGTGATATCACTCGGATCGCTGCGGCGCGACCTGAGCGTTTTCAACGCGCGCCGGCATACCCGGCGGATGAAAAAGCGGTCGATTGAATATCAGAATCCCGCAGTCTCGGATAAACTTCTGCGCTGATGATGGACCTTGCGTACCCGCTGCGCAGCGACCGCACCATAAGAGATATGAGTTCACCCAGGAGTTGACCATGACTTCCAACGTAACTGATTCCATCGTCGAATGGGATAAGCTTGAAATGACCGTTCGGGATGTCGTCGGCCGGGAGCCGATATGCGACATGCACACCCACCTTTACCCGCCGACTTTCGGCACGCCGGTGCCGAACCGCACTGGTCGGGTGAATGCATCGGGTTTGATGCTCTGGGGCATCGATGAGCTGGTCACCTATCACTATCTCATCGCCGAGGTGTTCCGTGTGGTCCCCAGTTCGCAGCTTCCCTATGAGACATTCTGGAGCTGGCCCAAACAGCGGCAGGCCGACCATATCTGGCAGTATTTATTTGTTGAAAACACACCGCTAAGCGAAGCATGCCGCGGAATCCTCACCACGCTCACCCGGCTGGGGCTTGACCCCAATGAAAAATCACTTTCCGCCTACCGGGCATTTTTCAATCATCAGGACCCGGACGAATACATTGACCGCGTGATGGAACTTTCCAACGTCAAGTCCATCACCATGACCAACGCCGTTTTTGACGATAACGAGCGGAACCGATGGCTCTCCGAACCCACGATTGCCAAAGACCCCCGATTTCGAGCCGTGCTCCGAATTGATCCGTTGGTGCGGAACTATCCGCACGCTTCGGAAAAACTCCGGCGATGGGGATACCAGGCGGATTCCAAGCCCACGCCGGCAACTCTTGCCGAAGTACGGCGCTTTCTATCCGACTGGCTGGACCGACAGAGCGCCATCTATGTTGCCATGAGCCTCCCACCGGAATTCCTATACCCGGCACCGACCGCTGATCCTGTCGCCGCCGCCGGTCAATGCGTGCTTGCGGAGGCGATTCTTCCGGTCTGTGCCGAAAGAAGGCTGCCGCTGGCGCTGATGATTGGATCAAGCCTGCAGACCAATCCGGCTCTGCGTGACGCAGGCGATACCGTCAGCAAAGGGGATGTACCCAGCGTGGGGCGGTTGTGCCGCAATTTTCCCAACAATAAATTTCTCGTAACGATGCTCTCACGCGAAAATCAGCATGAGCTTTGTGTGACGGCGCGAAAGTTCGGTAATCTGATGCCCTTCGGCTGCTGGTGGTTTCTCAACAATCCCAGCCTGATCGCTGAAATCACCGAAATGCGGTTTGAGTTGCTCGGCAGGACATTTGTGCCGCAGCATTCCGATGCCCGTATCCTGGACCAGCTGATCTATAAATGGGGTCACAGTCGCGAGATCATTGCCGGCGTGCTGACGGAGATGTATCGCCGGACGGCCCGGACGGGACGAAAACTTCGTCTGCAGGACATTCAGCGGGATACGACCGCCCTGTTCAGCGGCAACTTCGAGGCCTTTTTGGCCGACCGGTAAATCGCCATCGGATATCCACCGTGTGCCGCTGCTCTGCGCCGTCATGCGACTCCATGATTCATTCGATGCCCAACGATCGGCATCCGCGGGAGTTCCCTGCGCATTGATCTCGCCACTCGTTCCCACCCCGTTGCCAGACGGCGTAAAAGCTTTAGAATCCGATGGTCGGCATCTACGTCGCCTAATATTCGGAGGAATGACCGCCTTGACAGAACCATCCAACGATCTACCACCCGAACCGAATTCCGGCGACGGAAAAGACCATGCCGAAGGGGGCATCCCCCCGCCATTGCAAAAGGCGTCGGGACAGGCTCCTGCGGCGGGGCCGGTTCAGCCATCCACTGACGATGATCTGTTGGTTCGTGCGCCACTGGACCCGACACGCGGTCTGCTGGGCCGGAGCGGCATATTTCTGTGCTTCCTTGCCGTGATCATCGGCGTTTTAGGTGAGGCCGCATCGTGGTGTCTCTTCAAGCTGATCGGCCTGTTTACCAACATCTGCTTTTACCAGCGATTTTCGTTTGCGTTCAGCGCTCC
>JAKAVA010000110.1 GCA_021827645.1 Planctomycetota bacterium
ATGTCAAATATCCGGCGGGATTTTTTCACATTCCCGCCTCAGCCATGGCCACCGCCTTGAGCAGCGCTTCCGCCTTGCTGAGCGATTCCTGATACTCATTGGCGGGCACGGAATCGGCCACCAGCCCCGCCCCCGCCTGAACAAAAACCGTGTGGCCGGAGTCTGATAAATTTTTAGTAATCACCATCGTGCGCAGGGCGATGCACGTATCCATGTTGCCGGAAAAATCAAAATGCCCCACCGCCCCCGCGTACGGTCCGCGGCGCGTGGGTTCAAGTTCATCGATGATCTGCATGGCCCGAATCTTGGGCGCCCCGCTGACGGTACCCACCGGCAGGGTGTTGCGAAGGGCATCAAAGCAGGTTTTATTGCCTGCGAGCCGCCCCGATACGTTGGTGGTGATGTGCATGACATGGCTGTAGCGTTCGACGGTGAGCGCATCGGACACCTGAACCGAACCGAGTTCCGCCACCCGCCCCACATCATTGCGGCCGAGATCCACCAGCATCACATGCTCGGCGATCTCCTTCGGATCGGCGAGCAGTTCACGCTCCAGCGCCGCATCCTGCTCCGGCGTCGCGCCGCGGCGGCGCGTTCCGGCCAGCGGACGGTTGGTCACGATGCCATTCTCCACCCGGCACATGATTTCCGGGGATGAACCGACGAGGATGCAGTGCGGGCTTTTGATGTAAAACATGAATGGCGACGGGTTGATCATGCGCAGCGAGCGATAAATGTCGAACGGGTCGGCGCGGGTTGGTAACTCGAGACATTGCGAAAGCACCACCTGAAAAATATCGCCGGCGGCAATGTACTCGCGGGCTTTTTCCACGGCCGCCTCAAATTCGGCGGGCTTGAAATTGCTCCGGTAAGGGGGTGTGGCGGGGGGTGTGTTGGGGATCACCTGAGCCTGGGCGGCGATGGGGCGATTGAGTTTCGCGACAAGCTTTTCAATGCGACGGGCGGCATCGGTGTAACGCTCGGCGACTGTGCGCCGGTCGGAAGAATCCGCGCGTACATTGGCGATCACCAGCACGGTTTTATTCACGTGATCAAATGCCACCAGCTCGTGATACAGGCCGAAGAGGACATCAGGCAGATGGCGCACATCCGGCGGCGGGGCGATGAGTTTTTCCCCCTCAAGGTAACGAACGGTGTCGTACCCGGCATAGCCGACAATACCCCCGGTAAATGTGGGCAGACCGGGAATCTTCGGCGAGCGGTGCGGGCCGAGCAGCTTTTCCAGATCGGCGATCGGGTCGGGCGATTTTGATTGCCGGGTGCCGGCGGCATCCTCCACCGTGATGTCATGCCCGAACGCGGTCAGCACGGCCTGCGGATCTGCCCCGAGAAAACTGTATCGTGCCACGCGTTCACCCCCGACGACCGATTCCAGCAGAAATGCGTGGGGACTTTCTTCGGAAATCAGTTTGTAGGCTGTTACCGGTGTGAGATGATCCGCCATGAGCCGCACATACACCGGCACAACGGCCCCCGGTTTGAGCATGGCGGAAAATTGCGAAAACTCGGGCAGCGTCTGCAAATCAATCGACAACGATGGCTCCTTGAAGGCCGAACATATGCCGCAGATTGTAGCGATGCGGCGGGAGTTCTGCTCGCCGGTGCGGGATCAATAACTGTGACTGCCCAGCCGCACTTTACCCCGAAACACCCAATAAATGTAGATGGTGTAGGTGAGCACGACCGGGATGCCGACGATGGCGGCCACCAGCATGAAGTTGAGGGTGATCAGGGTGGAGGAGGAATTGAATATCGAAAGGCTCCAATCGGGATGATTGGGGGCGTAAACCAGATTGGGAAAGAGCCCGACGGATAGCACCACCAGCAAAAATGCGATTGAGAGACAACTGGCAAGAAACGCTCGGTGATATTTGCCACGGGCGATTTCCCGCGGCACATCGGCAACCGCCAGCATCAGCAGTACCGGGAAGACAAAAAAGCCGGCGTTATGCCGAAAGGCACTGGTGAGGCGCGGATAATAAACCAATGTGACCAGTGCGGTCGTGACGGCGGTAATGATAAAGAAGGTGATGGTATGCTGCACCCACCCTTTTACTCTGGCATGCAGTTCGCCCTCGGTTCTCAATACAAGGTAAATGGAACCGTGCATGGTGAACAGGGCGACGGTGGTGATGCTTACCAGCAGGGGGTAGGGGCTGACCAGATGCAGCAGGCCGCCGATGTAATCCCCTTTGGCATCAAGTGGCAGGCCGATGGCGAGATTGCCGACGAAAGCGCCGAGCAGCACAGCCGCCAGCAGGCTGGAAAGTGCAAACGCCCAATCCCACGTGGATCGCCACACAGGCGAGACGAGCTTGCTGCGAAATTCAATGGAGACGGCGCGGAAGATCAGGGCGGCCAGAAGGCCCATGAAGACGAGATAAAAGCCGGAAAAGAGTGTGGCGTAGACATACGGAAACGCCGCGAACATGGCACCGCCGCCGGTCACCAGCCAAACTTCATTTCCATCCCAGATCGGGCCGATGCTGTTGATCAGCAGGCGCCGGTCAAGATCATCTTTCACGAATACATGCAGGATTCCGACACCCAGATCAAATCCGTCAAGAATGGCATACCCGGTGAAGAGCACACCGAGGAGAACGAACCAGATGATCTGATCAACTTCCAAACTCATGACAACTCCTGCATCTGAGCGAAGAGCTCAGGCATCCATACGGGCGTTGGGCTGCACCACCAAATCATTGAGAGCCGGGTGCTGGCCATCCGGCGCCGGCTCAATCGACCCGGGGCCGGCGAGAATTTTGCGCGTAAGCAGAAATACAAACAGGGCACCCAGCATCAGATAGATAAACGAAAACATGATGATGCTGGTGAGAATTTCTCCGGCCGGCAGGTGGGGTGAAACACCCTGCGAGGTCTTAAGTATGCCGTAAACAATCCATGGCTGCCGCCCCACCTCGGCCGAAAACCATCCCGCTTCATTGGCAATCAGCGGCGCAATGGCCGAGATCACGAAAAGCCACAGCAACCAGCGCTGCCGGAACAGCGACCCCCGCCACCAGAAAAAGCAACCGGCCAATGCCAGGCCGATCATCGCCATGCCCATGGCAACCATAAGATGGTACGACTGAAAGACCGGATTCACGGGCGGGCGGTCGGAGGGTTTGAAATGATCCAACCCGATGACCGGGTGATTCGGGTTCCAATAAAGCAGCCAGCTCAGCATGCCGGGAATGCGTAGGCCGTAAACTTTTTGTGTCTTGGCATCAACCCACCCCATGATGCTCATACCGGCGGGGGCATCGGCCTTGAAATGCCCCTCGAAGGCGGCGAGTTTGGCGGGCTGATATTTGGCGATCATCCGGGCATTGAAATCGCCGGTGAGGAGTTGCAGCAGTGCGGTGCTCATCGCCACCACCAGAGCAATCTTGATGCACTGCCGGGCGCACTCGACGTGGCGATTCCGCAGGACATAAAACGCACTCACGGAAAGAACCAGAAACGCCCCGGAAAGCAGGGCGCCGATGAGCGTGTGGGAGAGGCGATCGATGGAGGATGGATTCAGCAGCACCTGGGCGTAATTGGTCACATGGGCCGCGATCGGCTTCCCATTTTTGTAGATGAGTTTGTAACCGGCGGGCGTCTGCATCCAGGAATTGGCGATGGTGATCCAGACGGCGCTGAAGGCGGACCCGAGAAACACCATCAGCGTGGAAAAAAAGTGCAGGCGCTTGCCGACCTTATCATGACCAAAGAGCAGAATGGCCAGAAAGCCGGATTCAAGGAAAAAGGCGAAGATGCCTTCCATCGCCAGCGGGCCGCCAAAGACATCGCCAACGAATCGGGAATAGTTGGCCCAATTGGTGCCGAATTCAAATTCCATCACGATGCCGGTGGCGACGCCAAGCCCGAAGGTAAGGGCGAAGATGCCGGTCCAGAAGCGGGCCATCTGGGAATAGACCGCTTTGCCGGTCTTCAGATAGAGCGCTTCCATGATGACCATCATGAGGCCCAATCCGATGCTCAGCGGGGGGAAGATGTAATGGAAGGAGATGGTGAGGCCGAACTGCACGCGCGAGAGAAATACCGGGTTCATCTATACCTCCCCGATTCAAATCAGCAGGAATCGGCGTAACCAATGAAATCACGGTAGCGATACGGGATGCGAGTGTCAAACTGTAACTCGACCGCGATCGGGGTGCATGACGGCGAAGTCGGTGTTGCGCCCACTGATGTTGGCGCAGCGGCCACGCGGCAGGATATAGCCCTTGATGCATATTACCCATGGGTCATAATTTTGACGTGTGGCAGGTTGAGTTTACGCATGATTTCGGCCGATGGTGGGATCAGCACACTCCGGCGGGTGGTTGAGGCGCTCGGCGGGCGGCTGGAAGTGATCGCGCATCTCCCCGAGGGGGACATACGCATCTGTCAATCAGGCAATCAAAATAAGCGGAATTAATGGCAAGCCGTCCGTTTTCATCCTCTTTGAGGCGCTGAAATTCCCTAATAGGGTAAGGTTCAGCCAAGAGCCGAACTCGAAGGCGATGTCCCTGTGGGCATAGCCCGGATTATTCACGGTCATCGCGGCAGTGCTGAGATATGCATGGTTGTATATACATCGGTGGCATGGCTGCAGGTTTTTTACGGTTGTGGGCAGAAGGCCCCCTTACCCCCATTGGCCGAT
>JAKAVA010000034.1 GCA_021827645.1 Planctomycetota bacterium
GCAGGCATAAGGCACTCCTAACCGCGAAACATCGCAGCCGGATAGAATACTACAAATCTAATACTCTGTCCACTCGCTTCCGGTTCACACAGGTCGGCAGACGGAGAGCGTGAAATGGAGCATGGGTACCCAAAATCGAATGGAAGCCGCCCTTGCAGACTGCGCGCCGAGACTCAATCCAGCCATGGAGACTAACCGTCTGCAAACACGACACTTACGACCTCCACCCCCGCAATCCCGCGCCGGTCCTTGAATAATCCGGGCTAACACAGTGTCGATGGCCTCCAGCAATTCATAGGGCCTTTTTCCGGCGATAGCCTGCGGATAGGCTTCCACCATGCAATTTGGCGTGTGATCGGAGAATTCCTCCTCTGAAAAGTACATGGCCAGTTGGCCGTGTTGGATTCCATAGCGGTATTTCTTCCGGCCGTAGGGCAGGATCGCCCATGTCTGGTTGCCGATGTAAAATGTGTACTGTGCCGGGTTCTCGCGGACATTGGCTTGAAGGGCGGCCAACGTGGAGATGGCTTCGGCATTGGTCCATTTAACACCCAAACCGATTTTCATGGTGTCAATGCCGCGCCAGATGGTGACGGGGCGATCGGTATCTGGAGTGAAACGCGGGGTAGTTTCCATCAACGGCTGATCGAACAGGGTTACGGGTGCAGATGGTGGTAGGTCGGGCATGAGTGTCACGGTGGTTGCAATACCGAATTTCTGGATATGTTGCCTTCGCTTCTTGTGATAATAAAACTCAAAGGGCCCTTCAACGATTACCCGTTTGCCACGGTATTTGAGCACTTCGTCAAGACTGGCCGAAGCGTCGAGCGGGACGACACAGCCGTCCATGATAAGGTCGAGCGTAACGCCATCGGCCTGGGCTTCCCCGAGGTAATTTGTGGGGGGGCGGGCGGCTTGCAGAATTGCTTCGATATGGTATCCGTTTTCGATCATGGTGTTTTCTCCTTGTTATCAGCAGGTGACGGAACAGAACGCACAATTCGATGGGCGATAAGGGATGCCAGGAGCCGTCGGGCCTTGTCGGCTTCGGTTACGGCTTCAGGCCGGTCAACGATTCGGCAATGAAAACGCCATTCGCAACTTTCGGTATGCGCAGGGTGCGTACGGTCCTCGCCTGGGCGGGCTGGCGGTTGTGTGGCGAGATTAGACCGTGGTGTCTCCATATAGCACCACGGTAGATGATGGGTAGGGGTTACTTCTCGGACATTTCTTGATTTTGTTTTGTCCCAGTGGCGTCAGATAGTTGTTTTAGGAATTTGAGCCATTCGTCGGTCTCTCGCGCCAGAAGCTTGGTCCAATAAGCACGGCGACGATAAAGCTGTTTGCGGTAGGCTTCCTGATCGGTACGTGGAATGTCTGTATCTTCCGCATGCGGATTCTTCTGGGTGTCCTGGGTATATGCGTCGAATAATTCGACAACGTCGGTTTTGGTCAGGTTATAACCAAGAGATTTGGCTGCCGCCAGAAGGAATCCACCAAGATCGGATTTAACGGCCCATTTGCTGTACTTTCGGTAGGGATGCAAGGTGGCCGACTTCATGATTCGCTGATAAGCGGCTCGCCGGGTCGTGCTTGCGGCCATAATGTGTTTCTGAATATCTGGGGCATATATGATCCACGGGTCGTAACGGACTAATTGACCGATGGCGCCCAAGTCTCCCTGGCTTGCCTTGGCAAATAGCTCATCGGGAGTGTTTTGATTTTTTAGAAAGTATGGTAGCCAGACCGTGGCCAGAAAGGCCAGTTCAGTTTGTTTGACAATGGCGGTGTCCCCGGTGGGTGATTGGCGGATTTTGCCAAAGTACTTTCGAATAGATTCGGTGATCTTTGCCAGTGGATTATCGCCGGGCTCGCCTGACGTTGTTGGAACGGGCGTTGCCGTACTGGCATTCATTAACGTGGCGAAATCGCGCATTGCCGCCATGAATTCAGCGTCGGTGGTTTTTGGCTCGGTCGAGGGATTGCTGTCCCTTGGCACCATATCTTTTACGATGGCCTCCGTGATGGATCCGAACATTGAAAATATGCCTTCTGTTTCATAGAGGGCGAACCACAAATCGAGCGGTTCGGGTGGTTGGATTGTGCGGCGCATGGCACCATCGCGCACGGCGTTGAGTCCGAAGGTAATGTCTGCCGCGGCATAAGCTATCAATAATCCCAGCCACTGGATCAGATATGGTTTTCGAAAGCACCAGGCGTCAGTGCTGGGGGTCGGTGACGATGGAAATGATTTTTTAGGTTTCGGCATGGGTGACAGGTTAGGGGCCGTAGGGGCTGAAGGCAAGCATGATCACTTGCCAGTTTAGTGGATTTAGTCTTTGTGCCAACATCGATTGTACGGCCGAAGCAGGTCCAGAAAATGGGCCCCATAGTGGCCTCGATCCTTCAGGCGTTGGGCTATGGCGTCAGCGTTTGGATCGATGATATGGATTGCTTCAATGGCAACATTTTCCGCAAGGGATGCACCCAGAAAATATCGCATATAGGCATCGGATTCCGGAAAGCTATAACCGATGAAAACAAGTTGTGTAGCCGATGCCAGTGCCTTGGCTGCTTCGCGCCATTGTTCGGCGTAGGGCCCGTCGGCTTGGTGTTTGAATACCGTGGCGATCCGCTTCGATCGGCTTCTCGCCGAGGGCGTCGTGGGCGACCTGACCGAGCTTGCTCGACTGGCCCACGTCACGCAGCCGCGCATGACGCAGGTCATGAACCTCCTGCACCTGGCTCCGGACATCCAGGAGGAGCTGTTGCACTTGCCCCCGGTTGGAAAGGGTAATGATCTGGTGCATGAACGGATGCTCCGGCCCGTATGCGCTCAAGCGGACTGGCGGGTTCAGCGTCGGCTATGGTGGTCATTCCGGTTGAAAGCTGGCACAATGGCTAATGGCGCAACCATCGGCGGGCGTCCGCCGGAGGTCTGACGCGACGAGGACGGTAAAGGCGTGAAGCAGCGTGAGTTATCGATGGTCCGCAGGCCGCACACTTTTGGGACTGGGATAAAGGCTCCAATGCGCATCCCGCTCATATCCTTTTTCACTGGTGGCGGCTTCCTGGATGTAGGGTTGCATCAGGCCGGGTTCCAGGTTGTCTGGACCAATGAGCACAACGCGCAGTTTGCCGACATGTACGAGGCGGCCATGCTTGGGCTTCGCACGGCTTGGAACGATTCATCGATTCAGACCAAGGTCAGCAGCCGCGACAGCATCACCCGCATTGAGCCCACTAAGATTCTGGCGGCAGCCTTCTTGAAAGGCCGTCCCAGTCTGTTTGGGGTTGTGGGCGGGCCACCCTGTCCAGACTTCAGTAACGGCGGAACACACGCGGGCAGCGAAGGCAAGAACGGGCGATTGACCGGTGCGTACTTTCGTATGATTCGTGACCTGCAGCCGGATTTCTTCCTCATGGAGAACGTGCCGGGGCTCCACCGCATCGCGAAACACCGGGCATATCTCGATTCCCAGATCTACCAGTTGCAGAAGGACGGGGGTTACGCAATCGACTATGCCGTGCTGAACGCGCTCGAGCTTGGTGTGCCTCAGAACAGAGAACGGCTCTTTGTGGTCGGGTTCCGCACACGCATCGCAACATCCGGTGTAGGGCGTTCACTTGACCCGCATGAACGCGGGTGGTTCCAATGGCCTTCGCACACGCTGTACGTCGGCGCAAGGTCACTGCAATGGCCTACTGTCGCCCCCTTTGGCTCCGCACCTGAACGGCCTGAGGGAATACCGCTGGAATTAACGGTATTTCCTGCCTTGTTAGGCAATGGCGATCCTGAAGCACTGCCCAATGGCACAGAACACTTCAATTCGTACTCAAAGAAGTTCTGGGCGAGAGCCGAAGGCGATGTGTCGTCCAAGTCATTCAAGCGACTTCACCGGTATAGGTTCAGCCCCACGGTCTGGTATGGCAATCAAGAGGTCCATCTCCATCCGTGGAAGCCTCGACGCCTATCGGTGCGCGAGGCATTGCGCATCCAATCTGTACCTGACGAGTATGTCCTGCCTGCAAATCAGCCGCTTTCGGCCAAGTTCAAGATGGTCTGCAACGGCGTTCCCTGCGCGATGGCGAGAGAGATCGGCGCGGCGGTCTTGGACTTTCTCGTGAGGGCAGGGAAAGGCCCAACCAATGGCACGCCATGCCCCACGATTCGTAGCGGAAGTCGCCCGAGCGCTATCCACTCGCTATCACGATGACGCCCACGGCAACCGCCGGAACCCATTTGCGGAACTGCTCTTTATACTCTGCAGCCTCCAAACCAACGAGGAACTGTATTCGCACACATTTGCGGCGTTGACACGGGCATATCCGAGGTTCGACGACCTGGCAGATGCGGAGCCAGATGACATAGCAGCGGCCCTTCAGAGCGGTGGGCTGCATAGGCAGAAGGCGAACATAATCTCGCGTATTGCGCGACTGCTTCGCGCGAAATACGTAAACGTCCGACGAAGTGCATCTGGCGGGGATTTTTGTGGCGTGTAGATTCTGATCTGTTGTTTGGATTTTCAGGAGCAGATCGATGGATCATCGCGGCAGGAAGTTTACCATACCGGAGCGGCAG
>JAKAVA010000042.1 GCA_021827645.1 Planctomycetota bacterium
GATAATCATTGCGTCCCTTGTAGCGGCGAAGCCGCAGCGCGTGGAGAATCTTGGAATCCGGCAGCCACTCCAGGAACAACCGGAGGGTTTTCAAGTCCGGGGAATCATCCAGAGATTCCCAGTTGAAAAGTTTACCGGTGGTGGGGATACGCATGGAAGCACTCCGTTGCATGAAACACCGGGCGGGCCACCAACGGCCGCCGTAAGGCCAGCTCCTATACACCGCAACCAATGCCCGCGTCAAGTGCGGTGGGGTGTAAAAATTCCGGACGGATTTGATTATGGGGCCTGAACCGCATCGAAACCGCGAATCCAGACGACTCCAAAATCAAATTCTGGTGTAAAGCAATTCTCACCAACCCCGCCTGGCCCGTCGCCATGCTGTAATAACAACATCGCAACCGGCTCAACTACTGGAGTATTTTGTGGTAACATGATGAAATACCTCATAAAATTGCCGGTGTCGTGTTTTCGGCACGCCCGGCGAATGCGCCGGGACCGGCAGATTGAATTATTTTTTCAAACGTTCCAATTGATCGAGGGTCGGCGCTCCGGCAGCCAACCAAGTGGTCAGTTCGGAAACCAACCAGACGCATCGGCGCCCCAGTCTTAGAGGTGGAGGAGCCCGACCACTGTTGACGAGTCCAAGAAACGTGGTCCGCCCAATCCCACAAAGGCGGGCCGCCTTGGTCGCATCTACCGCAAGCGGTGGCGGATCATGAGGCGTCGTATCAATCATGGCCGCACCTCCTTCTTGGCATTGATCGCTGCTGCAACGGCGGCAGGATCAAATCGGATTGTTTTGGCAGACAAACGAATGGACGGAATCTGGCCTGTCCGCGCCATCGTGAGTATTTTTTCTCGGGAAAGCCGCAATTGGGTTCCTAATTCTGCCGCGGTTAGGTATTCAGCCATAAGCTGTTCTCCTGAAACATAGTCCGTGAGGCGAAATATCGCCCAACTCAATACATCCTGCCGGATATGCGCGAAAACAAGCGCATAATCGACCAAAACCAACAACTGTGGCCCATTTCAGCGCGCATAATTTTCTGAAAACCGGGTCAGAATATGCCCCAAACTCGGTTCGTGACCATGCTGGGAGCTGTGAGGTTTAAGCTTTGGTATCAACCGAGAGACGCACCGGCCGAACTGTTGATCACAGCTGATACCAAAGTGTGTAACGGTGGTTTAATCAGGTTTGACATTCCTGCCTCTGCCGGCACGTGCTGCGATGGCAGAGGTGCCTTTTCCATTCTGGTTATTCAGAAGGGAACAATCACGCTGGATGGACTTGACGAGGTGCCGTGATATAAAAAGCCCGCTTGATACGACCTCACTACCGGATCAATATCAGCGTTGCTGCCGCCTGAGCCTCATACCATTGAAGCCGCTAACCACAGCAGCGAGCCAAGAATTTCGGTCTCCGTGGTGGCGGGAAGAGATACTGCGATGCAGGCTCCATGTCGGTCGGAGGTTTAATCTTCAGATTGGCCCCGTTGACGAGGAGTTCGCCCATCGACCCGCTCGCCTAAGGCGAGAATCGACGGATCCATAGTCACGGTTCTGACCTTGGCGCTGGAACTGGGCTTCTGAGCGCAAGCTGCCTCCATCTTTTTCAATGCACGTGAGACCGTACCCTGACTAATGTGCAATTCGTCCGCGATTTCAGTTTGGTTTAGATTTCCATCTAGTATGCTTTTTACTATTATCCGCTTTTCCAAATCTGAGAATCCTGTTGGACTGCGTGATTTCCCCTTCAGCTGGCGTATGTCGTCTTTCCATCCGGCTTCCATCTTCAGTTTCTCTGCCTGGGCCCTGCACATGTCCGCCAAGACTTTCAGGATCGTCCGTTTAAATTCTTCACATGGGGGACCCACTTCCAATTCGTTCGTACGGTCGTCAAGGTGTTGATACATCTCGCCGCACATTCTTCGCTCGTTCTGGGACATAAAATCAAGCTGTGATGGAGTCATTCCCAGAACCCGCAAGGCGCATTTTAGCGTCACGGGATTTGTTTTATAGAGAATTCGTATGGCGATGCTGACAACCTGATTCGGCGCATCAGTCGAGCCCGAGTTAGATTCACAAAAAGCTGGTTTATAGAGTCGGGATTCGATTTCCGATATCAATCGCTCCCTTTGCTCTCTTTGCTCCTTCTGCTTATCAGGATTGGAGGGATTAGATGGATTGGCAGGATTATCGACGAAACATCGTCTCAGAGAATCGTTCTTGATCTGATTTGGATCAGAAAATATCTTGAGGCAGTCGTCCGACAATGCGTCGAACTCTCGCGCCAGCCAACGAAGGCTCGCTATGTCGTCATCAACTTTCATGTATTTACCTCCCTTATCTGGCACATTTGACGGGTTAAGCGCCTGTAATGCTAACAATTCAAAATATTGGGTCAAGAAAATTCCCCAATTCCCGATTCGCCGTTCAAAAGCCGGTTAATTTCACCCCCATTTTGCGTCATAATAGATTGAGAATGGTGTAGCCATTCTCCGCTGAATCCCGGAGCGTTTTTCGTTCATATCCGCATGTGTTTTCTATTCTTACCGCCCCATGGGGGCAAAGGAGTCTTTTATGCCTTTATCCATCAATGTCGGCCTGTCGCGTAAGGCCAGTCGCGACTATCAATCTCAGGGGCATTCCATCAACGTCACGGCCGAGCTGGATCAATCCCTGCTGGCCCGTCCCGGCGAGCTTCAGGCTCAGATCGCCGATCTGTACCATCAGGCCCAGGTGGCCCTGGATCGGGCCGCCGCCGAACCCGCCCATCCGTCACCCGCCAACGGTGTGATCAATGGCCAGTCCCATGGCCGTGCCAACGGTCAGGCCAATGGGCGTTACACGCGGCAGGTGCAAACCCCCAGTCCCACACCCGCCCATCAGCAGGCCCGTATCGTCGCCTCGGCTGATGGACCGCCGCTCACCGCCTCCCAGAAGCGGGCCATCTTCAGCATCGCCCACCGACTGGGACTCGATGCCCAGGAGGTCTGCGGCGATGAAGTGGGGTGTGCCATTGAGGATCTTCGTTTAAGACAGGCCAGTGAGCTTATCGATCTGCTTAAATCACTCGATACCTCGGCCGTGGCCGGCGGAAAGGCGGGTGCCCGATGATCGCTCAACCTCCCCCCGTCAGCGTGAGTCTGCCGCAGGTTTCTTCCCTGCCCGATCACCTGAGCTGGAGCCAGGTCAGCACCATGCGTGCCTGCCCTCAAAAATTCTTCTACAGCTATATCGCCCGGCCCCCCAAAGACTTCATCGCCTCCAGCATGAAGTTCGGATCCGCCGTCCATACCGGTCTGGAACACTTTTTCCGCAGCCGGATGGAAGGCGCCAAGGTCGATCATCAGGCCATGCTCGAAGCCTATCAGAACGCCTGGCGGCAGGAAGATGAACCGGGCGTGCCGATCCGCTTCAACAAGAACGAGGATGAGGCCACCCTGCAATCCACAGCGGAAGGGATGTTCAAGGCTTTTCTGCAGAGCCCCATGGCGGAGACATCGGGTGAAATCATCGGCATCGAGGAATCATTCCGTTCCCCGCTGAGCGATGATCTGCCCGAGGTCGTGGCGCGGGTTGATCTCATTTACGCCCATGGCGGATCCATCCATCTGGTGGATTTCAAGACCAGTCGCAGCCGGTGGAACCCGGCCAGGGTGGCGGAAGCCGCCGATCAGCTCCGGCTCTATGAAATCCTCAGTTCCGATATCTCGGGTGATACCCCGGTGGAATTGCACTTCGGCGTTTTAACCAAGGCCAAAAAGCCGGTCTTTGAACTCTGTGCTGTGCCGCCACCGGAAAGCCATGTCACCAACGCGCTGCATATCTGTGACACCTTCCGCCAACTCTATTCCGCGATGACGGCGGGTAATTTTTACCCGGCCCCATCACCCCAGAACTGCGCCACCTGCCCATTCAAGAGTCGCTGCCCGGCGCATCAGTAAAGCCACCCCGGCTAAAAATCCCCATTCCCTCACGTGCCGAACTCACGGCGTGGCTGTTTTCTTTTGTTTTCTTTTGTTTGTTCTGTCCTGTTCTGTTCTTTTTTTACCACCCACCGGGTGGAAAGGAGTTTTTTATCATGTCATCATCCCTCTTCCCCGTCCATCAGCTGACCCGCAAAGATATCCGCTCACTGGGCACCAATGTTCAGGCGGCCATCGAGGCGGAATCCGGCCGTCATACGTTCCGCATATCCACCTCACCCCGCCGATTCCGGCCCCGGCGTGAGACCCGTCTGGAGCATCTGCGGGATGCGTCCGTCGCATAACCCCAAAGATGCTCTTTTTTGTTCTTCCAGCCCCCTTTGAGTCCATCATCCGAAAGGGTTCGAAGGGGGCTTTTCCATCTCCATCTGAACAAGGAGTTTTAACTCTATGCCACACGAAATCGGTAAACGTCCGGCGAAGGGCAGTGGGAGGGGGTGTGGCCTGGCGGGGTGATGTACGGTGGCAGCCGGGGTTGGCGTGCCAGGGCGCCGACTGCGGTGGGCGGGCGGAAGATTGAATGGATTAATTCC
>JAKAVA010000088.1 GCA_021827645.1 Planctomycetota bacterium
GCGGTGGAGAATCATCTGCACTGGCAGTTGGATGTGACCTTCAACGAAGACCGGAGTCGCAAGCGGGTGGATCATTCGGCGGAGAACTATTCGCGGCTGAACCGATTGGCGTTGAATCTACTGAAGCGCGAGAAAACGATCAAGGCGAGCATCCGTGGCAAACGCTTCATCGCCGGCTGGGACAAAAACTATCTCCTACGCCTTATCTCCACCTGATCCGAGTATGCGTTCGCCCTGCAATATACTCGCTTTCGTTTCATACTTTGCGAGGTTCTAATAATGACGAAAGTACCATGGGTTTGCATCTCCCTGATGGTGGCAGCATTTGCATGCACGCTGAGCGGATGCGGCCGAATGTCTTCACCGAAACTTACATGGCGGGGTAAATTGCAGCACCTTCTTCCGCTGTACGGTGACCGCAACTGGATTGCCATTGTGGATTCCGCGTATCCGGATCAGAGCCGACCGGGTGTGGAAACGATTGCCACTCGCCAGAGCATGTACAAGGTGTTGAAATATGTTCTTGCAGCGGTGGCCAAAGCGCCCAACATAAGGGCGGAAGCATACACCGATCGTGAATTGCAATTCGTCACCAATGCGCAGGCCCCCGGTATAAGTGCGTATCGGGCGCATATAGACCGCATGCTGCAGGCGGCCGGGGTACCACATTACCAGCGCATGCATATCAAGAGCATTCACCTGCTTAACCAAGATGGCAAGATATATAAGATTCTAATTCTCAAGACGAATTTGACCATGGCTTACACATCGGTATTTCTCCACCTCAAGTGCGGGTATTGGACTAACGCCGACGAAAAACAGTTGCGAAAGGTGATGGCGGAGGCAAAGGCAGGAAACTGACCCAATAAAGACGGAACGACTTTCTTAAGATGTCGACGTTATGCTCTGGCCTGCTTGGCTGCCTTGGATTCATATGCAGGAATGTTTTTGGTCTCCAATCACGGCTTGCAGCGAGAGAAACAGCCAGACGCCGCTCAAGCCCGCACTATCCCCGCGTCTGTATGGGTGGGCATAGGAAACGCAGCCGCAGATTATCCCTATGCGACTTATCATTCCCCGGATCGTGATGTCCAATTTCGGAAAGGCTCAGATCGATGCTGAGCGTTTCGTCCTATCATGCGATGGAACAATCATACAACAAATCTCAGGAGAATATCATATGTCCATTACGAAACCTTCACCGGCACTGCCACGGTGCTGAGCGTTTCCGGACCGCCGAGTTCTGCATCGGTGCAGGCCTGTAATTCAACTTCTCCCGTCAAATCAATATCCGACGACGAATGCCCGATCATCAGTTTCAGTTTCCCGGGTTGAAGTACGAATTGACGCAGGCTGTCATGCCAATACCACAATGCCTGTGCCGTGTACGGCAGTGTGAAGGTGACCCTTCGGCTCTCCCCGGGATTGAGTTCCACACGCTGAAAACCTACCAGTTCCTTGATCGGACGCTTCACCGACGACCTGGGAACCGTAACGTAAAATTGCACAACTTCCGCGCCGGCGCGTGAACCCGTATTGGCCACCGTGCACGATACCTTGACGGACTTTTTCTCAGATAATACCGAGGAATCGATGTGCATATCCGTGATATCGAATGTGGTATAGCTTAAGCCGTAGCCGAATGGATAGAGAGGATCACCCTCAAAATACATATAGGTTCGGCCCTTCATGATGTCGTAGTTATGTATGGGTGGGAGCTGATCCACCGATTTGTACCAAGTGCAACAAGTCTTGCCGCCGGGGTTGTAGTCGCCGAAGAGCACATCGGCAATGGCGGTACCCTGTGCCTGACCGGCGTAAATAGCGGAGACAATCGCGGGCAGATTTTCCTGCTCCCAATTAACCGCTACGGTGTTGTTGGTGTTGAGCACGAGCACGGTATTGGGATTATACCGAAAGCAGGCCTGGATTAATTCATGCTGCACACCGGTCAGCCGGGTGTCGTGGCGATCGTGCCCTTCACGGTCCACAACCTGAGTCACACCGCAAACCATCACGACCACATCCGCATTTTTGGCTGCCTCCACCGCCTCGGCAAACATCTTTTCATCTTTAGGCCCATCAATGGTGCAGCCCGGTCTGAATATCACTACTGGCTGACCGAGCCTCGGCTGGTGTCGCGGTGAAGCGACAACCGGCTGAAGTTGGAACCACTCCATATTACAGATCGAACCACCGCTGCCGCCGCTGAATTTGAAGAACACTTTATGCTCACCCGTAATACCGCGGATCGGGGCGGAGATGGTTTTCCATTTCTGCCAGCCACCGGTTTGCGGCACATTCAGTTTGGCAATGATGGGACCTGAAAGCGAATCGGCATGAACACGAATTGTCGCCCCCTTATCAGGGCTTGCCACTCTGATAGCGATGCGATCCATACCTGTAAAATTCTGAGGTTTATATTCCACCCATGATTTATTACTGATCCAGCCAATGTTCATGCCGCCTTCACTGGAGGCCTGCGTTCGCACACCCGGACTGACTCTCTGAAGGTCCTGCGGCCGGACCCGGCCATCCTGTGGTGAATCGCTCTCTCCGCTCAAAGCGTCTACGATACCCTCATAGGGAGAAATGTGGACAAACGGTGCACCGCTGTAACCACCAAGGTGGCACTGCGCCGCCGTAGGACCGATGACCGCCACGGTTTTGAGCTCGGATTTTTTAAGGGGCAGAAAATTATTATCATTCTTCAGCAGCACGATCGACTGCCGTGCCGCTTCAACCGCCAATTCCCTGTGTGCCGGCGAATCCACCACAGTAAAGCTGATCTTGTTGTAAGGAACGTTTTCCGGGGGATCGAATTCGCCCAGTAAAAAACGCGCCGTCAGAATGCGCGTTACAGCCCGGCTTATGTCCGCTTCACTGACCAACTGATCGGCGACCGCCTTACCCAGATGTTTCTGTACCGTGTCGCCGCAGTTGAGATCGCAACCCGCCTGTATGGCTAATGCTGCCGCCTGATGCAACGTCGGCACATACTGATGGGGATTGTAAATGCAATAGACTGCATCGCAATCCGAGGTAACGTATCCGCGAAATCCCCATCGTTTTCGTAACAAATCCGTCAGTAGAAAGCGGTCCGCGCAGCATGGTATCCCGTTGATACCGTTGTATGCCCCCATCACGGTAAAAACGCCACCCTCCATGACAGCAGCACGATACGCCCGTGTATAGTATTCCCAAAAACTGCGTGGGTTGACCCAGGCCGAGTGACCGAGACGATCGTCCTCACAGTTGTTGCACATGAAGTGCTTGGCACAAGCCGTGGTTTTCAGATAATTGGGGTCATCACCCTGCATACCACGAATAATCTGTACCACCAGAGTAGAGGCGAGACAGGGGTCCTCCCCCGGCGCTTCTTCACAACGCCCCCACCGTGGATCTCGATGCAAATTCAGTGTCTGGGGTGAATAAAATGTTAATGGCTCACCGGCGCGGTTATGCCAAGCGCGAACTTCATCAGAGACCGCCTCGTAGACACGCAGACTCAATTGCGGATTCCACGCCCCTGCCAAAGCCAAAGGCTGCGGGAAACTGGTGGCTCCCATCGCGCGGACGCCTCCAGGGCCCGTATAGCCATGCAACGCCTCCGACCAATATTGATAACTGCTGATTCCAAGCCGGTTGATTGCCGGCGCGGTATTACCAAGCTGACTGATTTTTTCCGCCAGTGTCATTCGGCGCACTACAGCCGCTGCACGCTGCCGGGCTTTTTTATATGCGGTATCCGATAGTCCGGTGACGAAGGCCCTTTTCCCATCGTCGCATAGCTGTGGCTGTGGGTTGGATTCCAGTGAGCAGCCGGATAGCGTTGCCACCGCTCCCAAAGCGGCCGCTGTAGAAAGAAATTCCCGACGATTGACCTTGGTATGACTCTTGATGCGTTTCGTCACAGGTAACTCTTTCACAATTAATATATTGCCATACGCGATGCTCTCGGCCCAAAACACTCAGGACGACTTTGATCACTGAAGCGGATTATCGGCTTTCCTGAATGAAAGTAAATCCCCGTTTGAACCCTGACATTTGTGCCGGATCAGCCTGTAAATGCTAAAACATTCGAGTGTCTGTGGACACTATGAACATCGCGCGTCGGGCCGGTTGCGATGTTGGTATTACAGCATGGCGACGGGCCGGGCGGGGTTGGTGAGAATTGCTTTACACCAGAATTTGATTTTGGAGTCGTCTGGATTCGCGGTTTCGATGCGGTTCAGGCCCCATAATCAAATCCGTCCGGAATTTTTACACCATACCGCACTTGACGCGGGCATTGGTTGCGGTGTATAGTAGTTAGCCTTACGGCGGCCGTTGGTGGCCCGCCCGGTGTTTCATGCAACGGAGTGCTTCCATGCGTATCCCCACCACCGGTAGACTTTTCAACTGGGAATCTCTGGATGATTCCCCGGACTTGAAAACCCTCCGGTTGTTCCTGGAGTGGCTGCCGGATTCCAAGATTCTCCACGCGCTGCGGCTTCGCCGCTACAAGGGACGCAATGATTATC
>JAKAVA010000079.1 GCA_021827645.1 Planctomycetota bacterium
CCACCATCATGGTGGTGCACGCGATGTTTGCCACCATCCTGGCTGCCGCTCCCCGCTATGAAGGTAAAAGTCTCTCGCCGGTGAAACTCTCCAAAATATCACGGGCTATCTATTCCGGCCTCTGACGACGCCGTCACGGATCGGCTGCCGGCACGGTGCGGTCCACAACCTCATCATCAACCCCGAATCGCTGCCAAAACCACGCGATGTGAAAACGTCTGCGCCGAAACCGAGAAAAAACGCCCACCACGCCCCGGCGACCATCGAACTGCGGCGAGAGCCGACCCGGCACGCGCACATATATCAACATCCGTCAATATCATGCCGCTCGAAAACCTTACATCGCAACCGGCTCGTTGTACCGCGGGGTCAGGTGTTTTTACCAATGAGTATGTACAGGATGGATCCAAGCAGCGGGAAAATAAAGATAACGATCACCCAAAGAACTTTCCACCCGGTGGATTTACCTTTAGAAATAACATCGATCAGGCAGTAGAGGATGAGGATAATTTCGATCAGCCAGAATATCCACCAAATCAGCCCCATAAGCGAACTCCCAAAAATTGCGTCGCCCGAATGTATCCCCTGCTGAGGCATTTCAATGTTTCAGCATTCTCCCGTTTGAGCTTACGACCCATGATTTTAACCGGCCGCACTCGGGATACCAGAGTCACAAAACCGCCCATCGCGGGGCGGTCGGGCGGCCGGCGAATTTCAATGTTCCAGAATAAATTAGAAATTCCTCTTGATGAAAACAACCAAGCGTCTTGAGCTTGCCGATTCAAGTGTTACCATGATCGCAAGCGTCTTTTTTCGGGCAGGGGGTGGTCGATGGGTTACATGAGATTCTTCAGGCGGGTGCGGGTTGCGCCCGGTCTCACCGTCAATTTCTCAAAACATGGGGCGTCGCTGTCGGCCGGCTTCCGCGGAGCCCATGTCACCATCGGACGAACCGGCATACGCCGAACCGTGGGCGTACCCGGTACGGGTGTTTTTTACACCTCCCACAAGGGTTACCATTCGGGCCTCCATTCCGGGCACCATTTTGCGCAGGCTCAGCGTGAACTTGTCCGTCATCGCTCTTCCCGCCATATTCTTGTCGCCCTGTTGATTTGCGTGGTTTTTGGACTTCTGGGCTTTCACCATTTTTACGCCGGCAATTACATCCGCGGCATCCTCATGCTGCTGCTTTCCCTGTCCGTTTACGGCCTGATCATCACGATCCCGTGGTGGCTCTCCGACACAGTTTTCATTCTCTTCGGCAGTTACACCGATGGGCGAGGCAATCGAATCCAATGGTAGCGTCTCGCGGCACCGTCATTTTTCCCCTGCAGAGTCCTGCATTACACTACGCGGCGTGACCGATATGCCGAAACGACATCGCCTGCGAATTCTCAAAGAGCCTCAGCCCCCCTGGTATGAAAAGGGGCTGCACTTCAGTTGCACGCAATGTGGCAACTGCTGCTCCGGCGGGCCCGGCTATGTATGGGTATCCGATCGCGATATCCTCGCGATATCAGAATTTCTCGGCCTGGCCGTGGAAGACTTTGCCCGGCGGTACCTGCGGCAACTGACCGGCGGCATCAGCCTTACCGAGCATCCGAATTACGACTGCATATTTTTACAGCGCAGCGGAGGCAAGGCCCTGTGCAAAATTTATCCGGTACGCCCCACGCAGTGCCGCACCTGGCCATTCTGGAAGCAGAACATTGAGAGCGAAGAGCACTGGCACCATGCCGCGAGGCGATGTCCCGGTATGCAGGCGGCAACGGGGCCGCTGTATGACGCTGCTCATATTGAACGATGCGCCAACGACCCCGAATCGCCGTAGAAATCAATTCGCTGCAGGCTGGGCCGGTGCGGGTGTCCCCTGTGCCTGACCCGCGTTTCCCGCCTGCCCCGGTTGCTGCGCCTCAACCTGCTGGGCGCGTTTGACGAAGCCTACCACCGCCAAATTGGCGATGATTTTGCCGACCAGTGGATTGGAAATATCCGTCATGAAACTCGCGGACTGCGGCGTAAGCACTTCACCCACCGGCAAGGATGAATGAATGGCCAATTCCCAACTGTGCGGGGTATACCACTGGGCGCTCTGAGAGAATTGCTGATATCGCTGCAGCAGACTCAGTTTCGGCATGTCGCTGGGACGAATATACCGGGCGAGTGCGGGGCGTGCACCATCAACTCTCTGAATCGCCTTAAGCAGCCAGAGATAAGATTGCGGCAGGAGTTTGGGAGAATCGATCCACGATACGTCCGTCAGGCCGTGATCCGCAGCCATGGTTCGGTAAGCGGCGGCAAATGTGGGATTGTCCATGATATTTTTTTGCGATTGGTTCTGGAGCGCCTGCTTGATCGAGGAAACGGATTCTGCCACAATCAATCGCTTGCCGCTGATGCACCATGAGATGCCCGCACCATGAATGCTGTAGATCGTGTCGGTGCCGACCTTCTTCGCCTTAAGGGTAATCGGTGTGGCGTTGGGATTTCGCTGCTGGCGGAGACCGTTAATCGCCATCAGAGCCAGCGGTGCAATCGATTGCAGGGCATTGGAAAACTTTTCCGGATGTCTGAGCATACTTTCGGTAACTGTCGAGTACATTCCCGCCTTATCAGGCACGGTGAATGTAACCCATCGGGCCCCTGAAGCATCGATGATATCGCGGCGCAGGCTGATGCCCGCGAGCGTGCCGGCCTGGGTGAGCCCCTGCTTGATGCGAGCAGCAAAGCCCGCCTGTTTGCCGATGTTCTCAATGGTCTTGTACATCGCCGCCAGATCGAAGTGGTAGGTCGCCACGCTGGCCGCATTTTCAGGCACCAGTGCCAGCATACGCTTGAGCCCGGCGGTATCATTTTTTTCACTTTTAGCCATCACGGCCTTCATGTGGTAGACGTAGTTCTTCCCCTGGAACCCTCCGCCACCGGCCATCGCCGTGTAGTTGCCCAAGCCTGAACCCTCATAGACCTTCTGAATCAGCGGCAGCATCTGCGCCGTCCCCTGTCCATAATGGCCATTCAATAACTGAGTGCCAAGTTTCCGAATGTTGACATACCACGCATCCGCGGACATCGGCCCGAGTTGCGCCGTCAGGGTCTGGAAATGCGTGTTGGCGGCGAAAGTTGCCCCGGGCTGCCCCGGATTGCGCAGCAGACGCAATTCCGTCGGCGTCGGCTGCAAAATATCGTACACGATGCCGCCGACATGCCCGCGCTTTTCCCCGGCTGAAAGTGGGGAATCACTGATGGTTTTGAGCACGGCTTTCCAATCTTTACCCGCCTGAATGACAATACCGAGATTGCCATCCGGCTGCCCGCCTTGGGTGGCCCCCTTAATATTCGTGAGGTAAATGGCGAGAGGATGGCCGAACACCTCCCCCATCGACTTGGAAGACGATTCACCGGCGGGTGATGCCGAATGCGATTTTTTGAGCAATTTCTGCAGCCGCGGGCTCCGGCTTATGAGCATCTGTAAATTTGAACCCTCATATCCCGGCCACTCGTGCGGGGCGCCGGCCATGCCAATGTAAAGAATGGCATTTTTGGGAACATATTGGATCATCGGAGGAGCCGCGATCGCTGCGCCGTTGGATGCCGCCATCGCGAGTAGCGACGTGCCCGCGACAACCGCCATCAATTTCAAAAACGGATTTTCTTTGCCGTGCTTCATCTATGTTTGACTCCTGCCAATGCGTCGCCTCGGCCGATTTCAACCGACCGCACACACTCGTTCAGTGGTGTGGTGTCTACTGCCACGAACCATGGAGTATATCTCGCCTGCGACAAATGTCATCGTAGCCGACGTCCGCCCCCGACGAGCGTGCTCTTCTGTCTGAACGCATAAGCTCGGGGTTGGTTTCATATTTCAAGCCAAAGCAGCGTCATTTTGCGTAGCAAGCGAAGCATCATTAAGCAACCCGCGACCACAACGCTACTTTTTGCGGCGTTCTCTCAACGGCTGCTCGCCATTTTAAGGCGTCTTGGGGTTGATGCGGCTGATTTCTGTTCGTATTTGCTTTTCCATGCCTAATTCTTGATAATTCTCCCGATTTCATTGCCGTCCTTATGGGCAGAAGCGACTAAAAGCGGCACTGTATCGGGGCGCGTGCCTGCCGGTGCAGGCAGCAGGCGGAAATCAACCGGCGGAGGAATGCGGTATATGTACACACAGCCATCGCACAGGCTCGATTTTCAACTTGCGGTCCGGCGCCGCATGGTCATTCGACTCATGATCGTGATACTCGGCTTGGCCGTTTTTAGCGGCGGCATCTGCCGAGCGGCTTCACATCTGCCCCCCCATCTGAAAGCCCCCGCCGTAAAAATCGATACCGGCAGCACGGCATGGATGATGGCCTCCACCGCACTGGTCATGTTCATGATCCCCGGCTTGGCCCTCTTTTACGCCGGCATGGTGCGCAAGAAAAATGTTCTGGCCACCATGATGCATTCCTACACCGCGCTGGTGGTCATTGTTCTCCAGTGGATTTTATTTGGTTATATGCTCGGTTTTGGCACCGATCATGGAGGCATCATCGGTTGGAACCCTGCGGATATCCTGCTGATCGGTATCGGCCCGCACCACGCCGTCGCACAAAGCGGACACTGTATCCCTGAAACCGTCTTCTGCATGTTTCAAGCCATGTTTGCGATGATTACCCCGGCGGTTATTGCCGGTTCCATCGTGGAGCGGATGAAATTCAGCTCGTTTTTGCTCTTTGTCCTGCTCTGGACCACTTTTGTCTATGACCCGCTGGTGCACTGGGTGTGGGGTGGAGGATGGCTGGATCAACTGCACGTGGCCGATTTTGCCGGGGGGACGGTTGTCGAAATCGCCTCCGGTGTCGGCGGACTGATGCTTTCACTGCTGATCGGTCGCAGAAATGGTTATCCCAATCAGGTGCTGCAGCCGAGTTCCCTGGCTCTGACTTTATTGGGCGCTGGAATTCTCTGGTTCGGCTGGTACGGCTTTAACGCAGGCTCCGCCGGTGCGGCCGACGGACTTGCGGGCATCGCTTTTCTGAATACCACCGTGGCGGCGGCGGCTTCCGGCTTTGCATGGAATATGGCGGAATACATTCACCACCGCCGCATGAGCACCCTCGGACTTGCATCGGGTATTGTCGCCGGGCTGGTGGCCATTACCCCGGCCTGCGGATTTGTCGCCATCTGGGCATCCCCCATCATCGGCATCCTCGCCGGCGCCGTCTGTTATCTCGCCGTGCAGATAAAAGCCCGCCTCGGCTATGATGATTCCCTCGATGCTTTCGGCGTGCACGGTGTCGGCGGATTTCTCGGAATGCTGCTCACCGGGCTCTTCGCCGTTGCCGCCGTGAACGGCGTGCGCGGACTGCTGCAGGGAGATGTGCATCAGTTTCTCATTCAGCTTCTCGCGGCGGTGAGCACGGTGGTGTTTGTCGCTCTGGGCACGCTGATTGTCGGTTGGATCGTCAAAGCCACCATCGGACTCCGCGTACCGGATGTGGTCGAGGTGGAAGGATTGGACTTGGGCATCCATGGCGAAGCGGCGTGGGATATCGGAGCGCTGCCGGAAACATCGATCGTTGTGCCCGCCAACTCCTGACCGGGTTCATCGGCCGCTGCGGTTGTCGGCCGAAATTTAGTATGTTTCCGGGTCGTTTATTTGGCGCCCCGGACAAGAATGGAGAATTTCCATGAAGTTGATTGTCGCTATTATTCAGCCGTTCCGGCTCGAAGCCGTCAAGCAGGCCCTGAGCAGCGTCGAGGTGTTCCGCCTTACCGTCAGCGATGTACAGGGTTATGGCCGCCAGAAGGGGCATACCGAATACTTTCGCGGCCAGGCGATGCAGGTGAATCTGATTCGTAAAGTTCGTCTGGAAATTGCCGTCAACGAGGCGTTCGTCCAACCCACGATTGAGGCCATAAAAGCCGGCGCCCGCAGCGGGCCGGGCGGCAAGGGTCAGGTGGGCGACGGAAAGATATTCGTGCTGCCGCTGGAAAATGTCATCCGGATCAGTGACGGCACCGAGGGCGGCGACGCCATTTAATCTGCCGCCGGGCGCGTTCATCCGATTCGCAACGGTCTGATTTCGCACGTTGATCCGGCTCTTTTGACAGGCAGGTATTCAGTGCGCATCCCGGCACCGAAAGACACTCGCAAGAATCTCAGAAACGCAACTACCGGGCGAAGATTTTTCCGGCGCCCGAAGCCATCAATGTGTGGTGGCATAGACCAGAATGTTCGCCCCCAATTCCAGGGCCGAGTGCGTGCTGTACGCTTTGGCGTATGGATTGGGCAGATCCTCCCATCCATTGGAAAGGGAGATGCGGCTGTAGATGACCGCAGGCGTTCCATCGAGCATGATCGCCTGGAGCACCGGACTGTGGAGGTCCGGATTAGCCGCCGCCACAACGGGTGAATAGTTGACCTGCTGCAGATTGAACAGATCGTGATAGATCGGGCTTGATTGCGGCAGAATATGCATCTTATGGTGCGGCAATACGAGTGCGATTTCCTTGTGGAAAGCCTGATCAAACGCCCCGGCCCCCATCGCGTCATCCACCAGCAACACCCCGCCAGCATGGAGATAATTATGCAGATTGTGCACCTGCTGCGGCGTCCAGGAAAAATTCCGCAGGCCGGTCATATACAGGATCGGGTACTGCCCGATCTTGGCACTGTCCAACGTGACTTTCACACGTTTGAACTGCACACTGAGCGTCGTTTTCTGGTCGATAAATTTCATCAGGTTCGGCAGTCCGTGCGGCGTGGGATTCCAATCGCCGTTGTTGACCACCTGGGCAAAGACCAGCTGATCGCGTGTCGGAATGCGCGACTGCTGATAAATTTTCTGAATCTGAAACGCCCGGGCGTAGCGATAATCCGCCAGCACATAGGTGAGAATATTGGCCCCCAACCGGAGAGCGTCGTGCTGATCGTAAAGCGTGCCCCCCTTGATCGGCCGCTGGGCGGCATTCCACCCCCAGCTCATATCCACAGGGGAAAAGATGATCGCCGCCCGGCACCCCAGATACATCGCATCCAGATAGGGCGGGATCTTTTTCCAGGGCCCCAGCCCCACCCGCACCCGCATCGAGCTGATTTTATTCAGGCAGTGATAGAGAGGATCATCCAGCGGCAGCGGAGCAAACGGGCGATTGGGGAAAAGTTCATGCTCCAGAACCATGACACTTTTATTAAACGCCGGGCGGCCGCAGCTTGAGTTGGCTAAGATCGTTCCCCCCGCCATCACATAGCCGCGAAGGCGTTCCAGAACGGCCTGACTGAATTTGGGCAGCGGCGTCCAGCCGGTGATGTACAGAATCGGAAGCTGTGTGGGGCTGTAACTGAACCGCATCGGGTTGACCTGCACATAGCGGTAATGCTGTCCCAGGGCCACATTGGTCCAGTTCATCAGGGTTTCAATATCAATGGTTTCGGTGGGGTAATTCACAACCCGATGCCCGCTGATCACGTTGAGGTCGAGCATGCCGATCAGCGCCGGAGGCGCGGGCTTGCGATGATGCTCGCTGCGGCGCATGGGTGTGGCGGGCAGGGGCAGCGGAGCAGTGGATTCTCCGCCCGACATCCGAACATGATTAGCCTTGGGCGGTATCCACGCCTTGGGGTTGACAAACTTCGCCCATGACACGGACGCAGCCAGACAAATGACCGCACACCACAGAGCCGCCCATTTGAATTGCCGATGCTGGTTCATGTTATTTACCCCAAGAGCAACCCATTCCTGTTCCCACACAGGGGTGCCTGCCGAAGCTCGACGGGCAGATATCCCTATCATCACTATAACGTCCGGAACAGCGATTTGGTACACCAATTTGGCCATTTTTCATCTCTTCAGGGCTTATCAAGGGCTTGGACGGCGATTTTTGCTTCAAGAGGCGTGAAATGGCCACAATCGCAGGGATCGGCGGGGAACACAGGCCAGCATCTTCTTATCGCGAATTCTCATCGCGAGTTCGGGGCGTCTCACCCTCGCGCCTATCCACGGGCCGGGATCAGCGGCAACAGATTTGAGATTTCAAATTTCGTTTGCGGATTGCTCACGGGCCGGGGTCAGTTACACTTGTTCGGCCCCTGCCGCCCGGCGCCGCTTGTGGCCCACGATGGCCACCGCACCGTACTGCAGTATAGAATACGCAGATGATTTACCTCGACCATAATTCAACCACGCCGGTACACCCGGAGGTTTTGGCGGCCATGCTGCCTTATTTCAGCGACCACTGGGGGAATCCGTCGAGCACCTACCGTTTCGGCGCCAAGCTTAAGGGCGTCCTCGAGGCGGCCCGCGCCCAAGTAGCGGAGCTGATCAACGCGTCGCCCCGAGAAATTATTTTTACGTCCTGTGCACCGAAAGCAACAATGCAGCCCGAATGGCGGCTTCCGTCCTTTAGTCGAACTTGTGTCGTCGGCGGTGCCAGGCCAGGCATTGCTGGTCGGGCAGGTACTTATCGTTCACGGGTCTCAGCAAGCCACGTCCTGCCATCTTTTTCAGCAGAAATGCTTCCTCACCGGCCTCCTCAAAGCGACTCTCGGCAACGACAATCCGCAAATCTGCTGTGATGGACCAGAAGCCGTGGTCAAATAGCCAGTGGGCCGTTTTGCTCAGCGCAATTCCGTTGGTCGGATCACTACTTCCGCCTCGCGAAAATTGGTGAATATGCGCCGCGTCCACGGAAGTCGTTCCGTCTTCCGACATCATCCGGTATCGCGTCAGGGCGCATGTGTAGTTGTATGCGGGCAGCACACGCACCGAAAATTTGGCGTCACGCTTGGACTGCAATTCGTTTGGTCCCAAAAACCGGGTGGCGTCCGCCGTGGCAATATCGTCGGATGGGACATCGAGCCCAACCAAACTGTAAAGCTCAGCCCGTTCACCCGGTTCAAAATACCTTGCGATCAACGTGCGGCGGGCCAGCGTGCGAAAGGCCGCGTCGTTGAGGCAAAGCCGGAATGACGCGTCAAGCCGGGCAGTTACTGCATGGCTACGATCCTGTGCGGGCCTCCCGTCGGCCTCCAGTGGCGTCCAAACTCCCTCCGTGCGGAGGTGAAAGAATGGAAGTTTCGCGTCCGGCCTCGTGCGCCGACGCTCGGCAACGATTCTCCAAAAAGCGCTGAAGCGAAAAGCCATATCTCCATCACGGCGCAGAATCGCCCCGTCGAGTTTACCCCCTTCGGCAAGGTCGCACACCACGAGTAACAAAAGCGGTTTGTGCGGCGCAACGCCGCTGGCGGGATCGTAGCGCAGGTTGCTTAGAACATTCAGCCATCGGGTAAATTCAGGGGGAGTTGATCCCTCGTTCATTCTGAACGCCTCCGTGAAGTGTGGATACGGGCGAGCCTGCGGCGGCGTCATAACCTGTTGCCCTGGGCCACCAACCACGCCTGCTCGGGGTCAACGCACGCGACATCGTCCTTGAGAATGGGCAGCAGATCATCCGGAAGGCCTACCGCCCTGTGGCTTTCGCTGAATTCGTCCACCTTGCCGATCATGCGGCGGAGCGTTTCCGCACGAACTCCCTTTTCCGCAGCAACCTGGTCTTCGAGTTCGCGCAGGCGCTCGACTTCCTTCAGCTCGCTCGCGATGACCCCCTTCTGACGTGTGACAATACGTGCCACACCGCCGCCATCGTCGGGGCGGCGGGCGCTTTTCCACAGTTGTTGAATTATGAACAATTCGTCATCACTTATCAACCTAAGTCCGGTTTCCTCCTGCAGCCCGAGGAGCCGGGAGAGGAGCTCCCTCCTTGCCTCAATGTGCAGCGGGCCGGGGCCTTCGTCACCGTTCTTGCGTTTCATGTCACGCTTACCGTTCGCCGGGTCACGGTAAAACTGTAACGCGCCACGAAATTCAATGAGGGGTTCCATCCGCTCGTCGCCGGCTGCGAGAAGGCCCTCACTGGCCTTGTCGCGTTCTACAACGGTACATGTCCAGCAGCCGAATCTCGAGTTGCCGCAACTGGGCGTGCTGGTGTCGATCTGGATTGGGCATTCCCCGTTGGAGGCGCTGGCGTAGAGCTTGGACAATGGCCGGTTGTCGCCCCCCACGGGTTCGGCTTTTGCAGGAGAAATGCCCACACTTCTTCCGTTGTAAGGTGCTTGATGGGGTTGGACACCCAGACACGGGGAAGGTCGGGGTGGCGGCAGAGGCCATTGCGCGATTCCCGGCCCGCCATGGCCTGGGCGCGGGTCGTGCTTTCGGCGGGCCGCTCGCCGAGGTGCAAAATCGCCTCACCCCAACGACCAATTCGCTTCGTTCCGGCGGACGCATCGCCGCCAACAATCATAAAAGATATATTATCCGTTGTGTGATTCATCCGAATCGGAATCGGCGGCATCTTCCTCATCCGACGGTGGCACGCTCTGCGTTTCCTCCGCCTTGGCTGCCGCCTCGGAATTCTTCACCTGCTCCCACTCCTCCGCCGTGATATTCACCTCGCTGGCCTGACTCCCCTTGTACGCCCCCACAATCCCCGCCGCCCGCATCTGATCGATGAGCCGGCTGGCACGGGAATACCCGATCGCCAGCCGCCGCTGCAACAGACTTACCGAGCCACGCTGCGTTTCAATAATAATATCCACCGCTTCGTTGAAAAGGGGATCTTTTTCCGATTCCTGCAGGCCGGTCGGGGCGCCAAGCTGCATAAGCTCCGGATGAAATTCCGGCTGGGCGACATCCGCGAGAAATTTGCACACCTGCTTGATCTCGGCATCGTCTACGAACACCCCCTGCCCGCGCAGCAGGGCCCCGCCCGTCGGCCGCAGCATCAGCATGTCGCCCTGGCCCAGCAGCACCTCGCCGCCGTTCTGATCCAGCATGATGCGCGAGTCCATCTTGGAGCGTACCTGAAAGCAGATGCGCCCCGGCATGTTGGATTTGATCAGCCCGGTGACGACCGTCGCCTCCGGCCGCTGCGTGGCAAGTATTAAATGAATCCCCACGGCCCGCGCCTTCTGGGCGATGCGGACAATGTGGCTTTCCACTTCCTTGCTGGTCATCATCAGATCGGCCAGTTCGTCAATCAACACCACGATGTACGGCATGTGGAACGGAATACGCGCTTCCTCTTCCGGGGTGGAGGGTTTGAAGCGATCCAGAATATCCTCGCGGCTGAGCTGATTAAATTGTTGAATGTGCCGCACGCCCGCTTCGGAAAGGGTTTCGTAGCGTTCGTCCATTTTGTCGGCCACCCAGGAGAGCATTCCCTCGGCTTTTGTCATGTCATCGATGATGGGAGACATGAGATGCGGAACCGATTTGTAATCCTGCATTTCGACCATTTTCGGATCGACCATGATAAATTTAACATGGTCCGGCCGCTGGGTGAGCAGCAGCGACATGATAATGGCGTTGATGCAGACGGATTTGCCCGATCCCGTGGTGCCGGCGATGAGCAGGTGGGGCATGCGGGCCAGATCCTCCACCAGCGGGTTGCCGGAGGCGTCCTTGCCCAGGCACATGGGCAGGGCCATCTTGGCCATGGTGTTTTCGCTCAGGAGCATAAGCTCCTTGAGGCGGACACGTTCTTTATCGGTGTTGGGCACCTCGACGCCCATGGTGGATTTGCCGGGGATGTTGTCGATGATGCGCACCGGCGGGCTTTTTAATGCGCGGGCAATATTTTTGGAAAGGCTGCCGACCTTTTCACTTTTAATACCGGGGGCCAGTTCCAGTTCGTAAAGCGTCACCACCGGACCGGTGTCGATGGCCACCACTTTGACATCCAACTTGAAGCTCTGCAGGCACTGTTCCAGATCGCGTGCCTTCTGCCGCACGGCCTCTTCCTGCCCGTCGGTATTCTGCGGCTCGGCATCGGCAAGCAGGTCCAGCCCCGGCAGGCGGAAGTTGCCCAGATCCTGCTTGGTGGCCGGCGGCGGGGCACTGCGGAAGGGGAGCAGCGCTTCGATATTAATCACTTTGGGGCGGCGGACGATCGGCTCTTCTCGCGGCGGCTGCGGGGCCGGTGCATCACCATCGGCATCGGCGGCGATGGGTTCCGGCTCAGCAGGTTCCGGTGCGGCGAGAGTCGCGGCGGAGTCTGCCGCGCCCACAGCGGCGGGGGCGGTCGCGGGGGCGACGGATTTAACCGCTGCAACCTTCGGCTTTTTGCCTTTGGCGGCGGGTTTGCGGGTAAAGATGGCGGAGAATCCTTTGGCGATCCATCCCCAGAGTCCACCGGCCAGCGTGCCAGCGGTGCCGGCAATCTCATCGGCGGGCACTTTTTTCAGGGCCTTGGCTGTCATGGGAAAAATCGCCAGCACGATTTCATCGGCGGCCAGCAACAGGCCGACAATCACGGCCAGCGCAAGGACCAGAGCCGAGCCGGCAGTGGAAAGGGTGCGTTTAAGAATCGATCCAATCGCCATACCGAGCATGCCGCCCGGCCCGGCGGGAAGGGAGGTGTCCATGTGGAGCAGATTGGCCAAGCCGCTGACACCTGCAATTAATACCACGCCGCCAAGCAGGCGGAAGATCAGTTGCGTGACGTTGCCGCCGACGCTGAAAACCACGAGAACGGCGCCGAGCATGATCAGCAGCACCCACGCCCCCGGGCCGAGGTTGTTCATCAGCAGGGCGGAGATGGAGGCCCCGAAGATGCCGCACCAGTTATGCCCGGCAACATGTCCGGCGTAGTAAGCCGGGGAGCTGTTGAGGATGGTGGGGTCGGAGGGGTGATACGAGAGCATGGAAAGGAGGATGAAGAGCCAGAGCGCCCAGCCGATGGGCACCAGGCAGAGCCTGAGTAATCGCTTGTGACGTGGTTGAGACTTAACAGGCATGTGTACCTCGACCTCCAATGTCTCGGATAACAGGCTAACGCACCAAATTCCGCCGTTCAAGATTATACCCAGTTATGCAGGATATTCATGGGAAAAGGGATGGAAGTAGGATTGGGCTCAGCGGACGAGAATTGAAAATCAGGGGCGGAGCCGATGCGGAATCGCGCGGGGGACGAGCGAAATCAGCTTTTTTCATGGCCATGGGCGCAGACGGCGATGAGAGCCCGAGGTGGTTACAAGGCCGGGCGTAGACTCGGAGAGTTTCGCCGGGCATCGGGGCTTACGATCGTTGCCCGGATCAGCCTTTCTTGAACCGAGCCAGGATTCGATCAATCCGACGGGCGATACGCGTTTTGACACTCGATGATAAATTCGATTCAATCGCCTTGACGTATCGCAAAGTATATTTCATCCGTTTGGCTTCGAGTTCGTCATAGAACTGATTTCCTTCGCGATAGATTTTTCTGGCCATATGTTGCCGTGTGGGATCCTTCACTGGATCTCCCGGCATTTTGAGGAATATCGCCAGATTCTTTTCAATTTTATGAAGTAGATGCGGGTGGACCAGCCCCTCATGTTCCTGAGTATCAAGCAGCGACCGGGCGGCGGTGAAATTAGCGGCAGAGAGTTTCGCCTGGGTGATCGCCGAGGAGTCTGCTCCGCAACTGATGAGCCAGAATCTGACGGCCTGCGTGCCACGCATGGTCGCGAAGGTTAACGCCTGCTCCACCGGATCGTTGATGCTCAGCACCGTGTCAAGCCACTTGGGGTGCTGCCGCCGCCAGTATCCATTCCCGCGTGGAGGCAATTCGTCGATAATCAGACTGATTTTCGGATTATCGGGATATTTCACGAGTTGAATGCGGTCCTTTCGGCCGGCAAATTCGTAAATCATCCGAGGTTGGGGAGGAGTGGCGGACTGATCGGGGAGGCGAAAACGGCGCCAGCGCCGAGTACGGTCATTCATCCGTTGGTACTGATAAAATGCCACGATCCGATTCGGCGGCGGGCCGAAAAAATCGCCTATATGAAGTATCAGCCATACCACCGCAATGACAAATACCACTGCGGCTGATAGAAGTTTGATCGTTCTGGGGTCTTTCAATGCCTGCTTATTTATCACGACATCCTCACTGTCTCGCCAGCGTCGCAAAATACCGCTCCCGCAGGCCGGCCCAATCCGTGAAATCCATATCGGCTGCCTCCGCGAGTCACTGATACCACATCATCCGGCGTTAAGCCTGACGGATGAGCCGTAGGATTAACGGCTCAACGCCTGAAACCTTGCCTGCCTTAGCCCAATCCGACCGAGGGAGCGAGTATAACCCGTTTGATGGTTTATTTTGCGCATGCCGCACGAGAAAGTCAGTTACCGACCCAAACCAAGGGTACCCTGCGCACCGCTCCCCGGTTATATTGTCACACGCGGCAATAGACTGGAGGTCGCAAGAATTACCAATTTAGTCGACATGATCCCGCATAAAAATCCCGCGATTTGGATTGACCGGGCTTGGCTTGTTGATGTAAATACCGCAGCCGGCAGCAAATACATTCCCAATCGCGATTGCCCGAAAAGCGAAACCATTCAACATTTTCGGCCGACCACGCTGATTGAAATGCTCGCGCAGACCGCCGCGTGTTATGCCGCCGCAAAGGCGGGCCGTGAAGCGGGCGCCCTTGGGCACATGCGGCTGGCGCAGTTGCGGGATGTTGAATTTTTCGCACTGCCTGCCCCTCCTTTTACCATCGAGCTTATCGTGGAACATGTGCTGGATTACGGCGGCAAATCATTGTGGATCGGCCGAGCTCAGATCGGCGATCGGATCGTTTGCACTGGAAGATTGTATCTTTCTCATGGGACAACCAATGCCTGATATTCAGACGCGACTCATCGAATTGCTGCATAAAAATCTTCGACTCAAGGTACCCATTGCGGAAATAACCGCTGAAACGCCTATCTTTGGCAAACCGGGGCTCGGATTGGACTCCGTTGACGCGCTGGAAATCGCCGTCCTGTTGGATAAGCACTTTTCAGTCCGACTCGATGATCAAGACCCTGCGAGCCGCGCCGCGCTGACGACCATCGGCTCACTGGCCGATTTCATTCGCACGAAAACGGGGGCATCGTGAGCGATCCGCACCGTGGAGCCCACCTGCCGTCCGGGATTGAATTATCCAATCTCGAGCAGGATGCAGCATCTCAGCGCTACCGTGCTACCGCCTACTTTCCACCCGACGCGATCATGTTCAAAGGCCACTTTCCCGGCGATCCCATCGCCCCCGGCCATTGCCTGCTGGAACTGATGCTGGAGATTCTCCAATCCTTTGGATATCGGCTTGAATACAAAACCATTCAGAGCGTCAAATTTTATTTACCCGTGCGCCCGGGTGATGAGTCCACCATGGAAATCCATCTGACGCCCCAGACGCACGGCACCTTCGCGGTCGATGTTACTCTGCAAAGGGAAAATCAGCCGGTGTTGGAGGTTTCGGCGGTACTGGCGCCCTGTTGCGGGCCGCTGGCCGCTTCCCAGAAGGGATAGAAATTGAACCACTGGAGCGGAAACCGGCGAAGCGCATCAGAAAGCGCTGATGCATATTCCTTGGCGATCCGCTGCGCGATTTGTGGTTTGTCATCCGGGTCGTTGACCTGATAAGTTCGGGGCATGCTGACACAGAGTTCATAACGCCGATATCCCGTGCGAAACGTAAAGGCAAATACCACGGTCGCCCCCGTGGCAACTGCCGCCATGAAGGGCCCATGCGGCAGACGCGCCTCGGCCCCCAACACGTCCGCAGGGATGTACCGGTCGGACACTCTGCGATCGGCGCGCATACCGACCACCTCCCCCGCCATCAGCGCCCGTGCGGTTTGAATACTTGCGGCCACGGCATCCATTGAATTGATGATGTTAAAGGTTTGAAGCGACCGCCATTTCTCGGCCCGAAACCGCTCCGTCTCATCGGACATATCCTGATACATCACAAAGTGCATCCTGCGGCCTCCAAGCAACTGCGACATGCGGGGGGCGGCGATCTCGATCGATCCGACGTGCGCCGTGAGGATAAGCAGGCCGCCGGGGGATTGGATGGCGCCAAGAAGCGCGTCCCTGTTTGGACATGTCACGGTGAACTTTTTGCCCAGCCCCGTCAGCATGGCGCTGCAATCGATGAGCGAGAGCGCGTAGTGATACATGTGTTTATGCGCCCGCAGAAGCAGACTTAATTTTGAGCGATTCGGCTCCAGACGCCGGAGGTAATCGCAACTGCTTTGCCGCGCCTCTCGATCCCGCAGCCAGAACCACCAGGTGGCAAACCAACCGATGAGATAGGCGAGTGGCAGGCAGGCGCCGGCCATCCGCTGCATAAATGCATTGGCCCGCGTTCCGCAATGATGCCGCAAGCGGGGAGTCGGTTGCGACGAGGGTGAACTGCCGTCAGTATCCCTGGCGGGCGGTGGCCCGGCGGCCGAAGGATTCACTATTTCCCCGTTTTGGCGGGCATCCATGGTCATGAGGTCTGTCCGTTCATCTTAGCCGCCGATCGGGCATTTTTATCAGCGGGATTCCGGCAGGCGCGGCAGGATTCTGCGACACTCGCCGAACCACCGCCCTTTCCTTTATAATACTGCCGTTTTCAGATCGGAAGGATGTCGATGCCAAACGCCTCGGTTCAAATTCAGACGCTGGATTACAAAGCCATACTCCAGAACACCACGCAGCGCACCGATGATTTTCTGCGCGATTTTATCGCGTCGCGGGAAGGTGTGCCCGCTTTATTGAAGGAAGCCATCGAATACAGCCTTTTCGGCCCGGGAAAACGGGTACGCCCGGCGCTGGCCCTGCTTTCGGCCCAGGCGGTCGGCGGGAGTTTTGATGACGCCCTGCCGGCGGCGGCATCGCTGGAGCTGATCCATTGCTTTTCCCTTATACACGACGATCTGCCCGCCATGGACAATGACGATCTGCGACGCGGCCGACCGACCAATCACAAGGTCTATGGAGATGCGGTGGCGATTCTCGCCGGTGATGCCATGAGCACACTGGCGTTTGAACTGCTGGCGGAACATGTTTCAAATCCGGGGCAAGCGGTCAAACTGTCACTTGAACTTGCGCGGGCGACGGGTCCGGCCGGGATGATCGGCGGGCAGATTCTCGACACCTGTTACCCGCAACTCAAGCATGTCGATTCGCAGGCGGCTGACCTTCAGAGTCTGCAGCGAATTCACCGCCTTAAAACCGGCGCGTTGATCCGGGCGGCGTGCCGCATGGGGGGGATTTCCGCCGGTGCCGACGCACGTCATCTGCAAATGCTCGATGAATTGGGGCAGGCGGTCGGACTGGTATTTCAGATTGTGGATGATCTGCTCGATGTGACGAGTTCCGATGCGCACCTCGGCAAGAAGACGGGCAAAGACGCCCATATCGGCAAACTGACCTATCCGGTTCTACTGGGGGTGGAGCAGACGCAGGCGGAACTTGATCGCCAGCAGAAGCTTGCGGAAGAGGCACTCGCTCAACTTGGCCCGGCGGCGGAGCCCCTGTCTGCAGTGGTGCATGCCCTGGCTCGCCGCGATAAATAACCGGCGTTGATCCATCCGGTCGGCGCCCGATGCGTCCCGCACGGATTTCAGCTTCCTGAGGGGCGGCCGGTGATGTTAAGTTTCACCAGCGGCGTGGGCACATCGTAATGGTGCGTAGAGAGGGAATCCGGGTTTGGCTCGCGGATGGCGGGTTCCGGCAAAAGTTCGCGAACCATCGCAATCTCGTCGCACGCCCGATTTTTTGGGCATTTCAGGCAATCACCCCAGACCTTGTGCGGAAGCTGTGACTTATCCACCACGGTAAAACCGAGATGCTCGAAAAATCGCTGCTTATACGTGAGAACAAAAACCTTTTGAATTTTCATCGCCAGCGCATCATCGATAGCAAAACGCACCAGTTCCCGCCCGATCCCCTGACCGGCAAATGCCGACTCCACCGCCAGACTTTTGATTTCCGCCAGATCCGCCCAGACGATTTCCAGTGCACAGACCCCGATCACCCGGTCGGTTGAATCCTGCGCGAATACAAAAAAATCACGTATGGTTTCATACAGTTCGGCGTGGGAGCGAAACAGCATCTGGCCGGAGCCTGCAAAGCCGGCAATCAGATCGGCGATTCTCGGGACATCCGAAACCATGGCTCGTCGTATCATGCGATTGATCCAGCCTTTCACAACGGCCGACACTCGCGAAACGGCCGCGCAGCGTCTACCATATGCATATGTTAGCGAAGCGAATCATACCGTGTCTGGATGTTGACGGGGGCCGGGTCGTCAAAGGTGTGCGTTTTTTCGATCATGTCGACGCCGGCGACCCGGTGGAGCAGGCTAAATTTTACGACCAATCCGGTGCCGATGAACTGGTTTTTTATGATATTACCGCCAGCCACGAGGGGCGGAAGATCATGGCGGATGTGGTGCGCCGTGTGGCGGAAACGGTGTTCATGCCGATTACCGTCGGTGGAGGCATACGGGAGTTGTCCGACGCAACGGCGCTGATCCAGGCGGGCGCGGAAAAGGTGAGCATCAATTCCAGCGCCGTTCGCCGACCGGAACTTATTTCAGAAATATCCCGCAAATTCGGCCGCTGCGCAACCGTACTGGGCGTAGATGCCAATCGGGTGCAACAGTCGGACGGGACGGAAAAGTGGGAAGTGTTTATCAACGGGGGGCGTGTGGGCACCGGTCGGGATGTCCTGCCGTGGGTTAAGGAAGCCGAGGAACGCGGAGCCGGTGAGATTGTGCTCAACGTGATGAACGCGGATGGCACGTTGGAAGGGTATGATTTGGAAATGACCGCTGCGGTGAGCGAAGCGGTGCGGATACCGGTGGTGGCCAGCGGTGGAGCTGGCAAGCCGGAAGATATGCTTCGGGTATTAACGGTAGGAAAAGCAGATGCTGCGTTAGCGGCATCGATATTTCATTTTAGAACCTGCCTGATCCCGGATTTGAAGCGGTTTCTCCAGGCTCAAGGCGTACCGGTACGGGTGGTGTGAAATCTCCATCATCGAATCATTGATGAATGCGGTATCGCTCGGTTGGCCGACGGCCCTCCCTGCGGCCAAATCCTATCATAACCAAGATATAAATTTTAATTTTGGATACCCGGCATAACCGCCATGAGTTATTGGAACGCCTAAAAGTGTGAAAAGAGGGTGATTTCCACTACCAACGCCCGATAAGCGGAAAAGATGGTATTATTTTCGCTTGCATTTGATACACAGATGCGAATAATATCTTAGAGGGATGGGGGCTTCCTGACTGTCGCATGCTGATCATGCTGGAAGGAGCCGGATATGCCTATACTACGATCCTTTCATCCGTCGCTTGAGGCGCGGATCGTCACACTCATCGGCATATTGGCCTGCGTTATCGTCGGGCTGGGGATTCTGGCTATCCACAAGGATTCGTCCGCACTCGCCGCTCAGGAGCGCCTCACGCACGACGACGCCGTGGTTGCCGCAACCATGCGGATACTCTCCGATCTGCAGAATGCCGAAACGGGACAGCGCGGGTATCTGATCACCGGGGATTCAAGTTATCTGGACCCCTATGCAGCCGGGATTGGGAACGTCTATCAGGATATCCGCAGGCTCAAGAAACTCCTGCCCGGGACGCCTGTGAATCGGTCGCTGATTCATCATATTCTGCTCATGACAGCGGCGAAATTGCGGGAACTGCGAAAGACGATCAAACTTCGAGACGGTCGAGGATTCAAGGCCGCAGCATATCTTGTAGATGATAACCAGGGCAAAAAGGACATGGACGCACTGCGGCGGCTGCTTTCAGGAATTCGTGCGCACTATCGGGGCAAACTTAAAAGCGAGATCGCCATCGCCCGCGGGCGGCTTAAGTCAACGGAAACACTGAGTATTATTTTCGCCGGTACCCTGCTGGTGTTGCTCGTCATCGCCTGGTTGAACATCCGTGCAAAACTCAGGTGGAAACGGAGGCTCACGCGCAGCATCAGTGCCCGCCGCTACCAGATGCCGGTCACCGGCTTGCCCAATCATGAATTGCTGATGGACTGGCTGGTTTATCACCTCAACTGGGCTCGGCGGGAAGGGGGCAAGGTGACGCTGCTGCTGCTCGACCTCGATGGCTTTGAGAATATCGCGGGGACCCATGGCGATACTGCGGCAGATGCCGTTCTTCGCGAGGCGGCTCTGCGTTTTCGCACCACCGCCCGATCGGATGATCTGGTTGTGCATCTGGGGCGGGATCGATTTGCCGTGGTGATGACCAACGTAGCCCAGGAATCGGATATGGCGGAAATGGGGCATCGGATGATCGACACCATGAGCCTGCCGGTGGTTCTCGATGAGGTGACCGTCTCGGTAGGTATCAGTGTGGGCATATCCATCTTTCCCGAAGATGGAAAGAATCCGCACCAGCTTCTCGATGCGGCGATTGACGCGGCTGTAAGAGCCAAGGCCCAGGGGCGGCACCGCGTCGCCTTTTACAAAGCCCGGACCGAAACGCAGATGTCCACACAGGCGCAGCTACGCAATGATTTCCATCGCGCCCTGATGGATGGTGAATTCTGCATCCACTACCAACCCATTATTGATGCCAAATCGATGCGTCTGACCGGAGCCGAGGCGCTGGTGCGTTGGCAGCACCCGGAGTTGGGCATGCTTCCCCCTGCGGCGTTTCTGCTGCTGGCGGAACGAACCGGCTTCATCCGGCCGCTCGGTGCGTGGATCCTGCAGCAGGCCTGCACACAGGCGGAAATGTGGCGGCAGAACGGCCTTGAATTGCGTATGAGCGTTAATATTTCCGCCCAACAATGCCGCGATTCCACCTTCATAACGGAACTCCGCCATGCCCTGAACTCCAGCGGACTTCCGCATGATCTGCTTGAACTTGAACTCACCGAAAGTGTCCTCATGCATGAGGATGCGGCCAAGGTCATCGAACATCTCGGAGGCATGGGAATCTCTGTCGCCATCGACGACTTCGGTACCGGGTATGCATCGCTGGGGTATCTCCGCCGCATCAGCGCCCACCGTCTGAAAGTCGATCGGTCATTTGTCAGGGACATTCCGCAGGCGTCCGCAACCAAACTCCTCAACGCGCTCGTGAATATGGCGCATCGCCTTGAACTGGATGTCACGGCAGAGGGGATCGAGGTTATGGAGCAGGAAGACTATCTGCGCGGCATCGGATGTGACGCCCTGCAGGGATTCCGCTACAGCCGAGCGCTGGATGTCCTTGAATTTGAAAATTGGTCGCGAAAATGGGCGGCTGATGCGGTTGCCTGAATATCACTTCTCCGCCAAAATCAGGCGGCAGGCTCCGAACGCTTCGTCGCTGACAGCCCTATAACATCCCGAATCACCACTGCAAAAACCACCGCAAAATACGGGATATTGATTGACACCCGCCAGATGATGCTGTGAGTCGGGACCGATGCATCGCCGATCGCAAGCGCCGGGAGATATAACAAAATCAATATCCACGCACTTGATACCCAAACCGAGGCGGAGAGTCCCAGTACCAGCAGAACACCCCATGGATCGGAAAACGGATTCATCATCGCCGTAAGTATGAAAAATATAATGATACTGCGGGCGATCATAAGCGGGTGCGGGGCGGATTTCATCACCGCCCGCAGCACCAAGAGCCAGATTCCGATGGCGACGAGCGGATAGATGCCCATCCACGGCCATCCAAGTCGGAGGAGTGGCTTCGGTTCTATCTCCGCTGCCCATGCCCAGGGGTGCAGACTTCCAATCGGATGCACCACGGGCGCAATCCATAGCATCAGCATCAGCGCCAAGGCGGCAGTACACAATATCCACACCGGGCGACGCCTTGGATACGGGATGGGAGGTACCGGAGCCACGATCAACGGTAAAAGCAGAACGGCAGGCGGAAATAGCCCGGCCACGATTGAAAGGCACACCGCCGCTGAAGCTTTTCGATGCCCGATCAGGAAAATGATGGCCAGAAGAAGTAAATCCAATATCAACGCCAACCAGACCCAATGGCCGGTTGGAAAAACCGATAGAGCATCGTAAAGAATCACCGGCAGAGGCAGATACGCCCACCAAGGACTTTCTCCGGCGAGATGCAGGATTCGCAGGGCGAGCATCACCGAGGCGATCTCAAGGACGCAACAAAAAAACCATGACCACTGCTTTCCCGTGCCATGAGCCGGGGACAACGCGTAACCTGCGTGCCAGCGCAATAACCAGATCACCAGAGCGAGGGTTGCAATGAGCACCTGACTGACCCATGGCGGCAGCTTGATCGCATTCGGAGGGGTGGAATGCAGCAGCCACGAGAGTGAAAATATCGCACCGAAGCTGCAGCAGAAAAGTGCTGTCGCGATCGGCAATGATTCGGTGGATCGATATATTCCCGCCAGATCGATCGCCATCGAGATGCCTGTTGCAACGAGAATACAGACAATCCAGAGAATCAATCGCAGAACCGGGTGCTGGGGATTAGTGGATGGATATCCGGGGCCGGTATTTTCCTGGCTTAAACTGGACATGCGCCTCCCAAGCAGCACGGCCCGGCCCGCCGAAAATGCCCACAGCGAATCAACCCCGTTTGGGCGAGAGGATCAAAATCATGCGTTTACCTTCCAGTCGCGGTTCTCGCTCGACCTTGGAAAGCAATTCCAGATCATGGCGGAAACGATCCAGAATCTGGCGGCCGAGATCCACGTGGTGCATCTCCCGTCCGCGAAACATCAGATTGAACTGAACTTTGTGGCCGTCTTCGAGAAATTTCTTGGCTTTGTTCAGGGTGGTCACCTGATCATGCTGGTCAATCTTCACGCTGCGAATGCGAAGTTCTTTCAACTGTTGATGGGGCGCGGCATGTGCCTTCTGCTCTTTTTTCCGCTGTTTATATTTCCACTTGCCGTAATCCATGATACGGCAAACTGGTGGATCGGCCTGAGGGGAAACCTCAACGAGGTCCAACCCCACTTCCCGCGCAAGGCGGAGCGCCTCGATGGTCGCTACAATCCCGGCCTGAGTATTATCTTCATTAATGAGACGAACTTTGGGAATTCGGATCTGTTCGTTACACCGCAACCCGTGCTGACTAATGGCCAATGCTCCTGAAAGACTTCAATGCAAAGCAACGCAATACTCTTTGATTATGCACGCCAATGACGGTGGCGTCAAAGCAGCAGCCAAGCCAGCTCGAAGATGGGCTTGGCAGGGCGGAATACCAAACAGGCCGCGTGGGCGCCGGTAGAGTAGATACACCAACTCGCATTCAGGATGATCGCATCCGGTGGTTGTTCACCGCTGAGATCGGCGTGGGGGATCCGGCACATTCATTGTGCCGATGGTTCCCAACGCCAACGGCGTAACTCTCTCCCGCACGCCGCGGTATACCGCGTCATGAAACTGGATATGAGTCAGCGGAGGGGGGCTGACTCATACCCAGTTTCATGACGGCATCTCCGGGATAAAGATGGCGAATTTCGGTACGTCACCAAAGCTTGCATCAATAAGTTCATGAAAAGCTTCCTTGGCGGTACATCTGAGCTTCTCCAGCATGATGCGGCCAATCGTGAAGATGCTGCAGTCGTTTTTGGACGAGGCCGTCCAGCAACTCGGACGACAGCGACTCCGGGCCAGCAGGCCCAGTCCGCAAAGCAGAATGTAAGCCAGGGCCAGGATCAACAGCAGCCGGTCCAGTCGATCGGCACGGGTGATGCGGGTATGCCGCAGGCTCCATC
>JAKAVA010000075.1 GCA_021827645.1 Planctomycetota bacterium
CGCGCCCGAAATCCCTTTGTCTATCAGTATTACGAACCAACCTCGACCTTATTGCGATCTAACCCAAATCTCCCCTCACGAAAGTGGGTATGAGTCAGGGTCGTTGGCGGTTGACACCGTTATCGTTGTGCAGCTATATTCCGCCCGGTGGCGTCTGCGGCGTTTGGATGCATTGAATACGTGATATTGATCTGGAGAGTCCTATGCGTATGAACCGATTGGCGATGGTGGTAATCGCCGCTTGCGCGGGATTCACGGCGGGCTTTGCACATGGTGCTCCAGTGGGGCAGAAGCAGTTTTTCCTCAAGGCTGGAGACAGAGTCTGCTTCTATGGCGACAGCATTACCGAGCAGAGGTATTACGGCGTGGATACCGAAACCTATGCCGTGACACGCTTTCCCGATATGCAGGTGATGTTTGTGAATTCCGGTGTGGCTGCTGATGTAGTGGGCGGTGGCTGGGCCGGCCCGATCGATGTCCGCCTCAAACGTGACGTGTACCCCTTCAAACCCAATATTGTCACCATCATGCTGGGGATGAATGATGCACATTATCGTCCGTTCAATCGGTCGATTTTTAATGTGTATCGCAAAGGTTACATTCATATCGTCAATCAGCTCAAGAAGCATCTCCCAGGCGTGAAGATCGTGCTCATCCAGCCGTCACCGTTTGATGATGTTTCCTACAAAATCGGCTTTCCGGGCGGATACAACGGGGTGCTGCTGAAATATTCGGCGTTTGTCAAACGGCTCGCCGCTCGTGATCATCTCATGTGCGTGAATTTCAACCGGCCGCTGGTGGATGTACTCAAAGGCTTGGTGAAAATCAGCAAGCCACTGGCACAGCAGTTTATTCCGCACCGCATACATCCAGGTGCGACGGGTCAATTGATCATGGCGGCAACGCTCCTGAAGGCATGGCACGCAACCCCCATCGTCTCATCGGTCGACATCGATGGCGGACGGTTGGTTTCATCGAAGAATACCCGTGTACAGCATCTGACTGCACACGACGGACTTGAGTGGACGCAGACGGATCAATCCCTGCCCATGCCGATGATGACGCTTCATGATATTTGGCCCCAGTTTCCTCCCATGCACCTCTGGCCAGCACGTCGGACATATTTTACCTATAAAAGTCCGCTCGCTTCCGCGGTGCTCAAACTGACACATCTTTACCGTAAGCTGGACCAGGAGATGTTGCGGGTACGGGGCCTCACCGCCGGTCAGTACCAACTGAAGATCAACGGCCAGTTGGTCGGAACATTTTCAACCGGCCAACTCTCACACGGTATTAATCTTGCGAAATACAAAACCCCCATGCTGGTGCAGGCCTATCACGTGGAGCACATGGTCTGGCACCTGACCGAGGAACGCTTTGATGTCTGGCGTCACATTCAGTTGCCGATTGAGGGTTACTATGCCCCTTGGGTTCAAGACAAATTTGCGCTCCCAACGTCTCATTCAGCCATGAGGAAACTTGATCATGTGGATGATAAATTGGTGAAGGCGATTTACGCAACATTTCCCGCGTACCGGAATAAAATCTATGACGCGGCTCAACCGGTGCCGGATCACTATTCGCTCACGCCGGTCAACTAAAACGCCCGGCGCTGCAGAGGATCAATACTTTACTGGTGTCTCGGCATGCATCTCGGGCTTGATTAAGCAGGGATAACCTGCTCAAAGGGGCGGCCGAGAAGCTTAAGTCGCAGCATGGTCATGGCCATCTGCGCGGCACGCAGGCGAATCTGCGCCCGCTGCCCGGGAAATTGAAATCGGCGCACCTCCATCCCATCTGACCCCGTCAAACCGATAAATACCGTACCTACCGGTTTTTCGTCCGTCCCGCCGTCGGGCCCCGCGACACCAGTGGTCGAGATTCCCCAGTCTGTGCCGGCTTTGTCCCTCGCGGCTTTTGCCATGGCTTCCGCAACCGGCGCACTGACGGCGCCGTGAGTTTGGAGTAACTCGGGGCTCAAGTACAATTCCTCAATTTTAACTGAATTGCTGTACGTTACCCATCCGCCATGAAAGCAGTTGGACGCACCTGGGATCGCGGTTATCAGTTCGGCCAGTAGTCCGCCGGTACAGCTTTCCGCCGTCGCGACGGTCTGGCGGAAGTTCCGCAGGGAATTGACCAATACGGATTCAATGGATGCCTCACCGGTGGAAAAAATCAGATCACCCAGCCGCGCCGTCAGTTCCTGCGTCAGGGTCGATATTGCGGCCTGCGCCTGCGCTTCGGTTCCGCGGGCATAAATTCGGATGGATACGATTCCATCGTGAACCGTGGTGCCGACGCTTGGCTCCGCTCCGCGTTTCATCAGATCGCGAATTTTATCTCCCACCCATGACTCGCCCGCTCCAAAAGTGTTGATGGTCGCTATCCGCAGCACCGTGGGTGACCCGTCCATCTTCAGTTCCGGTGCCACACTCGTCTCGAACATCATCTTCATTTCTCTCGGAACGCCCGGAATGGCAAATACCCGGCAATGGCCCCATTTTGCCATGATGCCCGGCGCGGTGCCTGCGGAATTGGAGATACATCGTGCGCTCGCCGGCCGCAGCGCCTGGACCCGATTTACGCTCGGCATAGGACGGTTAAGCCGCCGAAAAAACGCTTCAATCTCCGCGAGCGCATCGGTGTCGGTAACAACTTCCTCACCCATGGCGGTCGCCAGAGCTTGGCGCGTCAGGTCGTCATCCGTTGGCCCCAATCCGCCGGTGATCAGGATCAGGTCCGCGCCGCGGTGCATCCAGCGCAGGGCGTGGACAATCTCGTCGAGTTGATCCCCGACGGTAACATGCTGTCGCACACGAACTCCGATTTGCTGAAGTTGCTCGCTCAGCCAGGAGGCATTGCGGTTGAGGGTTTGGCCCGAAGTCAGTTCATCACCAATTGATAAGATGTCTGCTTGCATGGGGTTCTCCGTACCACGGCTGCGGGGGCGCGGGCCAAATAGCCCGATCCATCCCCGGCCGCTGCCGCTGATCATAGTCACATCCGAGGCGGAAAGTGAATAAACGGCCGGCCGCCTGTCGAGCGGTCTCATGTATCTCACCGCCAGTTGAGCGTTACGATTCAATCAAATCGAGTTACATGGGGCACCCCAATTCTCTGCCACCATCCTTAAGTCTGCCGCTACAATGCCTCTGGGATGAAAAATAGAAAGGCACTGAATGTTTGAACTGCCCCTCATCAACCTGTCGCGACCCGCTGCTGCCGAGGAACTCGCTCAACTCAAACGCCGGCTCTCTCTCGATGATGTATTGCTGGGCGGGGATCAGGAAAATATTCATCGGCGCGACGCCGTGCGGGAGATTATCTCGGCCGTCAGGCGTGGCGGCGATCAGGCCGTGGCAGAATTGGCAGCAAAATATGATGATCCAACCCTGACCATCGACACGCTGCGCGTTAGGCCAACCGCCATCGATGATGCGGTTCGCAATATCAATTCAAAATTACTTGCCGCGCTGGATACCGCCATTGACAACGTGCGGCGTTTTCAGACGGCGATGCTGGCCCCGGACGCACCGGCCATTGAACCGGCCGGCGCAACTCCCGGTGGGGGGGCACAATTACGAATTCAAAGCGTGCCGCTCAAAAGAGTGGGAATTTACGTTCCAGGTGGGGCGGGGGCATACCCCTCAACACTCATCATGACGGCGGTCCCGGCGCTGGTGGCGGGTGTAAAGAGTCTCTGCATCTGCTCGCCGGCTCGAGGTGGGCAAGTTGCGCCAGTCGTATTGGCTGCTGCCGGCCGTCTCGGACTGACGGAAGTTTATGGCATCGGTGGGGCGCATGCGATTGCGGCGATGGCGCTCGGAACCGACCGGATACCCCGGGTGGATAAAATCGTCGGGCCCGGAAACTGGTACGTGCAACTCGCCAAGCGCGAACTTTTCGGTATTGTCGATATTGACAGCTTTGCCGGGCCCAGCGAGGTGGTTGTTCTTGCGGATTCCTCCGCCGATCCGCGGGTGACGGCGTCTGAACTGCTGGCGCAGGCTGAACACGCCCCCGGCAGTTGTATTTTGATTACCGCTGACGTGGATTTTGCCCGGCGTGTGCAGGCCGATATCGGTCGCCTGCTTGCTGATCTGCCGCGCCGCATCCAGACCGAAAAAGCCCTGGCTTTTGCCAGCGCCATCGTGGTAACGACGGATCATGCAGCGGCGGTTGATCTGGCCAACGATTTGGCACCCGAGCACCTGCAAATTACCACACGCACCGCCCGTCGCGATGCCGCCGCCATCACCAATGCCGGGGCGATATTCATCGGCCCATGGTCGCCGGTGGCGGCCGGTGATTACCTCGCGGGGCCTTCTCACGTATTGCCGACGTCCGGCACGGGGCGTTTTTTCAGCGGACTTTCGGCCGAGAGTTTTCGACGGCGGATGTCGGTGGTGGAACTGGATTCGTCTGCTCTGGCGGCGGCAATGGATCCGCTCTGCACCCTGGCGCGGGCGGAAGGATTTGAAGGCCACGCACGCTCGGCAGAGGTGCGCATCGGTGAGGTGAAATCGCAGTAGGATGACGACAGACTCGCAAACAGCGGCGGCGATGCTGATCCCAGAACCCGGCGAGCCAATTGGCCTTATCGCCGGGCAGGGAATGTTGCCGGTCTCGGTGGCCGACGGCTTGAAATCCCAAGGGCACCCCGTGATTTGTGCCGCCCTCTGGGGCCAGAGCGAAGAGGCGTTGCTGCAGCCCCGGTGTGACCGGTTCAAGCGTGTCGGTCTGTTACGCATCAACCAATGGATTCGCTGGTTCCGAAGCTGCTCTGTAAATAAGGCAGTCATGGTCGGCCGTGTGGCCAAGGCCGGCATGTACGAAAAATATCGCATGTTGCGATATATTCCCGACTGGCGGACGGCCCGTATCTGGTTCTGGCGGATTCGGCACGACAAACGCAGCGCCCGCCTGCTTTCGGCTCTCGCCGACGAATTAGCTTCAGGAGGTATCACCCTTTTGGACGCACGCCCCTACATCCCGGAGGAATTGGCCGTGGAAGGCCTGATGACGCGGACGCGGCCCGGTGCCGATATTCTGGCCGATGTCGATTTTGGCTGGCCGCTGCTTCGGGATGTCAATCGGCTGCTAATTGGTCAAAGCCTCGCCGTTAAAGATCGCGAGGTGATTGCCGTTGAGGCGATGGAGGGAACCGACGCCCTGATTCATCGCGCCGGAGGCCTGTGCAAACGCGGAGGATGGGTGTTGCTTAAGGCCAGCAATCCCAACCAGGATATTCGTTTTGATGTCCCCACCGTCGGGCCCCAGACGATGCAAAATCTGATTCGGGCACGGGCAGCGGCTCTGGTACTTGAATCGGGACGCACCATCATGCTTGAAAAACAACGCGTGCTGCAGATGGCCGATGATGCCGGTATCGCAGTGCTGGGGCGGCCATAATTCGATATAAATCAATGCTTTACGCCAAAACCAACCCGCACTCGGCCGGGTGGCCATCCCAAAATTTTCTGGCCGTAAGCGGGATTGCTTTTATCTTTATTTTCGAATGCGCAATATATCGTCACGACGTGTCCGGAAATCCCGGTTGTGCTGATACGGCTCGATTTTTGCACACCGGTTTCCTTGACGCATAATCACCGCCGCCACATAATGCCGCGCTGTGGTTACAGTTTGAATTCACCGGCGCTGGGAGCCGATGCCAACGATTTCCAGGTCAGAAAAAAAGGTGAAGCATGGCGACCGTAACAAAAAAAGAACTGGTGGACCGTATTGCTGGCAAGCACAAGATCAGTCGGCAGGTTGCTCGGCGAACGGTCCAGGCGTTTTTGGATGAAATCATCCGCGAACTCGAGGATGGCAACCGCCTTGAATTCCGCGACTTCGGCGTATTTGAAGCCCATTACCGGGCGTCGCGGGTTGGCCAGAATCCCGCCACGCTCGAGCGCGTCAAGGTGCCGGCCCGCCTCCGTGTGCGTTTTAAGCCCGGCCGAATGCTCAAGCAGAAACTCGCAGCTGCCGCCGACCGGCATGCAGCAAATTCGGAACGTGAGAGCATGACGCCAGTTGCAGATTCTCTGAACGCCGCATCCGCAGCACCTCCATCTGCCAATTCGGGACCGGCGTCAAACAATATTTCCTGATTTATGACCGATGATTCTTCCCCCTCTGCGATACGCCGCTGGCTTGACGACTTAGACACCGATCTTCAGGCTCGCAAACGCGACCATAACTGGCGCCTGCTGCCGAGCGTGCAGTCTCGCTGTGAGCCGGAGGTGCGTATCAATTCGTCGCAATATCTGCAGTTCTGCAGCAACAACTATCTGGGGCTTGCCGCCGACCCGCGCGTTGTCGATGCCGCCCGCAGCGCCCTGGATCGCTGGGGTTTTGGCGCCGGGGCATCGCGCCTGGTCTCCGGCAATACCGAAGTTCATCAAAAACTGGAGGCCGATCTGGCCCGGTTAAAAAAACAACCGGCGGCTGTGATTCTCCCATCGGGCTTTGCGGCCAATCTCGTGGCACTCAAAACATTTTCAGCACCCGGAGACCTGATTTTCTCCGACAAGCTCAATCACGCCAGTCTGCTCGATGCCGCCGCCGCCTCCGGTGCCGATCATCACACCTATCCGCATCTGGATTACGACCGATTGGAGTCCCGGCTTCGGCGATTCGCCAATCGGCGTGCCGAGGGCAGCTCAGCACCCCGTGGACGGTGCTGGCTGGTGAGCGATACTGTATTTTCAATGGATGGGGATGTCGGTAGTCCGGCCCGGCTCGCTCAGCTCGCCGAACGGAATGATGCCCTGCTGATGATTGATGAAGCCCACGCCACAGGTGTGCTGGGGGTTGATGGTGCGGGCGTTGCCGCCATGGAAAATGTTACTGATCGCGTCGCTCTATCCGTCGGCACGCTTTCCAAGGCCTTCGGCTCCGTTGGCGGCTTTATTGCCGGCCCCCAAGCCGCCGTCGATTCCCTCATCAATAGGGGGCGAAATCTCATCTACACCACCGCTTTGCCGGCGGCGTGCATTGCAGCGGCGCAGGCGGCGCTCCACATCAGCCTCGCCGAGCCCTGGCGACGGGAGCGGGTGTGCCTGCTCGCCCACCGACTTCGCACTCAGTTGCAGAACATGGGCTTTGATTGCGGCCAATCCTCCACGCCCATCATTCCCATCATTCTCGGTTCATCGCAGTGCGCACTGGATGCCTCAAGCGCATTGGCAAAGAGAGGAATCTGGGTCTCCGCTATCCGTCCGCCAACCGTAAAACCGAATTCCGCCCGCCTGCGCATCAGTCTCATGGCAACGCATACCGATGAGCACATTGCCCGTTTGGTGGACGCAATGAAAAACCTTGCCCCGGCGGCCTGAGTTCTTCCTCGGGTTAGCTCTGCGCACCGGGAGTCGGGTGATCAAGCATCCGTGGATCATACCTATGGCTTTACCGATCCGGCATACTGCTCTTCAGAAACGTGCTCCAGCCAATCGACCGGACTGCCATTTAATTTCTCTTGGATGGCAATATGCGTTACCGCGGTTGTTGCCGTCGCTCCATGCCAATGCTTTTCACCCGGGGCGAACCAGATCACATCTCCGGGCCGAATGTCATGCCGCTCGCCTCCCCAGCGCTGCACCCATCCGCATCCGGCTGTGACAATCAGCGTCTGGCCCAGCGGATGGGTATGCCACGCCGTGCGGGCACCCGGTTCAAATGTCACGCACGCCATCGCCACGCGTGCAGGCTCCGGAGGTGAAAAGAGTGGGTCAATTCTCACCTGCCCGGTAAACCATTGTGTTGGCCCCCGCGCGGCAGGCTCAGAACCCGGATGCTTAATTTCCATACGCTACTCCTCGAAGGCAAAACATCGAACCATCCCTGCAGGCATGAACTCTCGTTCACCGCAGTTGACACATTCTACGCATGGAACAGTTGCAATATCTGCCCCGTTCGACCGGCTTGCACCGGCGTGCGGCTACGGTGCCATGAGTCCGGTGTTAATATTTCCGATCCAGCAGCCGATAGCCGATTGCCTCGGTAAGATGCACTGCTGAGATATTCTCCGCTCCGGCCAAATCCGCAATGGTTCGCGAGAGGCGTCGGACCTTATCAAACGCTCGGGCGCTTAATCCAAGCTCCTCCATCGCTTGCTTCATCAGACGCATGCAAACTTCATCCAGCGGGCAGAATTTCTCCAGATCGCGGGTCTTCATGGATGCATTGGTCATCGTACTCCCATCGCCAAAGCGTCGGGCCTGAATCTTTCGCGCCTTTCCCACCTCGTCACGCATCTGGGTGGATGTCGTCCCGGTAGTTTTACTGGTCAGATCGCGATAGGTGACGGCGGGCACTTCCAGATGAATATCAATACGGTCCAGCAGAGGGCCGGAGAGTTTACCCATGTATTTATCCATCGCCTGAAGTTCCGTCGATTTCGCCTTGCGCCGATCCAGATTCCCCTTCCCGGCGGCCGTCGGATTCATGGCCGCCACCAGCATGAAACGGGCGGGAAATGATACGCTGGAATGCGATCGTGCCACCGTCACCATGCCGGATTCCAGCGGCTGACGGAGCGTTTCCAGCACATGACGCTGAAATTCGGGCAATTCATCCAGAAATAATATACCGTGATGAGCCAGCGATACTTCGCCGGGCCGTGGTATGCTCCCGCCGCCGATCAGAGCCGGTGCGCTGGCGCTGTGATGCGGCATTCGGACGGGACGCTGCCGCATCAGGCTTGCCCCTTTGGGCAGCAGTCCGCAGGCGGAATAAATCTGCGATGTCTCCAGCGCCTCGCGCCGCGACAACGGCGGCATGATCGTCGGCAGCCGCTGGCACAGCATCGTCTTGCCCGCACCGGGCGGACCGAGCAGAAGCACGTTGTGATAGCCAGCCGCCGCGATCGTCATCGCCCGCTTGGCCACTTCCTGCCCGCGTACATCGGCAAAATCCACATCGTAAATGGTGGCCGCGTCGATCTCATCGAGACTTTCCGGTGTTTCCGGCGTAAGTTCCAGTTGACCGTTGAGAAAACCGACCATCGCGGCCAGCGAGTCGATCCCATAGACCTCAATATCCGGCACGACCGCCGCCTCCCGGGCGTTGGCCGTCGGCAGCAGAACGCCCGTCATCCGGCTCTCAGCCGCCAGCATGGCCAGCGATAATGCCCCCTTGATCGGTCGCACACTACCGTCCAGCGCCAATTCTCCCGCCACCAGATACTTCCTGTGGCGATCACCCATGATGACTTTGTTGGCATGCAGGATCCCCAGCGCAATGGGAAGTTCCAGGCTGCTTCCATCTTTTTTGATATCCGCCGGTGCAAGATTCACCAGCAGCTTTTTCTCCGGCCAGACGTAGCCGCTGTTGATCATCGCCGTCTGAATGCGGTCCAGTGCTTCACGGACGGCTGCATTAGCCAGCCCGACGATCAGCGGATCGCCATAGTCCCGCTGGGCGATATCCACTTCCACTTCGCAATCAATGGCTTCAATACCCTGCAGAACAAAACTGCGAACTTTGGCCAGCATATGTCCCTCCACGAGATACGAATAATATATTGCACCCAGTAAGCCGACTCCGCAAGCATGCCGCGTCACGACTTCTGCGACGCAATATCCTGCGGATTACCTCTGCTTTTATCGGCACCGACCAGCGGGGCCGTATGATCGATTCGGGTTTTGGAGTAGATCCGACCGGCCCAGATGCTCCCCCCGTGGACATAATAATCCCACATGCTGCCCACCAGCGTGAGCATGGAAAAAAGAATTCCGATCGGAAGAAGAAACTCAACCCCCGGACGCTGACGGGCTTCCTTCCGTACCCGGTGGGCGTGGGTGAAAAAAAGCAGGTTCAGCGCCATCGCGATCAGTGCCGTGACAAACCATCCGGCCGATGGATGCATCAACAGCCCCACCACGCCAATAATCCAATAGACCGGCACCAACACCCCAAGTGTCAGCAGCGAACTTAGCGCCAGAATCGCCCACGGCAGAGAGCAGTTCAGCCCGGTATACGCGTTCTTCTTGAGTCCGTGAAATGTATCCCGCAACCCTTCATACATGCGGCCGGAGAGCAGCTCCGGTGAATACGTGGTAAAAACTCGAAACCCCTCCGCCCGTGTCCGTCGCCCAATCGCCAAATCCTCAATAATCTGGCTTCGGATGCCCGCATGTCGGCCAATCGCGTCGTACGCAGCGGTGCGGAAAAGCATATAGGCCCCTGCCGTCAGCGGAGTAGGGTGAGATGAGCGATTCACCACCGGCAGCGGCGCAAGTCGCTGAATGGCCAGCGTCGCGGTCAGCATAACCGCCTGTTCAACCGCTCCACCGGGTGTCATCCAAGGCAGCAAGGTCAGCAGATCCAGTTTGCGGTGCAGCATCAGCCGCATTGCGTGTTTGAGTGATTCCGGATGGTGCTCCATGTCGGAATCGGTAAATAAAACATACGGGGAGGTAATCCATTCATCCGCCTGATGCACCGCCCATACCTTTCCGGTCCAACCACTCGGCGGGGGAGTCTGGTTGTGTATCACCACGAGATGACGAAAGTGGTTCCCAAGATCACGACAGATATCGGCGGTGGAATCTGATGACTGATCGTCCACAAACACCACACGGTAATTCGGATAATCCATCCGACAAAGCGACCCGAGCGTCTTGGCCAGCACATGCCCTTCATTGCGCCCCGGTGCCACAATCGTTACGGCGGGCCATACCTCCGGATCGCCCGGCCATGCGTCCGTAATCGGCTCTCCCTCGACGGCAAGATTCAAATCATCCGGCTGATGGCTGAGATTGTAAGTAAAGCGGCTGTTATGTCGTGTGGCACGACTGAAAATCACCATCGCCCAAAGCACCAGCGCGACCGCCGCCAGCAGACATGTCAGCCACATCAGAATGGCCATGGTCAAAATTACTCCTCGGCAGCCTCTGCGGCTGATTGATGTTACGGCCTAAAACCGAAACAGGATGACGATTTCCGCTTGGCAGACCGCCGATATCTCATATCCGGTGCAGGGCCCGCAAATCTTCTTCATCCGCGCGGCCTGCGATAAAACGCTGTACCCGCGGGTCGCTGTGGGCACGCAATTCATCAGCGGTGCCGTCGGCAATAATGCCGCCACCCATCAGCATGACCAGCCGATCTCCCACCTTAAAAGCGCTGGTCATGTCGTGAGTGACAACGATCGCCGATACCTTCAGTTCCTCATGAAGTTTGAGAATCAATTCATTGATGACATCCGATCGGATCGGGTCTAGGCCGGTTGTCGGTTCGTCGTAGAGAACCAGTTCCGGATTCAACGCGATGGCGCGGGCCAGCGCAACGCGCTTTCGCTGGCCGCCGGAAAGTTCGCCGGGCATTTTATTTTCGGTGTTTTCCATCCCCACCATCGCCAGTCGCTCCGCCACGCGGTCGCGGATTTCAGATTTTGAAAGCCCGGAATGCTCCCGCATCGGAAACGCCACATTTTCGCCAACCGTCATCGAGTCAAACAGGGCGCTGAGCTGAAAAAGAAAACCGATTTTTCGCCGGATCGGCTCCATCCCCCTGTCTTTAAGATGATCAATCCGCATGTCGCGGTAATACACACTTCCCGAATCCGGCGACAGGAGACCGACAATGTGCTTGAGCAACACCGATTTCCCCGTGCCGGAGGGGCCTAAAACCACCGTAGTCTTCCCCTCTGCGAACGCCACCGAAACACCATTGAGTACCACCAGCGAACCGAAACGCTTGTGCACATTTTCAAATCGAATCAGCGGTGAGGGTGTCGGTGGCGAATTTTGCATCGATTGGTCAGGCATATGCTTATAGTACGCTCGGTTGATTGGGATACAGGGCGTTGTAAAGGTTGTTGAGCCCCAATGCGAGGATGAAATTGCTCAGCAGAATCAGACAAAAGCCTGTGACAAACGCCTCCGTACACGCGCGCCCGACTCCCTGTGCGCCGTTGCCGCAGCGGAAACCCTTGTAGCAGGCGACGGTTGATATCACAATTCCGAAGAAAAATGCCTTGATCAAACCCACATTGACGGTGAATAAATCCGTCGACTGGGCGGCATAATGCCAGAATGGATAATTCCGCACGCCTTCCACCCTCACCGCCACCAGCCAGCCGCCGAGAATACCGATTGCATCGCTGTAAAGTGTAAGAATCGGCGTCATGATGACGCACGCCAGCACCCGCGGTACAACGAGTGTGCGGATCGGATCCGCTCCCATCACACGTAGGGCGTCGATCTGCTCTGTCACACGCATCGTCCCGAGTTCTGCCGTCATGGCGCCGCCCAATCGCCCCGCAAGCATCACGGCCGTGAGAATCGGCCCCACCTGTTTCACCACACTGATGACGATGATCGATCCGACGCGGCTGGCCAGACCGATTTCCTGAAATTGCGGTAGCGTCTCAACCGCCAATACAGCGCCAATAAAGCCGCCGCCAATCATCACCACCGGGATTGATTTGGTGCCCATCTCATACATCTGGGCAAATGTTTCGCTAATGGCCCGTCGCCCCGGCCAACGGAATATCCAGTAAAGGGTGCTGAGAAAAAACACACCCATATCGCCCAATGCCAGATTGGTGTTAATCGCCCACTCGCCAAGTCGGGCGATATAACCGGCCGGTCGACGCAACGTCGTGGTAGGGGTTTCAATACTTGCCATATCAGTCCCGCAAATACCCAAAACTCTGCTGGTGTATTGTATACCTTCCGTCGCAGAGTTGCAGGATGGGGGGCGCAATTTCTGGGCAGGGGCGTGCCTGACGATCAACTCCGGCCATATGACCACTGGCTGAACCCCGCACCCCTTGGGTTTCTATTTTTGGAGACGGCATCCAGACCATGGTATCTGTTCTCTTGACCGCTATGCAGGCGGCACCCCGCTGTTATTTAATGATGCCGTTGGCCGCCGTGCGGCGGACGACACTGCATGTTGGCGCTCAGAAATAACGCGGGGTTGGTTCTTTTCGGCTGTCTGTTGGCGTAAGACTCTACTATCGGACTGGTTCCGCTCCATAACCGCGGTAGCGAATTACTCCGCGCAGGCGTGTATGACTTTGCGCGCGGCATTTCGTATAATACGAGACGGATAATAAAGGACAAATGTCATGCAGAATGCAGTTTTTGTAAGCGGGCGGCTGGTGGGACCACGAAATATACAGCTGGACGAACCTGTGGCGGATTTGCACGCTCAGGTCGTGGTCATTGTGCGCACTGAGAATGCTCAAAAGCTAAAGGACCAGAACCTCGCGGAATTTTTCAGGGGCCTGCCATCCGGAACGCGCAACCGCGGAGATATCGATGAAGAACTGAAATCGGAGCGGGCCGGCTGGGAGAAGGGGGAGTGAACATCTATCTGGACGCCAGCGCCATCATATACGGAATTGAGGGGAAAGAGGAGTTACGCGGTGTGGTGCTTGATTGGATAGCGAAGACCGAAAGCCGTGGTGGAATCTTTTTGACCTCCCTGCTTTCGCGATTGGAATGTCGCGTTCTACCGCTTCGACGGGGGCAAACCGAGCTGATCGCGCGTTATGACGCGTTTTTTCTAAGTCGTTCATTGATCGTTGTAGACATCGGAAGTTCCGTGATCGACTTGGCGACTGACCTGCGCGTTGGATATGGGCTCAAGACCCCTGATGCTATTCATGTGGCCACGGCCATGGAATGCGGCGCGGATCTCATCCTGACAGGTGATCGGGATACGACACGCTGTAAGGACATCAGGGTTGAAATGGTGTAACGGCAGTTTCGCGTGTGACGATTCTCCCACCCGACGGGAAGTGAGCTTCACCAGGGCGGCACGGCCCCATTGGGCCAGCCCGCAATCATTGCGATATCCAGGGCGGGGGGGGGCACGCTGCTACAAGCATGCATCTGCCCGCGATCAGACGCTCTTCTGCGGCTCATCGTCCACGGCTTCAATAAGAAAATCTTTCACTTTCTTATTCAGCGTGTTCCGGTTGATTCCCAAAAAGTCGGCTGCCTTCACCTTCACCTGTTCGCATCGGCCCAGCGCTTCTTCAATCAGCCGCTTTTCAACCTGTTCAATAACCAACTCATAAATTTGCCCGTCGCGATGGGCATATTCATTAACGGCTTGTGTGGCCATGCGCCGAATCAGGGCATCAAGTGTTTCACTCGACTGATTGGATTTTCCCTGTTGGGCAAAAGCCCGGATCGCTGTCGGCAGGAGATCCTCTGTCAACGTGTCGTTGCGGCTCAAGACGACTGCCCGCTCGATGGCATTTTCCAGTTCCCGCACGTTGCCCGGCCAGGGGTACCGCACCAGCAGATTTAATATATCGCGGCTGATCTTGTTGAGGTTCTTGCCGTTTTCAGCATTGAACCGATCCCGGAAAAAGTCAATCAATCGGGGAATATCCTCACGCCGACTGCGCAGCGCCGGCAGATTGATCGTCACTACGTTGAGACGATAAAACAGATCTTCACGGAATTTTCCCTTGGCGACTTCCTCCTGCAGATTCAGATTGGTCGCGGCGATAATCCGCACATCCACGCGGATGGTTTTGGTATCTCCAACCCGCTCAAATTCCCTCTCCTGCAGCACGCGCAGGAGTTTCACCTGCAGGCTGGTGTCGATGGTGCCGATCTCATCTAGAAAAAGCGTGCCCGTATCCGCCGCTTCAAACCGTCCCATTCGGTCGCGAATCGCCCCGGTAAAACTCCCTTTCACATGTCCGAAAAGTTCTGATTCCAGCAGCGTCCCGGTCAAAGCGCCGCAGTTCACACGAATAAACGGCTTTTCAGCCCGATTGGAATTGAAATGAATCGCCTTGGCGATCAATTCCTTTCCCGTGCCCGTTTCACCAAGCAGTAAAACCGTCGCCCGGCTGGTGGCGACCTGCGCAATGGTATCGAATACCTCGAGCATGGCCGGTGAGTTGCCGATGATATTATCAAATTTATATTTACTCTGCAGCGTGTCACGCAGCTGCCGCCGCTCTTCGATCCACTGCTCCCGCTCACTGGCCATGATGCGATTGATCTTGATCGCCTGCGCCAGAAATGCGCTGATGATCTCCAGCATCCGCCGGTCACCTTCCAGCGTCGGGGCGTCGACGAATTTTTTATCCACGCTCAATGCGCCCGCCACACGATTGTCAATCTGAATCGGTACGCAGATGAAACTGATCACCTGTCCCGCCAGCGCCGCCCGGGCACCCGTGCGATTCAAAAAATTGATGTCTTTGCTGATGTTCTCCACCACGCGCGTCTTACCGCTGGCCACCACCTGCCCCGTAATTCCCTCCCCCACATCGTAGCGGCCCCTTTGAATTTCCTCTGGCGTTAAACCGAGTGCCGCCTCGATCCGCAGCTTGCCGGTGGCATCATCAAACAGAACCATCGATCCGCGTTCCATTCCCAACCGACTCGCCAGAACGCGCATAGTCTGATCAAATGCCGCATGAAGGTTAAGGCCCATGGAAAGGACGCGGCTGATTTCTTCCAGTGTTGCCAATTCCAGTTCCGCCCGGTCTAACATTCGCACCCCCGTAAAATCCGCACCCCTAAAAACCGACCCTCATCCACCTGGCCGCAAATGTCGGCCCCCGGCAATGGCGGTCCGTCTTTTCGCATGGGGCACGTTGCCCAATGCATCATCATAACACCGCCATGCCATGCCTAAGCATTGAGCAAAAACCATGCGCGACCCTCAATTTTCTATTTTTGTCCGCATCACTCCGTTAGCTCACAGGCCATTATTGGTGTTGACAATTTATTCGTAACTCATTTTATATAAATGCTTTATGTGAATATAAGGCGTAAAATATCGCCAGAGACTCAACCGTCCGTTCGGCCAGAAGATCAATGCCCCTGATCGCCCGTTATTCCATCATCCGCTATCATGTTGCTTAAATATGATGCAATTTCTGGAGCGGTGAAGACATCCATTATCGTTCCGGGTGCGATGAATCAGTCTACCGGCCACCAGCAGCCGATCTTAATTTCGCCTTGCTTTGCGCGGTGTCAATCGTCTCCGCACTCCGCGAATATCATGCCCCATGATCCATCGCAGCAGAGAACGCAAAACAACGGATGTCCCGAGACTCGCCAGCAGCATCATCGGGAATGGCCAGCGCGCAGAGAGCCATCGCGCTACCCACATCCCACCGGTAAATTCCACGACGCAGATAAGAAAAAATTCCTCCCACGGATGGCGGCTCTGTATCCACCTCTGCTGCGATCGCTTGTAGCGGCCAAACAGCAAACCCGTTATGACAAGCATGGCCAGCAGTCCTATCGCAACTGCATCAAGCGGTCTTAAACCCGCACCACGCATTGCGATCGCCGTCAGATAGCCGATGATCCCCGCCGCAACGGCTGTGATTAAAAACTTGACGCGCGGCGATCCCCGCAGGTATTTGTAATCGTAAAGACGCGAAAGATGCTCCAGATAACGCCACTGTTCTTTCATCGTCAGCTTGCTCTGCCCGTGCAGGCGATTGCGGAAGAAAATAGGCACTTCCAGCACCCGCTTCACATGGCACTTCACCATCAATTCCAGGCCGATCTTGTATCCGATCGGGCTTAATTCATCCGCACCCAGATATGTTTCGCGCCGCAGAGCCACGAATCCCGCCATCGGATCGCGCACCGCGCCCGCAAACGGCCTCCCCAATACCGTGGCCACCGCACTGTTGAGCTTCCGAAATATCCCCCAGTCATCCTGCGTTCCGCCGCCGGCAACATACCGCGACCCGACTACGAAATCGGCTGATCCTTCCATCAGCGGCCGGGCCATGGCACCGATGGCGTCGGGTGGATGGCTCAAATCGGCATCCATCACAACGAGAATATCGCCCCGCGCCCGATTGAACCCGGCCAATACCGCCGATGAAAGCCCTTTCTCATCGCACCGGATCAGGTAATGAAACTGCGGGTATTTTGCGGCAAGGTTTTGGAGCACTCCCGGTGTGCCATCGCGCGAATCATCATCCACAACAATCACTTCCCACGACCAGTGCGTCGGCTCCATCGCAGACGTAATCTCCTCCATCAGCCGAGGCAGATTCTCCGCCTCGCAATAGGCCGGGATAATAATGCTCACCTGAATATGGGCGGCTTTGTCCAATTCTTCACTGCACCTTTCCATTCCGCGGCAGTATATTACCGTCTCGCGGCGCGGCTGCCTTGATTTTGTGATGTGCCCCTCCGCTCAATCGCCCGGTTTCCATAAACCGGTCATAACAGAAAGGATGATCAACCCTGCATAATCCAATACTGAAAATATTCCGACTCCCGCACGGCGCGCATCTTGATCTGCCCGCGTACCAGACTGCCGGCGCCGCCGGTCTGGATTTAAGCGCGGCCATTGATGAAGATGTCGTTCTGCAACCCGGGCAGCGAGGCGTCATCCCCTGCGGAATGATCATCGCCATCGAGCCGGGGTTTGAAGGTCAGGTCCGCCCTCGCTCCGGCCTGGCTCTGAAGCACGGCATCGGCATGCCCAACACCCCCGGCACCATCGACAGCGATTACCGCGGTGAATTGAAGGTGATATTAATTAACCTCGGTCAGGCCGACTTTCGCATCACCCGCGGCATGCGTATCGCCCAACTGGTGATCGCTCCGGTCGCACATGCCACGATTGAACTGGTTGACAGTGCCGACCAACTTTCATCCACCGAGCGGGGCGGTGGCGGATTTGGCAGCACGGGCATCTAACGCCCGGAAAAATATCGTCGCACCATCCGCCGATAGCGGCGCGGGATATAGCCGCTCTCAACTGCGGATGTTCGGGCCGCCGCACGCAGCAGTGCGGTGGGGGGAAGCCCGGCCGCCGCTCCAGACGCTCGGTACATATAAACCCGCACGCCTGATGCGGTAGCCTCTCGTCGATGTTTTTCGCCCGACTGGCCCCCATAAATCGAAATCAACTTCCCAGAGAATGAACGGCTGTCCCGCATGCGAGTCGATCCCGGTGATGTGCGGCGCATATTCTCGCCACCCGGTGATTTGCCCGCCCTTTCATCTTTGATGCCTTCTGATGGAGATGGCAGACCCCCACGCGATCCCTCATTGGGTAGATGCAATGTGGCCATTTGAGCGCGATTGATCTGCATAAATTTCCGCAATTGAGTCTTGATGGATTGAATCGACGGCCCCATATGCCCCTGCCGACTTGCCGCCAGTTCGTGCTTGAGATTGCTCGCGAGTGTCCGCTCCGGTCCGACGGGATGGATGGCCTGCAACTGATGCGCAAGCCGGGCCGCCTGAGCGCGGCTGAGCGTCGCTTCCGGGCCGGCTTTAACCGCTGCCTTGGCCAACTGCCGCGACATCCGCTGGACGATGTGCGAATTCTTCGTAAATCTCTCCGCCAGATTTGAATTCAGTCTGGCGCCTTGCCCATGAATTGGGTGTTGGGTCTGCATCGGGGCATGTGGCAAGCTTTCTGCGTTGCGTTCGCGTGTTGCGGCGGCCTTTGTTATCGGTTGCTTATTCGGCCCCCGCGTTGTCGTGCTGCGTGCGTCACCAATTCCCGCCGCAACTGAATGTGGCGTATGCGTCCGTGCTGGCGACGCTTGCGTCAATACTGCACACCACACGGCGGCAAGCAGAATCAACAGTGCCGTCGCCCAAGTTCGCCGAAGTTCCGCCGCCCTCGCTAGCTTCAGGGGGCTGACTTTAGTGAGCGCATCGCCGGCCCGCTCATACAATCGCTGTGCAAAACCATCCGCTACCGCATCCCGAGGCTGTGCGCTCACGGAAAGGAGACTCACGGCTGTTGTCGTCGTTGAAGGCAAATTCAGACGCGAATCGATCTCTCTGGCCAGAACGATCCGCTGCGGCGATCGATAGACCGCCCCCATCGCGCCGGCGATCGCGATGATGGCGATCCAGATCAACGACATTGAGAAGAGGGTGCCCAAAAAAACTGCGATGCCAACTGCTGATACTCGCCGCAGCATACCCGGCGTTTGTCTCCGATGATACGCACCCCAGGTCGCCACGGCCGCGACGAGGCAGAGAATCACCACCCGCCACCCCCAGCCGTCGACCGCAAGGCGATCAAGCAGCATGATTAGGATGGCCGTGAGCGATGCGAATTGAACAAGCTGTGCCGCGACTTCAAGCTGCTGCGCTACCGCCGCCACCGCTGCCGCGAAATTCCACTGGCGAAGAAAGTATCGCTCGGCTTGCGATCGGGCTTCACGGCCGGAATCTCCGGATATCAACGCGGCCTGTTTGCTGATGCTGTTCATATTCAACCGCCCGGGCAAGCGATTTTTCGCAAAACCCACCTGATTTTAACCGCAAGTTTCGCAGTCCGGCGGTGCCTTTTCAACTTTTGCACTCTCCGGCCTGCCGAGGGCGTTAAAACCGTATCAAGCGATCTGGCTTATCTCATCTCACGGCGTTCCCGGCTGCGGTATCTCAACGCGTGCTTCCGCCACCAGCTTCACCGGGCCTATCAGGCCGGACGGGTGCAGCGGAGAACTTTTGTGGTAGTAGTTCCACGTCTCAAATGTATATCGCCCGGGGGTCGGTCGAGGCAAGTTATGAATGACCCAGTTGGGAAAGCGGACCAGCGGACCCCCCAAATGTGGATGCCCCACAGGATGCCAGCGAGGTCGGCCCCATTGCATATGCGTGGGAAGTTGGTCATCGCCAATAAGCCGATTTTGCCAGGTGTCCGTCGCGACAATTCGCAATCGGTTGATCCCCGGTTTTATGGCTGATGTAATGTTCACCTTAAAGGGGGCGTACCAGAGAACACCCATATCCTTGCCATTGACCCACACCTGCGCCATTTCATCAACTCTTCCCAGGCTCAGAATGATCTGCCTGCCGGTGCCGATGAACTGCGATGGGATGCGGATGGTTTTAATGTAGGTGCCCGAGCCGGAAAAATATTTAATACCCCCATCCGTCGAATCCGTCCACGACATCAGGTGTGAAAATTCTGCACGCGCCGGGGCGCCCCAGCCGGGTGTGAAACGAATCTGCCAGGGCCCATGAATGGAAAATGGCTTCGGCAACGCGGGCACCACGACCTTCGTCTTCTGTCCCTGCGCAAAGGTCAGATCGTAGTCACCGGCCTTGGGCGTTATCAATTCCAAGCGGCGATCCGAATTTAATACAACCTCCGAACGCGTTGAGAGATGGTGATGCCGAAAGATATGAACCACATGATCAACATGCCCAGTTCGATGCCGGAATACCACGAATACCGATTCCAGTGGATCGAGTTGAAGCGGTACGGCCGTACCGCCATGGACTTCTGAATAGTCACCGGCGGTAACCTGTCGGCCCGACGCGGCGTACCACAGTTCGGGTACTTTATCTGCAACGTCAAACCAGGCCGTGGTCGCTAAAGGCGAATGGCCACGATTAACTACGAAATAAATATCCAATCCCCGCGCATGGCGATGAATGGCCACCAGCGGTGCCGGTGCCTGAAAATCGGGTGGTACACCCAGTTGGCGAAGCATGTCGTCCACCGATACATTCCACGCCACCATCCCTTTGCCATACCGATGTTCTTTGATCGTGGTCCCGTTGCAATCTCCCCATACTTTTCGACCGATTGCCGCGACCTTCGCATCGCAGGCCGGGTAGTCGGTCAGGCTCGGCGATGCCGTGGGCTTGGGACCGATGATCACCGCCCCGGCCGCGACCAGAGATTCAAGCTTCTTGGCCACGCGGGGAAGCATCAACTGCGTGCGCGGTAGCACCATCACAAAGTAAGATCGCCCGCTCGGCAGAACGATCTTGCCGTTTTGAACGGTGGCCCGGTAAAACAGAGACAAGCTCGCCGCGTCCATTGAAAGTTGCGTTGGTTTACAGTTCAGCGTGCATGAATCGCAGACCTGTTGTCCCTGCCGCAGCATGGTTAAGCAGCGATTCAGATAGGTAAAAAATGCGATACCCGGCTTGTACCACGTTTCATTCTCACCAAAATGCGATCCCCACCATGCCATCAGAATACCGGGTTTGTATTTTTTATTCAGCGCCTGGAGAGTCCAGTCATGCAGGTAACACCGGTTGACTCCGCTCAGCAATCCTCCATCCAGAGTCGGCTTCAGCGATTCCGGCGTTTCGTTCAACATGCTTTCCCATGGATGGCCCGTTAGTGTCTCCGCTCCAACGATCCTTCGCCCATCCGCTCTGGCGGCTCCTGCAACATTCCACGCAATGCCCGAACTGCTGGCATTCCAAAACTCTCCCATGGTGACATCGCAGGCATCTGCACACGCGATGGTGTTGAATGGGCCTGTGTACGGCTCCAGGCACATTTTCAGTCCGGCCGCATCAATCAGTTTGTGGTAGACATCAAAATCGTGCAGTTTGAACAGTTGGGCAATCGTGCGTTTGAAATCATATTTGAATTTTTGTGTCTGCGTCCGACTACCCACGATGATACCGTCAAGGGTCGGCAACCACGGTAGGGGGTCATAATGCCGCATGGCGATGAAATCACTTCGGAAGTGTTTCGTCCATGTCTGCGAACCCGCCTCATAACTGTCGAAGAGCAAATGCGTGAATGTTCGGCCGACAAATGGCCCGAGATGATTTTCGACGCCATGAATGACATGCTCGATATGAAACGTCGCTGCCTTGACACTTAACTTGTCGGCTTCGAGAGATCGGCCGATGTCATCGGGCTTCGGGATGTCTTGCGATCCCGTCGATGTATATCCATAGCGGAATATCCGCCACGTACCCGCCGGTGCACGCCACGTTAAGAGTCCCTGCGCATTGAGGTCACGGGAAATATTCAAAATAGTGCCGGGCTTAACAATTTTGGTCACCGGAACCGCCAGCACGCATACATCCTCATAAAGGTGCTGGATTGCGTGCGGTCGCCTCAGTTTCAGCTGTACCGACGCCGGTCCGTGCACGGTTGTAACCGTCCATACAATTTTCTTCATCGATAACGCGGGAGTAATCCAGGGGCCGCCACTCGCAGAGAACCCGGGGCAGTTCTCCAATCCAACCTTCATGTGCAGTTTCTGGGCGGTACGGCAGGCATATTTAACCATGCCCCACCATTTGGGGCTCCAGTAATAAACCGGAGGAACTCCGCTGTTTTCCATGTCCTTACCGACCGATGCCTGCGAAGCAATCGGGCAGATCGTAACCCCCGCGATTCCGGCACGGTTCATGGCGGTTAAATCCCGCTTGATCCCATATTTGCTGATCGTCAACCCCATCCAATGCCACCATGCGTAAGTGCGATACTTGCGTGGCGGATGCAAAAATTCAGCTCTGAGATTGCCATCCGCATGCACTGCTGCCCGTGCAGCCTCCTGTTGAAAATTGCACATCCATATCACTGCAGCCAAGAGACCGACGAAGAAATACTTCGACTTGCATTTCAGGATTGACGAAGTTGGAAACTTTTTTGCATACATGAAAACAAGCTCCTTGACAGAGATATTCCGCGAGGTGTCAATTCTCACGCCGTCATTTGGAGAACGGGCGTATCGATCCTCGGCCGAAAGAATATTTAGAAAAGGATATCCCAACAGGGCATGCTTTGTCCAATCGTTTGAGAAACGCCGTTCGCCGAGGCGCGACAATTTTTCAGGCGGCTTAATGCGGACGTGCGATGGTCTGTTTACCGCATGGCGGCCGCGATATGCGCTATTTCAATGCTTTCAGCGCCACGCGGCGCCCACCGGCGCCATAGCGCATGGGGCGCTGGCCTGAGAGTCGCCTCCGTTTCATGCGGGCGCATGATCAAGTTTTCTTTTTTTCACACGAGGAGGGAAAGGCACAAAGGTTCCTGCACAAATCCTCGCGCTTGCCCGTACCGTCTCCGCGCTTTCTACGCCTCCGCGTGAGCCAGGGTCTTGAGGATTGCTGATCTCCTGCCGATCGCCCATCTGCTCTGGCGGCGCAGTCGCGTGGGCGTTAGAGCAGGCCGTCGTTTGAATCGACGGCGGTCGCGGCACCGGCGGCGGCGTAATTCGAGTTTTCCGGGCTTTCTTTGAATTTCGTCGCTGTCGCCGCTGCCGCCAGCGTGGGTGCATGGTCTCGGATATTCGCAAGATTGGCGATGCCATCCGGGTTTGACAATAACATCATGTTCCTAACCTCAATGTTCCGGCCGCGGGCATCGGATAGGTCGCCTACGGCATTGATTCCAGATCCATCGACTCGACATTTTGACTCCGATAGGTTCTACTTCCCGTCATGGGGATGACCTCCCGTAAAAGCGTTCATCGCCGGCGGACATTCCGCCGGACACCAACGCATTTTGAGGCATCCCCTCTTTTTTTCGCCAGTCCTCTCATCACCTTCTTATAGCCAACTTTGCGCCCTCGTGTGATATCGGGTTCTCTCCGTCCCGGCGGTTAAATCGGTTTCCCTCTCTGCGGTTACTACCTGTTTTCACTACGGTGGCAACCGGTGGATTAAATTCACCGGCTCGCATTTAACCCGGATTATTCACGGTCATCGCGGCAGTGCTGAGATATGCATGGTTGTATATACATCGGTGGCATGGCTGCAGGTTTTTTACGGTTGTGGGCAGAAGGCCCCCTTACCCCCATTGGCCGATCGGGT
>JAKAVA010000048.1 GCA_021827645.1 Planctomycetota bacterium
TGGCGTGAATGATCTTGGCCGCAACCGCATCCCTTACCTTGGGCTTTCGTCCGCGTCCGGGGGCGTCCTGAGCAATGCCCGCCAGTCCCTGCTTGGCGTAACGATTCCGCCAGCGTCCCACCAATTGCCGGCTCACCCCAACGGCCTCGGCAATGTCCTGGTTGTCCCGGCCCAAAGCGGCCGCCAGCACGATCTGCGCCCGTTGCATCAGCCGCACGGGCGTACTGCGTCCCCGCGCCCAGCGTTCGAGCGTATCTCGATCTGTTTCAGTTACGGTAATGGTTGGAGCTACACGCATCGGTGTTATCCTCGCTTTCTACGAGGTCACACGCAACACCCCATGATAAGTTACAATAATTTTAATTCACTACACTAGGTTTCCATGCTGCCATCCCGCATACGCACAAACGCACCGCCCGCCCATGGCAACAACCGCTCCCCATTTATCACGCACCGTGCAATATCGCCGCCGAACTTGCGGGTAATTGAAAGCCTCGCCGGACGCTTACCGTGGCCCAGACCGGCCTCGCCGTTTCGCGACCACCGAGTGCATCCATGTGAGGAGGATAGCCGTGACAATCAGCTGCCCCGGAACAATCAACACAACCCAAGCCAAAAGGAATCCGGGAGGGCAGAAGTGTACGATCCGCCGAAGCGGAGGCGTCCATAGGGGCATCTGCAGCCCGTGGAAGCATGCGGTTAATAACACCGCGTAGGCGAGTTCGAGGGCACCAACCCCGGCGGCTATAACCGCGAGCGTCGCGGCCGTTCTCAGGAGGGCCCCGAGCTTTGGCCGCGCGGGCAGCGAGAGCCGCCATTGCTGTACGAAAGGTACACTCAGAAATAACGCCTTAAAGCAGTCAACCCAAAGCTTGATGGAAAGTACCATGGCCGCGACGAGCAGCCCGGCCACTTGAAGCACGGCACCTCCGCCCCGGAACAACATGCAGAGCGCGACGGCTGCCGTCGCGGTTCCGCAGATATAGGCCCGGAGCCAACAGGGTCCGGTCGTCTCTGGGGGCCTTGCCGTAACGCCGGCGACGCCTAGCAAGCAGATTATCGCGGCGGTAACCGCTAACCACCGCTCTGACGGCGATGCGGCCAAGGCAAGGATAACCGCGAGCAGTTGGATGGCTGCCAGCGCGTAGTTGGGCGCTTTCAGGTCCCGAGGTTCACGCGTTCCCGCGCCTTTGCGAGCACCAAAAATCCGCGGTGGCGCCACCTCCACCAGCGCGAGCGATCCCAAAAGCAAAACCGTCATTCCGCCGGTCTTCACACACACGCCGTAACGGCCCACATAGTAGCCCGCGCCTGCCAGCGCAGCGATGCCGTAGCTGTAGCTCCAACAGTTGCCGGTCCGTTGCCTAAACAATCCGTTACCCCTTTTTTTCGCCATGCGACCTCGCCGCATGCCCCCATAATTAGGCCGTAATAATAGCGGCGGCTAGCCAGGCCCGCGGCGGCGCAGCCACTTGGATTGATCGCGGCTCAGCGGCCCAATCGGAACAACATAGGTATGGACCGGATATCTCCAGTCCGGCTCGGACAGCCCCCATCCGGCTCCATAGTCCCCAACGTAAAGCTTGTCTCGGCCCAACCTAACGGGAAGGAACGCATACCCTCCGCCTGAAAAGAGGATTTTCAGCATGACGGTTGCTTCCACGCCGCCGGGCCGCGGCTCACGCTGCTTTGCCGACAGGGCGGCGAGCAAACGGTCCCTGACGGCCACGGGAACCCCCTTCCACTCCGCAACTGAATCCAAGTAGGGTGTCGCGTAAATCAATTTCACAGGTCGTTGGGGAGGATTTTTTGCGAGGCTCGCCGTTGCCGCCAGCATACTGCTATTTTCAACCCAAGTGCCCAACGCCAATCCGGCAAGCAGCGCTGCGATCGCAATCGAATACCGCGCAAAGGTAAGCGGCGTTCCCACCGCAGGCAGCTTGCCCGAGCGACCGCTCCGGCTCGTGGCTGGAATTTTTCCCCCGGTTTCTCCAGTTCGCCCGTGCACCGCTGAATCTCCATACTCGTGGGCTGCTTTCGACGTCAGCATTCGCTGGGGACGCTCGGCTCGGCAGCAGCCGCAATCAACCTCGTCAACCACGGAGAACCACAGGCCGCATGCCGGCCATCCCGGCCGTCCCCCAAGGCTGGCCTTGGCCTACCCGCCCGCTAAAGGCCTCCGACCAGCCAGACGGACTGCTGATAGAAGGGCCTCAATCCATAAGTGTGTTGAAGTCCGTACCCAGCGCTGTATATCGGCTCAAAGCTCACACCCCAAAAGTTATAATGAAAGTGGTAGGTATTGCGCTCCACCATCTCGGCCGATACGTGCCATTTCAGGTGGCCGGTGCAACCGGTTATCCTCAGAGTGGCGGATTTGTAGCCGAAATGTGCCCATCCAAGTGCAACCCCCAGGTCGCCCACGTGCATGCCGAAGTCGTAGTTGAGCGCGTATTCGATCAAGTCGTGGTAGGGCTTAAAGTCAACTGTGAAAGCCGTATGGCTAGGCGGAATCATTGGTGCAAGCCTGTAGGTGCCGGGCCTCCCGTATTGCGCTGCTTCCTCTTGGAAATAGGCCTGCGCGGCCCGGTAGTATTTTCCACTCTTCAGTATCTCGTGGTAGACACCTTGGAAAGCGTTGCCAGCATTGCCGTTCGAGAACAACTGGCCTGCAAAATCAAGCATCAAGCGACCAGCGTATTGGTCACCCTGCGAAAGCCATGCCTCCCCCTGCAATTCCAACAGCCTTACGTCGTTTGTCTCAGGTAAACAGCCCATCGGGTCCACGCCGTTGGCGGGACTGCTCCCGACATACTCGTGCTGGTTAACTCCGCCTCGATACCCCAGCGGGTCTTGGCTCGTCCAGCGGCCGAGGCTCGGCGAATAATCGCAGGCCCGTTCATCATACAGCCCCGTCGCCGCATCCAGCGACATCCCCTGATAAAGATTAGCCACCATAGGCTGCGTGCGGCAGCGGTCCGTCTCGGAGCTGGGCATTGAATTGTCATTGATGGCGACCATATCGGCCTCAAATGGAATTACTCACGAAGTTTAGCGCGCCGGGGCGCTCAGCCACCGGGAGGCGCTTCGGTACCGTCGGCCGCCCCACGCGCCGTAGCCCGGGCGGACTCCATTTTCGCGAGCTGTCCTTCCAACTCGCGTATCCGCGCACGGAGTTCGGCCTCGCCCTGCCCGCCCCCGCGCGGGGAGCCAAGTTCGTCCGGGCGCATCCGGAACGTGTCGCGTAACTGCTCCCGCCAGAATCTATCGAAGCACTCCTGTCGGGATTGGGCAGTTGGGTATCGCTTCACCCAGACCCTCCGCAGCACCACCGCAAGCACGGCGATGGTTGCCAGGCACGCAGCAGTGACCCACGCGAATGCCCATAGGCCCCCAGCGTTCGGAGCGGAGGCTGGGCGGACGAGGCTCGCCACCGACAGGGAGAAGGTGGTGGAGATGGCCGCCAGCCCCGACCAGAACCACCAGCGCCGCCATCGCTCGACCAGCACCGCCCCGGTGGCCACCACCAGCGACGCAACGATGCAAGCTAGGTAGGCGCCGACGATAATCCACATTCAGGGCCTCACTTTCCACCGCAATGGCACCGGGCTGTGGCCGCAACGTAGTCGCTGAACAGCGCGTTCATCATCGTCCTGTATAGTAGCTGCTCGGGGCGATACTGCGGCGGCACTGCGGCAACTGGCTCGGTCGCGGCCGTGTAGATGTTGTAGCCATATGACGCCGCCGTCCCACCCAAAAGGATCGCACTGCTCAGCGGCTTGCCGATCCAGCTAAAAAGGTTGCTGTTGACCGCCTCGGCGGCGGGCCCCGCAGTGACCGAGGCGAGGGTAATCCAAAGGGTGTTGTTTGCCTGCTGTTCCGCGCTTTGCAGATTCTGGAGTACGCCCTCCTGGTAGAGCGCGTACGCCTCCACGGCGATAGCCTGCGAGGCCACCTCCCCTGCGTACCTCTTGCCCCGCTCGTACAGGGCTTGTGCGCGGCGATGGCATGCGGCCGACGTCTCGCCAAGCAGGCGCGTGAAATTAGATAGCTGGTTTTCCGTAGTGACGAAAAGGTGCAGCGATGGGAGCCCATTCTGGTTGACGACCACATTTGGTGTGGTGTTCGGCCACCATATCTCTCCCACCGCATCCACATTCCCCACCGGCGAGGAATTGGCGTAGCCGTAAAGATTGATTCCGCCTTGATACCCGATCGGGTCGCGAGACAGCCAGCAGCCGAGGATTGGGGCGCTGCGATGGTTGCGGGTTACCGGTGCTCGGTTTTCGGCGTTGCGGTGGTGGACGCGACTGTCCGAGCGAACGTTGTTATCGCCACCGCATTCTTCACCGGCGCATTCGCGCAACAGGATTTCATTGATAGCGACCATACGAGCCCCGAGATTTCAATATCTACGGAGAACGATAACGCGCGGGGCGGGCGGAATCAAACGGCGTGCGATGCGTCCGCCCCCCCAATTTCCTGATACCCTGATACCCTTTCCGACGTTACCGCCGGCAAGCCGGCGGCTATATGGCGGCGCAGTCGCCCGTCCTCAGCGTTCCCCTGCGCCCCCTGCGGTTAAATCCGTTTCTCTCCTTGCGGGCATTACCCGCTTTCGCTGCGGTGGCCACCGGCGGATTAAATCCACCGGCTTGCGTTTAGGATGATCGCATCCGGTGGGTGGGGACACCCGTACTCCCAGGGGGTGCCCGGAAAAATTTTCCCGGCCCGTGCCGCGATAAGTCACCGGCATGCCGACCTATTTAGGCCAGATGCGGGTATAACATCCGGTGACCGTGAGAGTGCGTATCATGGGGTATATGACCATGCAACATTACACAAAACCGTTCCCGGATGCCGTAACCGATACTCCCCGCAAGCCGGGCATTGAAAGTATTGTGCTCGCGGGCGGGTGTTTCTGGTGCGTGGAGGCGGTTTACCGGCCCCTGCACGGGGTTGTCTCCGTTGTGCCGGGTTATGCCGGGGATACGGCGGAGAAAGCAAACTATAAAACCGTCTGCACCGGTCGCACGCGGCACGCGGAGGCGGTACAGATTGAATACGACTCACAACTGATGACGCTCGGACAACTGCTGAAAATTTTCTTTTCGGTCGCGCATGATCCGACCCAGGCTGACGGACAGGGCAATGACATCGGGCCGCAATATCGATCGGCGGTTTTCTATCGGGACGAGTCGCAGCGTGCGGTGACGGCAGCGTATATGGACCAATTGCAGAAAGCGGGGATTTTTTCGCATCCTCTTGCCACGCAGTTGGAGCCGCTGACTGAGTTTTTCCCGGCAGAGGCGTACCACCACAACTATGCGCAGGAAAATCCTGATCAGCCGTATATTGCGTGTGTGGCGATGCCGAAAGTGGATGCGCTGCGGCGCCTTTATCCGGCGATGCTTAAATAGTGCCGTCGGCCGGGCACGGGCTGATTTTTGCCCCCAATATTTGAAGGAGTTCATGGTGGCTGATACAAAATCTCAAAGCGGATATGACTTGACTCCGCTCACCCGCGAACAGGTGGAAAAGCTGGCTGAAAAACTCTCGCCGGCGGAGCGGGAGGTTATTTTATTTCAGGGGACGGAGAGGCCTTTCTGCGGAGGCCTGTTGCATAACAAAACTGACGGCGTATACGTATGTCGCCTCTGCGAATTGCCGCTGTTTGCGTCGTCGACCAAGTTTGAATCGGGTACGGGCTGGCCAAGTTTTTACGGGCCATTTCATCCGGATCATATTCGAGAGTTGGTGGATGAAAGCCACGGGATGGTGCGGACGGAAATCCGCTGTGCACGGTGCGACGGACATCTGGGGCATGTGTTTGAGGATGGGCCGCGGCCGACGGGACTGCGGTATTGCCTCAATTCGGCGTCGCTGGAATTCCGCAGCGTCCCACCAGATCCGCAAGCCGGGTAATTCCTTTTCGGGCCATGTAGCCGGAGAGGCCGTCGCAGATATCCACATGCACGGCGGGGTTTACGAACAGGGCGGTGCCCACGGCCACGGCTGATGCACCGGCGAGAATAAATTCCGCAGCATCCTGCCAAGTCTGTATGCCCCCCATCGCGATGATGGGGATATGGTGTCTGGACGCAACCTGTCGAAACACACGATTCACCATAAACACGGCGATGGGTTTGATGGCCGGGCCGCTGAGGCCGCCGGTTTCATTCGCGAGAACCGGTTTCTGGGTTTCGATATCGATGGCCATGGCGGTAAAGGTATTCACGAGCGAGAGTGCGTCAGCTCCGGCGTCAATGGCGGCTTTTGCCGTGAGTGCGATATCCGAAACATTGGGCGAGAGTTTTACGATGAGGACCGTCCGATGGACGCGTTTGCGGACGGCGGCAACGAGTTCGCCCAATCGGATCGGGTCGGTACCAAAACTGAGCCCATTTTTCACATTGGGGCAACTTACATTGAGCTCAATGCCGCGCACCACCGGCAGATGCTCATCGAGATAGGATGCCACATCCACATAATCTTCAACCGACCAGCCGGGAACATTCACGATGACGGGGATATTCATGGCCGCGAGGCGCGGCACTTTCTCCGTAACAAAGCGTTCCAAGCCGATGTTCGCTAAGCCGATGGCGTTGAGCATACCGGCCCGTGTTTCAACCACGCGGTAACTTTCGTTCCCTTTGCGCGGTTGGCGGCTTATGGATTTGGTTACAAACGCCCCGAGTTTTGAGAGGGGCGCAAAATCGGCGTATTCATCGGCGTAGCCGCAGGTGCCCGACGCGGTCATCACCGGGTTGGCCATTTCCAATTTCCCGATGGAGGTTTTCAGGTCCGGCGTCTGAACCGTGGTGGATGAAAGTGTCTGGTGCGTCACAGGTTGATTCATAGATAAGAGTTTCACCGCCGACGGGAACAAAGTAAAGTGAGCGGGGAAGCGTACCGAAATTTGCCACAGTGGGGGGAGGTGTCCGATTTTTGCCGGGATGAGTGCATTAATCGTTGTCATCGGCGGTTTTTTGCGAGGTGGTAAAAGGCGTGAGGGTGGCGGAATCGGACTCGGCGGCGAGCAGGGGCGCGTTGGCGGTATCGGATGCGGCCTCGATATCCAGCGAACGCTCCATTTGCCGGTTGTATTTTTCGGCGGCTGAAAGCGTATCGCGGGCAGAATTGAGATGACGACCGAGTTTATCGAGAAGGCCGCGAAATTTAGTGAATTCATTCTTCACGATATCGAGACGTTTCTGGACTTCTGCGGCGTGGCTTTGAATGGCCAGGGTGCGGAAGCCCATACGCAGCGAACTTAAAATCGCCCACAGACTGGCGGGACCGGCAATGAGGATTTTCCATTGCCGATGGCAGTCGTCGAGTAATTCGGGGGAGCGAACGGCCTCGGCGAAGAGGGATTCCGACGGCAAAAACATGACGGCGAAATCGGTGGTTTCCGGCACGCGGATGTATTTTTCGGAAATGCTTTTGGCCTCGCGGCGAATCAGCGATTCAAAACCGGTGCGCGCGGTTTTCATCGCCTCGGCATCGCCGGATTGCTGCGCCTCGAAAAGGCGCTGGGCGTCGGCGAGCGGAAATTTGGCGTCGATGGGAAGCATGATCACGTGGCCGGATTCAGAACCGGGCAGGCAGATGACCGCATCCACTTTTTCCCGGCCGCCCCCGGGGGCGTATTGAAGCTGGAATTGGCCGGGAGAAAGCATGTTCTGCAAAACCGCCTCAAGCTGCAGTTCACCCAGACCGCCGCGGGATTTAATATTCATGAATACATTTTTCAAGTCTCGGGCACTTTCCGCGACGGTGATCATCTCGCCCAGCCCCTTCTGCACCGCCTGCAGTTGTTCGCTGACGGTTTTGAATGATTCGCCGATGCGGCGTTCGAGCGTGGATTGCAGTTTTTCATCCACGGTTTTGCGGATGGAGTCGAGTTCCGACTTGAGCAGATTCTGCATCTGCAGCAGCTTGCTGTCGAGTGCCTGCCGGATTGCATCGAGCGACTGCTGATGAGCGGCGGCGGCACTCTGAATGCCGCTGCGGGTGGAATCACTGAATTGCAGGATGCTCTGCTGGAGGCTGTCGCGCAGGGTTCCGATGGCGGAACCTAATTCCGCCCGGCTTTGAGTCAATTCAGTACGGACCGCGACGGTCTGGCGCTGCGATTCATCAAGCATGGCCTGATGCCGGGCGGCGAGGCGCGCTTCCAGAGCCTTGTCGGCAAGAGCGAATTGCTCCGTCATGGTTTGCATGAGCGTGCGGAAACGGGCGTGCATAGCCACGATGACGGCGAGGGCGGCACCGGCCGAGAGAATCAGCGCGACGAGGAGAATGATGATATTCGGCAACCCAATGACTCCACGAATCTGATCCGGCGATATTTTACGCCCCGGCAGCGGCATCTGCATCCGCCAATGGGGCAAAGCGGCAGAAGCGGGCGGCTAAGATGGGCACAATGAACAGATTCAGCAGGGTGGACGTTATCACCCCCCCCACCACAACTATGGCCAGCGGCCCTTCAATCTCCTGCCCCGGCGATCCGGCACCCATGGCCAGCGGCAGAAGTCCGACAACTGCAATCAGGGCGGTCATCACGATGGCGGGCAGGCGATCCACCGCGCCCTCCAGCACGGTGTCGTGATTCCACGATCTGCCCTCATTGTGCACCAGATGACGGTAATGGCACAGCAGCATGATGCCGTTGCGCATGGTGATTCCCATCAGGGTCACCAGTCCGACCAGAGCGCCGAGCGAAAGATTGTGGCCGGTGATGAAAATGGCGATAAGTCCGCCGAGAAACGCCAGCGGCAGGTTGATGATCAGCAGGAGTGTCGGCGGCCATGAGCCGAAGGGGATGTTGAGGATGATGACGATGATCAGGGCGGCAAGCAGGCTGCGCTCAAGCAGTTCGGACGCGGCACGCTGTTGGGCGGCGGCGGAACCGGCAAACTGGAGATGAATCCCCGAAGGGAGATGGATATGCCGGATAGCGGCCCGGGCGGCGGTAACGAAAGCGCCGGCGGTTGTGTGGGCGAGATGGATGTTGATCATTTGCGCCCGCTGCGAGTCAAAGTGAGATATGCGGTAGAAACCGACGGTCTGACGGATTCGTGCAATGGCAGAGAGAGGGACAAATCCGTGTGGCGTGGGGACCGGCATATGCCGGAGTGCGGAGACTGAATGCCGATAAACACCCGGCAACCGCAAGACGACCGGCCGAACGCGCACCCCGTGATAGACGTGCCCGACCGTTAACCCATCGGTGGCCAGGGGCAGGATATCCAGCACGGCCCGCGGAGTAAGTCCCCACTGAGCAAGACGGCCACGGCGAAGCCGAATGCTGATACGCGGCGCAAACCACGGTGTCTGCGGGACCACCGTTCCCGCCCCCGGCACCTTGCGCAGTGCGGCAGTGAGTTCGGTGGTGGCGGCTTGAATGTGGGCAAGATTATTGCCGATCACCCGTAAAACCACGGGCGCTCCGGTCCCGGAGAGTGTTTCATTGATGCGCTCGGTCAGGGTGCTGTTGAATGACATGAGCGCACCGGGGAATTCCTTGACCAGCCGCTGCATCTGATGACGAAATATGAGCGACTGCCGGGGAGAGAGCGTTTTTATTTTTATCATAAATTCGCTGTACTGCGGCCCTAAAACATCGCCGCCGTAATTGGCGCGGCCGCAGCGCTGTTCAACCTGCTCAACGGCGGGCATTTTCAGCAGCCGTTTGGTCACGGCATCACCAAGGGCCATGGATTGCGCAAAGGACGACCCGCTGGTCAGCGCCAGATGGAGGACATAATTCTGTTCGTTCAGGCGGGGAAGGAATTCCGCTTTCATCCGCATGGCCAGGAAACCGACGGCGAGAATGGAAACAGCCACCGCGGCCACGGCAAGGCCCGCAAGGCGGACCAACGGCGCGAGAATGCGGCGGTAGATGGATTTGAGGCCTTTTGCAAATCGGGCATCCTGATCCCCCACTTTGGGCGTGCCGAGCAGCGTCCACGACAGGACAGGTGTGAGGGTCAGGGCGACAACCAGCGATGAACCGACGGCGGCCATGTACGCCAGAGCCATCGGGCGGAAAAATCGTCCCGCGATACCGCCGAGTGAATAAACGGGAATAAAGACCAGCAGAACGGCAATCGTGGCGTAGACCACGGACGTACGTATTTCAAGCGAGGCGTTGAGAACAACGCGCCAAGTGGGGATCGGCGCCGAGCCGGCCCGGTTGAGACGCAGTCGACGGGTGACGTTTTCGACGTCGATCACGGCATCATCCACCACTTCGCCGATGGCAATGGCCAGTCCGCCGAGCGTCATGACATTGATCGTCTGGCCAAGGTGAACAAGAATAATAATGGCCGAGCAGAATGAGATCGGAATCGCGATGCATGAAATCAGAGCGGTGCGCCAATGGCCGAGAAATAAGAGCAGCACGATGGCGACAAGCACCGCCCCGATCAGAAGCGAATGGAGTAAATTGTGCATGGCCAGATGCACCATCTGTGCCGAGTCGAGAATTTTGGGATGAACGTGAATATGCACTTTGGCCAGTTCGGTCTTGAAGCCCGCGAGCACTTTTTGCACATGCCGACTCGTGCTGAGCAGATTGGCACCATAGGCGATGCCGATCATCATGAGCACGGCGGGTTTTCCATCGAAATGACATTGACCGATGATCGGCTGATGCCCGGCAACGACTTGGGAAACGGCGCCGAGGGTTAACGGAGCACCATCATGCCACGCGACAACCGTCCGGGCGAATTGGGAGAGATCGCGGGCCTGTCCGTGAGCGCGAAGATCAATTCGCTGATTGGGCGTATCAATAAATCCCTCACCGGCAATGGCGGAGGCTCCGCGGGCCGCCCGCACCAGTTCGCCAAGCCCCAGATGGAGTGCGATGAGGCGGTTGGGGCGAAGTCGAAACTGATAATCTTTCGATTTGCCGCCGAACACCGCCACCTGCGAAACGCCGGCTACGCCCAGCAAGGCGGGTTTGATCTGCCAGTCCGCGACGGTACGAAGATGACGCTGCGACACACCTTTTCCCGTAATGGCGGCGACGGCAACCCAGCGGATGGAAGCGGAGAGAGGCCGTAGGACCGGTGCATGGACGCCGGGTGGAAGACTGCCGGTGACGGCGGTGAGTCGATCGGCGACCAACTGCTGATCGCGATAAATATTGGAACTGCCGGGGAAGAGAACTTTGACAACCGAAATGCCTTCCATGCTGTTGGAAACGATGCGGACGGCGCCTACACCGCCGGAGAGAGTCCGTTCGATTGGCGCGGTGACGAGTTTTTCAACTTGTGATGCGGAAAAGCCGGGCGCGAGCGTTTTAATCTTGAGTTGTGGTTGAATAAATGCGGGATAGACGTCGTAGCGGGCTTGCTGGAGGCTCATGACGCCGAAGATGATGATGGCGGCGGCAAAGGCCAGCACCACCAAACGATGGGTGAGCGCCATGTGAATGATGCGTTGAAACATCAGCACGCCCCTTGATCAGATGTTTCAGTTTTATTTCCGTGCATGCATGCTCCATCAACCCGATTTTTTCAGGCTGTAAGACTGTTCAATCGATAACAGATACTGCGCCCCGCGCACCACCAAAGCCCCCGGTGGAAGTTTCGGCACAAAACGGCCGCCGGGCAGCGGGCTGGAATTCACCAGTCGAACGGGGGTAAAGAGATTTTTTTTTGTCTTCATGAACACCCATCGGGCCCCACCCCACCAGACCATACTGCGCTGTGGAATAAAGAAGCCATGTTTCCGATGTAAAGCACGGGACATGATCCAGACTGTTGCAGGCATGCCGGGACGGAGATGCCCGTGGGTGATGAGACGTGCGAGAAGCACCGCCCCACCGGTCACTTGAGAAGCGTGACCCGCGATGCCGATATACTGCGGATGATAAATGGTTTTTCCGATACGGGTCTTGAGTTGGAAATTCGGTGGCGGGGCGACATCCACCGGCAGGAACATTCGCAGAAGAAGTTGATGGGTATCCATCAATTTGAAAATCGGGTCGCCGGTCAGTACTTCCTGACCGTTGTGGGCTGATATTTTTATTATTTTTCCGCTGTGAGCGGGAAAGATCGGGATCCCCGCCGCATGCCCGCTCCCGTGCAGCCATGCTTTGACAGCCGACTGCATGGCGAGATCGCTTTGGTAGATCGCCTGAGCCTGGGCATAGGCGGCATGGGCATTTTCCACACTCTGCAGGCTGACCGCCTGATTTTCGCTGTAGAGCTTTCGGGCACGGGTGAGAGCTTTTTGTGCGGTGATGCGGCCGACTGCGGCCGCCGCGAGCCGGGTTTTGATCTTGATCAGCAACAATTTAAGCGTGGTCATCTCGCTGACACTCAGTGAGGGGATGATGGAGGCCAGCGGTGTCCCCGGCTGGGCTGAGGAGAGTAATCCCGGAAAATGTTTACCGGCCACCGTCTGCAGGCGGCCGTCAACGGGGGCTGCGACGATGGAAACGGCCGAGGGATCGGACTTGATCATGGCGGGCACCGGCATGGCGTGGCGATCGATGATGGCTCTGGGTGGTTGGGCGAGAATCGCAAGCCGGGACTGCTGCCGGGGGGAAAGATGGATGATTCCCGCAGGTGACGCCATCAGCGGAGATGCGGTGGCCGCAGCGACCCACCACGCCATGAGAAATATTTTTTTCATTGATTTCCATCCTTTTTGCGTCCATAAGCCGCTCTGATTTTCACCTTCGGTGGTTTTGGTCTTACGATCAGCGAGCGGTCGGTCGAGATCGGAATCTGCAGATCATTTTCAATGGTGGTAAGGGCCAATTCAGCCCGCTCGCGTGCGGCGGCGGTGTAAATTCGGTCGGTTATCAGGAGCAGTCGCTCATTGAGCCAGGCCACACGTGAAACGGCGCCATGCCGGAAACGGGCGTATTCCAGGCGTTCCGCATCGGCCTGACGGAGAGACAGCGACCGCCAGAGTTGCCAGCGGGCGTAGGCCGCACGGTATTGTGCCGTATCGGTCTCAAGACGGCCGATGATTCGAGATTGCAGGGCGGTAAGCCGCGCAGCCATCATCTGCCGCCTGGCGACGGCAGCGGCGATGTTACCCTGGTTACGATCAAAGATGGGCAGTGCGACGCCGATACCGAAACCGTAACGGTCGATCCCCCGATTGTATTCATAGCCGGGTCCCAGATGGATATTGGGATACTGTTTGGCGATCTGATATTTGAGATTCTGCTGTGCGGCATCGTAGCGGCAGATGAGGGCGTAAACATCAAGGCGGTTTGCCATCGCAAGCCGGAGATTGTCGGAAAGCTTCAAGCGCTTCGGCGCGGGAAGGAATCGCAGAGGCGCCTCCACCACCTTGATCTGCCGCAGCCGCGCCGCCGGAATATGAAGTTGAGCTGCAATCTGGACCAATCCAATCGTTTTTTTTGCCAATGCCTGTTCGGCGGCGATGAGGGAGCGCTGATCCTGGAGCCGAATGCGGGCCAACTGCGTGCGTGCGATCGCGCCGCCGGCAAAACGGTCGGTGATCAATGTAAGAAGCGATTTTTCTCTTTGCGCCAATTCCTGCTTAAGCCGCGCAATGCGGCGCCGATATTCCCAATTGATGATATCAGTTCGCAGGGAAACGCGAATGCGCCAGGCGGCGCTGAGGATGTCCCATCCCCGGGCGGCGAGAATCGCTTTCTCCTGCCGCACTTTGTCCTGAATTTTTCCGGCCGTCTCAATGGGAATGTTCAATGTAAATCCGAGGGTCCACGGATTGCCGAGCACCTTGGCCGAATATCGCGGCCGGAACTGGATGGTGGGATTGGGCGGCAGGCTGACCTGCGTCACAATGCCCTTCTGCTCGCGAAAGCGTGCCTGCAGCACGGCAATGGTCGGATTCCAATGCCAGGCAACCACGCTGAGTTCATTGAGAGTCCATCGATGAGGGAAATCCTTCGGTGACGGCCCGCCGTAGCGCCGGGCGTAAGATTCGATGGGGGGGCTTAGAAAGCTTCGCTGCTGATAGTGATTCAAAGTGGCTTGCAGTTGAAGTGGCCGCGAATGATATTGGGCACATCCGGCCATTGCGGAGATGCCGATAAGCATGGTCGCGGCGCAGAGGCATTGCAGATGGCGTCGAGAGCCATCAGAGTATAAATCAGCGGTTGCATCTACCTCAGTCATCGGGTCCATTCAAAGCCGGTTACCGGCTACCAGACCCATTATTGTGCTTCGCATCTAAAATGCAATGGATGTATAATCATGAGTGTGATGACTCGTGTGGAGTTAAGTTGGATGAAACGCAAAGATCAACAGTTTTGTATGATTTGGGCGCTGGCAGGTGCCGTCGCTGTGCTCCCTATCCTGCTGCCGAGCCCGGTGGATGCGGCGGTCGGTTCTGCCGCGCCCCGAGCGGACAAAAATAATACAACTGCGACCATCAAGGTGAAGGCTCCCCGGAAAATTACCACCATTTCCTACCGGAACGGTCAGGAACTTAACCGCATTCTGGTCAAGGTAACCGACTACAAACCCGGTGCATTTTATGTTCGATTGATGCCGCAACGCCCCACGGCCGGACCGCCCTTGTTGGCGCTACCCAATCTCACACTTGAAAAACTCATTGCGATGGCCCGAAAGCATCCGCTGCTCGTGGTGAGCGGGCGTGTGAGTACTTTCGGCAATCGGGCCTATCTGTTGCTTGCTCCCAACATCTATCGCCCCAGTCAGTTTGGAGAGCGGACGCGGTCATCCGACACGAAAATCAGCCGTCGGCGGGCCAGCCGGGAAAGGGCATCGGTGGTTTTGAGCCAATTACTGAGTCATTCGATCAGCGCTCCGGCATCAGAACAGGTTATTGTCCGACCGGCGAAAATGGTAAAAGTGCCGCTGCAGAATATGAATCGTCCGGGCGATCGTCTGGCCCCGGCCGTGGCCCAAGGCACGTACCTCTGGAATCGAATGGGGCGTCTGCTTTACGATCCGATATTGCGGCAATGGGTGTTTGTGTTTTTGAGCGACGGTCGGCATGCACCCGACCCGCCGATCATTCTGATGCCCTCGCCGCAATTGCAGGAGATGCAGAATCTGGAAAAGCAGGCACATTCACGGGCGATACTGCGGATCAGCGGAATCGTGAGTGAATTTCGACACCACAATTTCCTGATGCCGACCTATGTACAGTTGTATCACAATCTCGGACGGTATTGAAATTTTCATGCCGCTTCGGGAGCCGTCATACCTGCGCCGAGCGGTGACGCCAAGACCTTTCGATCTCCTCGAGCGTGCGTCCCTTGGTTTCCGGCAGCACGAAGATAACGAACAAAAAGCTGATCAGCGAGCAGATCGAATAAAGCATGTAGGTGGTTGTAAGCCCGGCATATTCTTTGAGCACCGGGAACGTCTGGGCAACCACAAAAATCGCCGCCCAGAGGGTCAGCACGCCAACAGATGCGGCCCGGCCGCGGATGCGGGCAGGGAATATCTCTGAAATGATGATCCACGGCATTGGACCCATGGCCATGGCAAACGCGGCAATGAAGACCAAAACGCTGACCAGCAGAATATGCACCTGCGCAGGGCCGAAGTGCGGCGCCATGGTCGTGTGCGTGTGGAGACTGATGGCCAGTTGATGAAACGCAGCGGCGGACATACTGCCCTGCCAGGTGACGTGATGATGGACAGTGATCTGAGCCTCACGCGGCGCGAGCTTGAATACCAGCGCAACGGAAGCGAGCGACACCACCTGAATGGCGGTACCGATGGCCAGAAGCAGTTTGCGACCCGCTTTATCAACAAATCCGACGGCGATAAATGTGAAAAGCAGGTTCACCATGCCGATGAGTGCCGTAGCTCCGAAGGCATTGCTGGTGTGCATGCCGGCGGCGGCGAAGACGCGGGGGGCATAATAGATGATGGAATTGATACCGCTGAACTGCGAAAAGACGGCCAGAAAAAGGGCGACGATCAGCGGAAGGCGGTACTGCGGTTTGAAGAGCTCGGAAAACCGCCCCTCTTCCTCGCTGGCGACCTGCTTGACCGCGACAATTTCCTTTTCCGCCTGCTCTGTTCCGAAGCGCCGCTGAAGGATCGTGCGTGCGTGGTCTTCGTGATTATTGACGATCAGCCAACGCGGACTTTCCTTTATCCCCAACAAAAGTACCAGGAACAGGAGTGCGGGAAGCACTTCCGATCCGAGCATCAGGCGCCAGCCGATGCGCTGGTTCCAATTTGCACTCTTGTGAATGGCCAACATGGCGGATGAATGCGTCATCGTGGCGATATCGTGAGCGTGCTGCGCATTACCATGGACGACGATGGCGTAATTAACCCAATAGACCAGAGCGATACCCACCACGATGCCAAGTTGGAAAAGTGAACCCAGCCTGCCGCGATGTTTTTCCGGTGATATTTCCGCAATGTACACCGGCGCCACCATGGAGGATGCGCCGATGGCAAAGCCGCCGAGAATTCGGGCCACCACCAACTCCCAAACCTGATTCGGGATCGCGGAGAGAATACCTGACACGGCAAAGAGGACGGCGCAGACCAGCAGCACAGATTTTCGACCAAACTTATCCGCCAGCGATCCCGCCAGCGCCGCACCGGCTATGGCCCCCAGGTCGAGGCAGGCGATGACAAAGCCCAGCCCCCCCGCACTGAGGTGAAAGTAAGTCTGGAGGTATTTTTGAATGCCCGATGCTACACCGGTATCGTAGCCGAAGAGCAGACCGGCCAGCGCGGCCGTAAATACCGCGACCACAATGGCTGTCATCGAGCCTTTTTTTGATTTTTCATCCATGGATCGTTGCTCCGCAGGAGGTTAAACATCCCATCATTAAAGTCAGCCGCCGATCATCTTCAACCAGCCCGCCGACGTGAGCCCCCATATCGCATTAAGAAACACCACAAAAATCGGTGTGGTGTAACCATAATTAAGTCCCAGTACCTGCACGTGGTTCAGCAGCGGAAAAATCACCAGTAACTGAACCGCCGCAGGAACCAAACCGAAAACGAAACCGCGCTTCCATACCGATCCTGACATGATCGGCAGACAAAACAGTAGACCGAAAATCCCACCCCAAACCAACCGTGAATAAAGATATTCACGATTCGCTGACGGATGGAGATGGCATCCCAAATCGGCAAAAATCCCGAAACGCCCCATCAGGAGGGCTACGATAATCAGAACACCGGCGCCAACGACTCCCGACGCAAACGCCATCGACAACTGTCCCGGAACACTCCCGGATCCAGATGCGGCCATATCGTCCACCTTTTGAAAAGCGATCTTCCGGTGTCGGCTCTTCCGGGCGTCAAATGCGTATTGACTTAATCAACTGCCGCACATGCTCCACCGAGCGGTCAAAAAGCTCCCGCTCTTCGGCGGTCAGCTTAATCTCAATAATCTTTTCGACACCGCGACTGCCAAGTTTGACCGGCACCCCGACAAAATATCCACCGACTGAATATTCCTTATCGCAGTGGGCGGCGCAAGGCAGGATACGCTTTTTATCCCGAATGATCGCCTCGGCCATTTGTACCACGGCAGCGGACGGGGCGTAGTAGGCGGAACCGGTCTTCAAAAGGCCGACGATCTCTGCTCCACCGTTTCGTGTGCGTTGGACAATGGCATCAATTTTTTCCGCCGACATGAGTTCCGGCAGTGGAATGCCCCCGACACTGGTGTAGCGCGGCAGGGGTACCATGTCGTCTCCATGGCCGCCCATCAGCAGTGCCTGAATATCTTCAACACTGACACCCAACTCGGCCGCGATAAAGGCCCGATAGCGGGCCGTATCCAGAACGCCCGCCATGCCGATAACCCGATGCGGCGGAAACCCGCTGACCTTATGAGCGACGTACACCATGGCATCGAGTGGATTGGAGACAACGATGAGAATCGCGTTGGGTGATGTGCGAGCGACCTGCTCGGTCACTGCCTTGACGATTTCAGCGTTTTTCGCCAGCAGATCATCACGACTCATGCCCGGCTTTCGCGCCAGTCCGGCCGTGATCACCACAATGTCGCTGTCGGCGGATGCGTCATACGCGGTCGCACCCGAAATACCGACATCAAACCCCTCGACCGGAGCCGCCTGAGAGAGGTCCAGCGCCTTTCCCTGCGGGACGCCATCCAAAGCAGGTATATCAACCAGCACGACATCGGCCAGTTCTTTTGCCGCCGCCCAATGCGCCGTCGTGGCCCCGACATTTCCAGCGCCGACAATTGTTAATTTTGCACGCTTCATCATTCGTCCATTACTCCAAGATATTTACGCGACCTTTTCGCACAATCAAAAACATTGTTTTACGCGAGGGGCGGCATCTCTGCAAATGTTGAATTCACCCGTTTTTGACCGAGCACCCTGATTCGCCGACCGCGTGAACACCCGGCATTAGCTCCACATGGGAATGGTCCGTCGGGCTATTGGGCATTCGGTTTCCGGCGGCTTCGCCGACTGAGGGGGATCGTGGCAGGCTGCTGCCAAGCCGGGTTCAGGCCCGAGTCGCGAAATTCCCGTGGTGATCCTGCGGAGGAGTGAGGCGGCAGACGCACCACCAGCAGCCGGTACCAGCACTCAATCGCCAGCCTCGCTGAGTGAGGTGAAAAAGCAAGGGAGATTGGAGCCTCATCGCTCATGCCGACCACGCCGCAGACGCGAAAAGTTTTCGTTGAGATAACCAGCACCTGGGCTCCCGACGTTTGACCGTTGTGGAAAGTCGCGACGGCCAGCCAGCGGCCATTACCTGAGTACACGGGCGCACATGCCGGCGCCTGCCGGCCGTTCCCAACACCCCAGATTCTTAATATTTTCTCACGCCTCGGCCGCCGTACGGCAGCTTGAATAACCGAAATTCCGTTTCCAATCATCGTGGGAGGGCCGAATCCGATAAGCGCGACGCGCCGGGCGGAAGGAGACATCGCCCCGTACACCATCGGCGGTCCGAAAAGGTGGATGCGCCGGTGCAACCAGCGGTTTCGGCGGAGCAGGGCCAAGTGCACCCAATGCCCTCCCGTTACCCAGCCGAAGCCGGCGCCATCGTGGGCCGCAAAGGCCGCGATGCGGGGTTCATGCGCGATCCCCAACACGACTGATTGCGCACGACCCTTCACACGGTACGCGGTTATCTTGCCGCCCCACTCAGCAGGCCATGAAGTGGGTACTACCCAGTCGCCCAGCCCGCCGCCGACGATGACCGATGCCACGGCATGCGCCGATTGCGCCGGGGGGAAACGAAAGAGCAGGGCCTGTCGGCCCAACTTCGCCGGGTGTAGGGCCTCAAGTTCAACGCCAGCGGAGCGGGTCGAGTCCGCTCGCCGGGAGCGAATGACCACAACCGCCCCCGCAACACGCGCCAGCCCCAGGTTTCTTCCGGCTGACAGGCGGCCCGACACCCGCTTTGGAACCGGTCTCCCGGTCCCTTGAGTAAGCGTCCATTGAACGATATGTTTCGCTGTACAGGCTACGATATGGCTTCCCGATTCCCACGCTGCGCCTGGGTCGAACGGTTCAGGCACCCCATGTGGCCATGCGCATTTGAGGTCATGATCCAGAGAAAGGCCGTCGGATAAGTGAATCTTGATGGATTTTATAAAGCCCTGTATCCGGCCGGCGGTCGGCCCGACGCCCGCATCGATTGCCGCGCGGGCCTCACGTTTTGCGGCAGCACTGGTGGAAGCCGAGTGTCCGACCACTCTTGCCGCACCACCTAACAACGGCACCAGCGCGATGGCGAAGGCGATTCGGCCCACGGCGAAACGATCGTGAAAGCTGCGGCGACGATACACGCGGCGGCTGGGTATGAATGTTTCATTGGTCGCGACCATAAGGCCCCACACTCTCAGCTCCCGCCGAGAATATAACGCGCGGGCTGTTGCGATGGCAAACCGGGTGGTTGGTGTGGGGAATTTTATGGCTGAGCTTTTCATCCGGGCATGAAATTGCCGATGGCTGTGGTGATATGGCCCCGAAAGATGCGAGGCAGGGCGTTACCGTGTCTTAATGCGATGCTGAAGCTGGCGGAGCGATTCCCACCCGTGCAGGGCGAAGAAGTATTCGCGATCACCCAGAACTCGCTCCTGCCGCAGCGCCGACTCGGTGCGAGCCAGTGTCTCGTCAAGTTTTTCCAGCTCGCCAGACATCGCCACACACCGGGCGTTGATGGCGCCAAGCCGTCGAAACTGCTCCCGCCGCCGGGCGATGATGGCGGGATCGCGCCGGCCGGGCCGCCGTGCCAAGTCTGCGATCAGGCGTTCTCGCTCCGCGAGAAGATGCACGACCTCGGGCGAGGGGGGCAGATTTCGATATATTAATTGCGGATTATGCCGGAGATGGTGTCGGCGGCTTTTCAGCTTTGTCAGGCTCTCCTGCGCCGCGTACTCGCCGTGGCCGCCGGGCAGCAGCCACCCGGCCGACGCACACATGAATCCCCCGATCGGCATGCCGATATTTGCGGCGATTTGATCGGTCATTTCGTCGTACATGGCCCCGCCGATACCGTGAATGAATAAATCCGCGAGAAACGTCCGAACATAAAGTGTCAGGGTCAACGCACGAGGCCGAATGCAGAGTTGATGCCCATCAAGCACGCGCTGCCAGGTTGGCGCCTGAGCGCCGCCATCCTCCATATCCGGCAGTTGCAGAAGGCCATCGGGTCGAATGATAGTGGCATGATCGCCGCGTTTAACGACTAAGCGTTCCCGCGGTTGGCCGCAGTGATAAATCCAGAATGGCAATTCGATGGCTTGATCTGAGACGGCAAGTGCGGGCATCGGCCGAGCTGGCGATTTAATGCGATAATGCCGCCGGTAATCGGTGAGAGCCTGATTGTAAATCTCCGTCCAGCGTGGGGCATTTTTCATCCATAGCCCGACAAAAGCCAACCACGCCGGGCTTTGACATAGCACACTGCTGCGGACCTGGTGCACCCGCAGGCCGAACTTTTTCTCAAATGCGCGCCGGGCCGAGCCGATCCACGGAACATAATCGGACGCCCGCGACTCCCGCAATGAATTCAGGAAATAGCGCAAGGCATCAGGCTCAATTACTCCGCTTTCGGTGGCGACACGGATCATTTCCCGACTCCAGGATTCCGCCATGCGGGGATCCGGCGCGGATAATCCGTCGGCGGCGACGGCATTGGCATCGGCCCACAGATGCCATTGTTTTTTCCACCGGGCATTTTCGTCGCGCTGCGGCAGCGCCAGTCCGAGATGATCCACCGTGTCGTGATCGACAAGAATGTCAACTGCCGTTCCACCTGTAAGTGTGGCCAGATGATCCGCCAATAATACTTTGGCCCAGACGCCAGCGTGATAAAACTCCACCTGATGGCCGGTGATGATCCACGGTCGTTTTGCGGTTTCCCCCATGCCACGCGCAGGCTCGTGCGGATCAGCCTCACCCACCCCGTCGAAATTCAGGTACTGCTTCAGATCGGCGTGCGCCCTTTCTGAGATGTCACGCCAAGGTGATGGAGGGGTGCCGCGCACGGTGGGCGAGTGAAGATAAACGGCGGCTTCCGCTACGGATGGCTCTATGAGAATTTCACCATGGCGGCGCGGGATAAAAACAGCTTCGCTTCGCGGGTGAAACGGCCGAGATTCGGACTGGCGGGCGGATTCGGCGGTGCGATCAGTCATGGATGGCTTATGATCCTGCAATCGCCGATATCATTCAACACGCGGCGGCCATGGCCGCCCGCGGTGCGGTCTGGTTCAGCGCGGTAAAAAAGACATTGAGGTAATGTCGAAGGCGCAGATCGGGGTTATCCAACTGGCCGCCGAAATGCCGATTCGGGTCGTTGTAGATCAGGTCCACGGGCAATTCGCGGATGGCTAATCCCGCCCGAGCGCAGAGAACCCAGAACTGCATGGGAAACGCATAGCCGGGTTCGGTGAGTTTAAGCCGGCGTACAGCATCGACACGATGGGCTTTGTACCCGCAGAAGGTGTCGGTCAGATCCAGATTCAGGTTGCGATTTACCACATCGGTCAGAAGCATGTTGATGCGTCTCCGGTCGGCCGGGGGCAGATCATGCATCAGTGCAGCATTCATGTAACGTGAACCGCTGATAATGTCGGCGTCGTCGGTATCAATGGCAGAGAAGAAATCATGAAGTCGGGCCGGCTCATGTTGTTCGTCACAGTCCATGGTGATGACCCATGAATATTGCCGCCGCGCCGCCCAGTTAAAGGCGTCGATGAGGCTGGCACCGTAACCGAGATTCCGGTCGTGATTCAGGTGCGCAATGCGACGGTGTTGCTGCAGAATTTCAGCCGTACGATCGGTGGAGCCGTCATCCACGACGAGAATGTCGGCGCGGTGCCGAGAAACGGCCCGGATTTCGCGCAGTACTTTGGCGAGGTGTTTCTCCTCGTTAAACACTGGTACTGCAATCAGAATGGGCTTCATAAAACGCTACCTCTTCGCCGTGACGAACATTAGGTACGCAGAGGCAGTATGTCAAGAACCTGGTTACATGGTCGGCCGGGTCTGGAGCAGCTTTTTTCCGTGCAGGGCGGCTAAGGTTGATGCGGGAGAGGGTGTCGACCGTGATAAAAAGGCATTTCGGCGGGTGAAAGCTCCCCGCCCGGTGTTATTTGCAATTGGACCGACGTCGTGTTTTTCGGGCGTTGCGATGCGGCGAGCTGTCCTGAAACCGATTATCGCGCGTACGTTGGCGCCTATACGCCCGGGCGCTGGCCTGCGACCGCCGACGGCGTAGGCAGCCCCCCTCGGAGCCGGTTGCGATGTAGGGTTTTCGAGCGGCATGATATCGACGGATGTTGATATATGTGCGCGTCCCGGGTCGGCTCTCGCCGCAGTTCGATGGTCGCCGGGGCGTGGTGGGCGTTTTTTCTCGGTTTCGGCGCAGACGTTTTCACATCGCGTGGTTTTGGCAGCGATTCGGGGTTGATGATGAGGTTGTGGACCGCACCGTGCCGGCAGCCGATCCGTGACGGCGTCGTCAGAGGCCGGAATAGATAGCCCGTGATATTTTGGAGAGTTTCACCGGCGAGAGACTTTTACCTTCATAGCGGGGAGCGGCAGCCAGGATGGTGGCAAACATCGCGTGCACCACCATGATGGTGG
>JAKAVA010000102.1 GCA_021827645.1 Planctomycetota bacterium
TATCAGCTGGTCGCCGAACGTTCCAACATCTTTCGCTCCACCGCCTGAATCCATCACAACCCGATCGGCCAATGGGGGTAAGGGGGCCTTCTGCCCACAACCGTAAAAAACCAGCAGCCATGCCACCGATGTATCTACAACCATGCATATCTCAGCACTGCCGCGATGACCGTGAATAATCCGGGCTAGAAACGAATGTCGAATTGCCCCGTGTAAAACGTGTGGCCTCCGACCTGAGTGACGCCGGCGCTCACCCCCTCGTTCGGGCCGGTTGGGTTGTCGGTGGACACCCCGGCGGTTACCGTCGCGCCGGACAGGGCAGGTGGGCTGTCGAGGTTGTACGTCTTGCCACCGATGTGCACCTCAAACGGCAGGCCATTCAAGATTGGTTTCACCTCACATTTGACGCCTACGCCCACGTTGGGCGTCCCCGGATTTTTGGTGAGATTGTCCGTCGCCTTGGCCGTAACCTTCGCCGTCACCGTCGGCCCCGCCATCCCCCCACGCATCCACCATCCCCACCGGCGAGGAATCGACGAATTGGTAGGTATTCGCCCCGTTAATATATCGCGCCGGATATTGCCCCATCCAGCGCCCGAGGCTCGGGACGCTGCGACGGTTGCGGGTTACCGGTGCTCGGTTTTCGGCACTGCGGTGGTGGACGCGACTGTCCGTACAAATGTCGTTACCGCCACCGCACTCTTCACCGGTGCATTCGGGCAGCAGAATTTTATTGATGGCGACCATCACTCGGCCTCAAAATGGAATCGTTGTCAGAATCATAACGCGCCGGGGCGGTGCGGGAAAGCTGCTGCCGCGCCGATCCATCGATCTGCTCCTAAAAATACAATCGACGGACCAGAATCTACACGACACAAACTTCCCTGCGGGGCGCCTCCCTGGACGCTTGCCCATTCTTCAGCCCCGACGCCCGCTCAGGTTAGCAGCCGTGCACATTTGCGCCGATTATGGGCGCGCCGCCGACTATTCTGGCGGCACATTTAGCGGGGAAAGGCGCGGGTTCGGGTCCAGGAGCACGGAGCGTTGTGCCAATTCGTCCGTCACTCTGCTCAGGAAAGTCCGGTCACTGGATACCCAGTAGACAAACAAATCATAATCTAACCCGAGCATCAGAGGCAGGTTCCGGCAGATCATTTCCACTTCCTGCCGGTGGAGCAGGTGTGAATAGTCGAGAAACTATTCGATAAACGGCTGTGGGTCTCCCTCCAAAAGAAACCCACCGGCCTACGTTGTCAGGTCAACATTCACGCCGTGGCGCTTCAGAAAGGCCATTTTCGCGGCAGCCCGGCTGTCTTCCACGTCTTCCTCAAAGAACCAGTGGATTGGCGAATACCCGTGTCGGATGTAGAACCCATTCGCGCCGAACACGGTGAGAATTTCGGTCGTTCTCTCAGCCGTAATTCGGATCTTGTCTGGGTTCCAACTCGACCGGCCGTGAATGTGCTACTCGTCGTCCGGATATTCATCTATGGCACCTCCGTGGACGAAGAGAAATTCAGGCTCCGGCGTAAGCTCCTCCAATGTTTCTCGCACCCGCTCATCCACGAAACGATCATACGAAAATGGCGACCCGGCAAGAAGAGCGGGAAACTTTTTTTCATCTATCGGCGTTAATTTCATGTAAACTCATCCAAACGCTTTAACCCGTGACCTACGATCCAACGCCGCCGACACGCCCTACGCACAGTGGCCAAAGGTGCGAGTTTTTATATCCCTACGGGTCCCGGCTCGTCAATCTTCCCCGCGTCGGACTGTAATGGCGGAAGCGTTCGTCATACAGCCCCATTACCGCATCCAGCATCATCCCCTGATACAGATGATTCACCGGCGGCTGCGGTGCGGCGGGGGCGTAACGGCGCGCGAGGCAATTTTCCGGGCGGATCACAATCGGGTTAAAGTAATTTCTTTGCGGCATATTTGGGGGGGGTTCGCAATAGGCCGAAGCGGTTGGCGGCATTCGCAATTCCCGAGTTGACCAAGAAGGTTATCGCACCTGCATGTCCGATACCGATGAGTGATCACACACCCCTTCCCGAAGAAATCGGCTCACGATGCGGTATAATTGCATGAGAAGAAGAGGAACTCGATGGCCGACGCAACACGCTTCGAGAAGATATTGGTACTTGCCGGTTCTCGTCATTGGGCGGAGCCCGTGGTCACGGCACTGCGCCGGCAGAACTGCAATCCGACCGTGGTTGAAAACCTCGACGAGGCGATGCTTGCCATCGGCACTGGTGCCTTTGACGCCATCATTTCCCAATCAGGCGATTTCCTGGCGGTTGAACGATCACTCGCCGACATGCAGACGCGGCTTATTCTCGATACCATCGGAGAAGGGGTCTGCCTCGTGAACCCGCAGGGGCGGATCGTCTGGTCCAACGCGAGGATGAAGCACTGGAAAGCAGATGCCGTTGATCGCATCCGGCATGTCTGCGTCGATGCGGCCGGGGGTTTTGCCGCCGCTGCGGCGGGGCGGCCTGCAACAGAACCCCTGCGGGTGAAAAAATACTCCATCACCATCGACGACACGCAGTATTTTGAAGTGGTCTGCTCGGCAGTGCTTGATGGCGCCCGGCAGTTTCGATATGTCGTGGCGATCTGCTGGGACGCCACCAACTCGCGCCGCCTGCAGCAGAAGCTTGACGCCATCGATCTGGCCGGACGGGAACTGGTGCGTCTGGAAGGTGATGCCATCAGCCGACTCAACGTGGTTGAACGCATCCGGCTGCTGGAAGATAAAATTATTAAATTTTGCCGCCAACTCATGCACTTCGACCATTTCAATATCCGCCTGGTTGACCGGAATACCAATAAACTCGAACCGGTCATCTCCGTGGGCATGCCCGAGCAGGCCGCCATGGTGGAACTCTTTGCCGTGCCCGAGGGAAATGGTATTTCCGGCTATGTCGCCGCAACCGGCCGGTCGTATATCTCACCGGATGTCACGCGAGACCCGCGCTATGTCCCGGGCCTGGACATGGCCCACAGCAGCCTCACCGTTCCACTCATGCTCCATGATCGGACGATCGGCGTTTTCAATATCGAATCCAATGACTATGGTTTTTTCACCGAGGATGATCGGCAATTTGCGGAAATCTTCGGCCGCTATGTGGCCGTCGCTCTGAATATCCTCGATCTGCTCGTGGTGGAACGCTACACCACCAGCGGTCGGCTTGCGGAGGATCTGGCCTGCGAGGTGGCCGGTCCGCTCAATGACATCGCCGCCGATATTGATCAAATTTCCGATGACATGATCTCCGACGGCAACCTGCAGAATCGGCTCGCAAACATCACGGCCAATCTCAAGCGAATCCGGGCATCTCTCAAGGCGGTGAGCCAGGGCCAGCAGATCCTTCTGGGGACGGACGAAAGGGCTCGCCCCGGCGAGAACGATCCGTTCCTCGCAGGCAGGCGTATTCTGGTGGCGGACGACACGCCCGTCATCTGTGATACGCTGCGGTCGGTGCTCAAGCGCGCGGGCGCCCATGTGGACGTCGCGGAAAACGGAACGCAGGCCTGCTCCTTTCTGGCGGGCGAGGCACGTTATGACCTGGTGATCTCCGATATCCGGATGCCCGACCACGATGGTTATGAAATATTCCATGCCGCCCAACAGCTCGGACATCGCCCGCCGGTGATTCTCATGACCGCGTTCGGTTATGACCGTAACCATAGCATTCTTCGCGCCCGTCAGAATGGGCTTGCCGCCATCATGCTCAAGCCCTTCACCATCAAAACCCTCATGCGGGCGGTCGCGCAGGCCCTGCAGATTTCCCGCAATTTCGACTGATGTCGACTTTATCATTCGCTGCGACGAGGCCCAACATGATCACAGTCCGCCAATTCAGCGGCGTCAGGCGACCCTTGGCGCAACTTGGCGGTGAATCGACCGGCGGGCGGCAGTCGATACTGTCTCCCAGCCGAACGCCCGCCTCAATGCCTCCCCCACCGCGCACAATCCAGTTTGCGGTACCGATACTATCCGGCGACGGCGAGCGCCCGATCTTCAAGGGGCATCAGGGTCGCTTTGATCGATGCCGCCGGATGATATTTATGAATCCGGACTTCTCCGTCGTGGACGGCCAGCCACGTGGCAGGCAGCTCGGTCCAGCAACCACTGTTCACATAGCGGACATCCCCGAAGCATTTGCTCACGGCGTGATGCGTGTGGCCGCAGATCACCACATCGCAGTGGCGATGGCGGGCGTGGGCTGTGGATCGATGTTCAACCTTTTCGAGGCAGTGAAGAAATGTCTTTGATCTTGATTTGGCCAGTCGTGCCACGTAATGTCGCCGGTCTATCTTCTGCAGCGTGTTGTATGCCACATCCGCAATCCATGTCAGCACCGGATGGTCATCAATGAAATCATCAAACCGGTGGCCGTGAAGCACCATGATCCGCCGATCGCCGGAATGGAACACATATTCTTCATGCACTTCCACACCGAGCAGATGCGAAACAATCTCCGCCGGCCCGTCATGGTTGCCGCAGGTCCAGATGACTTCCAACTTATCCGAAAGGTGCCGCAGAGTGGAGAGAACTTTCCAATGCGTTTTTTTGAGCCGCCGAAAATCGATGGAATCAAAAACATCGCCGTTGATGATCAGCCGCCTTGTACGCAGGGTCTGATCGATCAGCGATTCAAGAAACTGCGTGATCAATCTGGCCTGGGAGTTTTCACTTCCGAGATGCAGATCAGAAATAATAATCGCATCGGCAACTTCGCTCCCGCTTTCGGGCGTTTTGCAGGTCGCCGACCGAACACTCAGACTGCCCGACGCGCTCGCGGCGCCAAGGGAATCTTTCCGGTACCGGGCGGAATCAAGAGCGTGCAACAGATGATCCATCACATACGCATGCTAACGGCACAAGATGAGCGCGATATGAGATGATTGCTAAAACTCGATGAAGAGCAGAACGGCTTATAGGCCGATAACGGCAACCGAGAGAGCGGACGCTCATAGCGGTCACGGGACGAGGGCCCCAGAAAACTGCCGGTTTTCCACCCTCCCGGCGAAACCGCCTGCGGGCATATCGACATCAGCCGGGTTGAGGCACCATGTCCGGGCCCGTTTCGCCCTGTGAACCCGTCGCGGTCTTGTCTCCGACACGCCGCTGCTGCTCCTGCGCCAGAATATCCGTTACCGTCGGCTTGGTAAGCAGTTGACCGTTCATGATGCGTTTAACGTCCTCGGCGTCAAGCGTTTCATACTTCAGCAGGGCATCTTTCAAATTCGTGAGTTCGTTCCTTTTTTCCTGTAATAGTTTATTGGCTTCATCGTAGGCCGTCGTAATTAGACGGTGCACCTCGGCATCGATGAGCTCGGCGGTTTTTTCGCTGTAGGGCCGATTGCTGGGGAAAAAGCCGCTGTTCTCGTCCCGGTTGGTGAAGAGAATCGGGCCCAGCGCGTCGCTCATCCCCAGTTCACACACCATCTGCCGGGCAATGGCGCTGGCCATGCGGATATCCTGGCTGGCTCCGCTGGAGATTTCATTGCTGGGCATCGCCTCGGCAATGCGGCCGCCAAAGAGGACTCGGAGTTCCGCCAGAAGGAACGCCCGGCTTTCGACGAAACGGTCTTTCTCCGGCAGCGAAAAGGTCGCCCCGCCAAAACTGCCCCTGGGGATGATGGTCACCTTGTGAATCGGGTCGGCATGCGGCGAGAAGTACTGCACCACGGCGTGACCGGCCTCGTGCCACGCCGTCAGCACGCGCTCTTCTTCATCGATCTTGCGGCTGCGGTGCGCCTTGCCGAAGCGAATCTTATCGCGGGCCTCTTCAAGGTCGGCCATCTCAACAGCGTCATGGTTGAGCATGGTTGCGATCAGGGCCGATTCATTTACCATGGCAGCCAATTCGGCACCGCTGAACATCGGCGTCTGGCGTGCAATCCGCAGCAGATCAACATCGCCCGCCAATTTCACCTTTTTGGCGTGAACTTTCAGGATTTCATATCGTCCCTTGATATCAGGCAGCGGAACCGCCACCTGCCGATCAAAACGCCCCGGCCGTGTAAGGGCAGGATCGAGAACATCCGATCGGTTGGTTGCCGCGATGACAATCACCTGATCGTTGGTATCGAAACCGTCCATCTCCACCAGAATGGCGTTGAGGGTCTGCTCGCGCTCGTCATGTCCGCCGGTGCTGAAACCATTACCCCGGCGGCGGCCGACGGCGTCGATTTCATCGAGGAAGATGATACAGGGGGAACTTTCCTTGGCGGTCTTGAACAGATCCCGCACACGCGATGCACCCACGCCGACAAACATCTCGACAAAATCCGAGCCGCTGATTGAAAAGAACGGCACCTCCGCTTCGCCGGCAATCGCCTTGGCCAGCAGGGTTTTGCCCACGCCGGGTGACCCGATCAGCAGTACCCCACGCGGAATGCGCCCGCCGAGGCGCTGAAATCGCTTCGGGTTTCGTAAAAATTCAACAATTTCAGTCAGTTCTTCCTTGGCCTCGTCAATACCCGCCACATCATTGAAGGTGACGTTGGTATGCTCCTTGGAGAGCATGCGATGCCGCGATCGCCCGAAATTCCCCAGCATTCCGATTCCACCGCCGCCGCCCCGGAGATTGCGGAAAAACAGAAAATAGATCAGCCCGAAGAGGATCAGATACGGGAGCACATCCTCCGCAAAAATAAGCCAGAGTTGTGATCCCGGCGGGGCCGATTTGTACCGCACCACCCCATACTTATCCATCTGATTCACGAGCGCCTGCCAGCCGCTTCCGAACATGGCCATCGGAGGCTGCCGCGTGGACATTTTCAGCGGCGCATTGGCGGGGCTGCCCGCAATCGAATTCTTGAGAGTAAATGTTATTCTTCCGCTGTTTTTGAACATCACCGTCTTGATGTTCCGTTGAATCAGTTGACTGTGAAAGTCGCTGTAGGGAACCGATGGCACGCCGGGGCTGAACGGATGGAGCCATATCATAGTCAGAAGCCCCGCGCCGACGATGATCATCCACCACATCATGCCGCGGTTGAAACGAAGATTATTATCGCGTCCCGGTTTATTGGGTGGATTGGGGCTTTCCGGGCCGGGGGCTTCTGGATCTGGCATGCGCAACCTCAAATCATTCTAGCTCACCGGTCGTATCAGCAACGTGAGCAAACACCTTTAGTATAGAGCTTGGGAGGCCAAAAATACAGACGACTTGGCTGAATTTATCTGAAATCGCCCTGGCAATGCTTTCAGGCAAGCCCGCAAGTCATCATTCTCACCGCCGGGGTTCGGATGTCTCCGGCACATCCAACACGGGCACTTGCCCCCCTGCTGCCCCGGATTTGTCCGCATTCACCCCCGCGCGTTACGATTCCAGGAGGAATTCCGTCTGGAGGCCGCGTTATGGTCGCACTTCATGAAATGATCCGCGATGTTTTGGGGATGCGCACGATGTCGCCAAGGAAATTGTCAAAGAGAGTAAGGCAAAATACCCCCGGGAGGCGCGCTTGGGCGGCTGCAGCCGGCGAGCCCGTTCACCGTGTGAGCGAGCAGGGATATTCGATGCGGCCAGCCCTACCGGTGCGGACCTTGGCCGCCGCTGTGGCCTTGGGGCTGCTTCCGGTTTGCTGCACCCGCGGGCCTACGCGCCTGAACGCACCGGGAGCGGGGAGGATTACAGCCACCCGGGAGATTCCGCTTGGCGATGTTCAAGTGCTTTGGTCGGGTGGGCCTCGGCATGCGATGCTTGTCCTGAGACGGGGGGTCGTGGGCATGATCAGCGAAAAGCAGCCCAAGCTTGAGCCGCTGTTCGGCTCGGCACTGCCTGAGAGTGTCGGAGGCCGCCGCAGGGTCGGTAGTCGGCGCCTGAAAATATTCGCCGGGCCAGCCGTTGCAGCGACCAGTGGAAGATACATCGCGGTCCTTTCACTGGATTTACCGCCACTTCCTAGGTCGGCGGGGGGGCCGATGCGATTTGGTTCTTGGCAGGTTTGGTCCGTGGCGCGGCGCGAGTGCGTAGGCCGCTTAAGCTCCCCTGCGCGGTCATTGCAATCGTACACCGTTCCCCCCCGCGGGCCGCTCCGAGTGGTTTTCACCGACGGCGACAGGCGGATCGTGGGCTGTGACGGCGGCGGGCTCCTCTTTTTCGACTTCAATGGGGGGAGGCTGCGCCTGAACTTGTCGACCGTACAGGCAGAGCACGCCTACAGGCTGGTACCGAATCGGAGCGGCGGTGACCTTTTTGCCGCTGCTTGCGCCCTGCCTGGTCGAGTGGAGATTTGGAACGGTGCCACCGAACGACGGGTGGTAATCATCCCGCCGCCGGCGGGCGTATCGTGGGGCATCGTCAATTTGCTTGTCTCGTTGCGCGGCCGTCGCTGCGCTGTGTCTTGGGGGCGCGACGCTGCGGTCTACAACGCGGAGACCGGCCGCCGTCTGGCGGAGATCAGGCTCGGCGGAGATTGCGAGGGAATTGCGCTTTCAAAGCAGGGGCGGGAACTGGCGGCGTGTGTCCGGGTCGGTCCCTCGACGCTGCGGGGAAAGGCCGCACACCTTCGTCAGACGCGCAGCCGCCTTTTCGTTTTCCGCTTGGAGCCAAGGCCGACAATTTTTGCGTTGTCACGCTACTCGAAAGCTGATCCAGGCCCGGTGTCGCTGAGGTGGCTGGGCCAAACCCGGATTGTTGAGTCCACCGCGCGGAGGCTGACCTTCTGGAGAGTTAGCAATAAATAACACAGCCGGGCACTACAGGTCTCGTGAAACTGCGGCGTGGTGGGTCGCAATCAACCCCGGCGGGGTTATTTTTCGCGGGGGCCGGGCCCAAGGGCGCGGCAGCTTTCCCGCACTGCGCCTGCGAGTTATGGTTCTTGCAGTATTCGTGATGCTGAGGTCGCGTTATGGTCGCACTCGCTCAAACACCAACTATCGAACGCAAGGCAAAAAGTCCTTTCCCCGGGGGCGCTGCCTATGCCGAAGAGGGGCGGCGAGGGTTGTCGGCAGGTGCGCCATGACATCGTATCACTTGGCCAGGGCGAGTACGATTCTTACGTACTGGCCATCTATCGGCTTTTGATCACCCGGCGTCCGAAATATGCGATTTTTGACTATCTCTGGGCACTGGTGACGCAGCACATGGGCCTGACGGGAAGCCGCCAGGTCACCGACCGTTTTGCGGAAAGGCTGTTGCGAACCCCGCAGGAAATTGACGAGGGACACGAAACGTCAGAAGCAGAGAGTTTTTAGCCACACGTGGAGCGGGCCGAGGCGTTTTGGCAATGCTTCTCTTCTAACAAAATCAGGCTGGTGAGAGTGAGGGGATGTTCATGCCATTATCCAAGCAGTGGATGTGGCCTTTGAAAGCTCCGCACAACTCATCGAAAATTTTGGTTTTTTTTCTTGCTTTGCCTCTTCGAAAGTCGTATAACGAAGATCGATCGGATTGGTTGGCCTTCGACTACCATACCCGAGACAAGCCACTCGGGAATATTCAAATTTGGCTCCTCTTTCCGCTGACTCAAGGAGCTTGCCATGCACCTGCAACGTCCTGATCCCACCCGGCAGGAAGATTCTGCCCCTGAAAGCCGATCCCAAGCGCCGACAAGGAGTGAATCGGCACAGTCTCGATTGAATCTGGTTTACGCCGATGATCATGGGGCAGATCCACCGCGACGCCCGCGGGCCTACAGCGTTTCCATGGACGCGGCCGCTGAGCAGGACTCAGATGCGTCGGATACGGAACTGACGACGGCCTCCGAATACTTCATTGGATAACCCGACCGCCGGCGTTCAGCTTGCCTGATGTCACCCCGTGATTTTGTGGTTTCATTCTCCCCGGCGGCGATGAGCGAATGCGTCAAACACCTTCATGAGTTTACCGCGCAGTCGGAAGTCTTTCGTGCGCACGAATAAGCCTGTTCGTTGGGAGACCGGTAAATTCCACACCATTTTCGTGAAAACCCACAAAATGCCGATATACATCGATATATACCCGTGACCGAGTATATGATGGTGAATATCTAAGTAATCGTATTGGGTGCGCACATGCAATATGGAAGGCCTGGTGCGGGACGGGGATCAATGGGGATGGGAGTTCATGGCGTGGTGCCGGCGTCACCGGTGCCCTCCGGGTCGGTCCCGATCGGCGATCGGTCCGCCCACGGTCCCCAGCACGCACCTCAACAGGCAGATACGACTCTGATGCCCGATGGGACTGCACCGAAAGTCGGGTTCGTCCGCGGGTTACTTGAGAACCGGAGCGACGGCTGGCCGATTCCCCGGCGGCGATTTGAGTTTTCGGTCGTTCTGATCGGCGAATTCGGTGCGATTTTGCTCATCGCCCCCATCTATCTGATTTTCGGCCGCCTTCACGGCATCAAACATACACCGGGATTTCAGACGCTCTGCTCGCTCGGCGCCCATATGCTGCAATCCACCGAATTGACGCTCGGGATTCTCACCATGCTGATGATTCCGGTGCTACCGAAAAAATTCCGCGGAACCTTCATGCTTCTGGTGGGTCTGGCCATCATATTAAATCTTCTGATTCTCCTGGGGCATCAGCAATCCGTTCTCATGCTGATGGTCGCTTATCCATCGGCCAGTCTTCTGGCCCTGGTCCTGCTCGATGCCGTCACCGGCATCCGCCCGGCGGCTCCGCAATCGCCACGGCTTTCGGGGTGGCAAGTCATATGCGGCAGTGCGGTGACCGCCCTGTGGACCATCCCATTGATCTTCTCCACGACATGCAAGGTATTTCCGTCGCTATTTTCGCAGTCCCATCTGGTACTCGTTCGTGTATGTTTAATGCTTGCCACCCTCTCAGCCGTTGCCAGCGGCGCCTGCGCGCTGCACGGATATTTTCGCCCGCCCAAAAAAAGCGTCTACCTGACGGGGCGACTGTCCGGTTCGCTGGCACTGGCCATTTCCATGGCGATGGGGTTGTGGGGATCCATGGTCGGAACCGGGTTAATCCAGCATCAGGAAAAATGGCTCCGACTGCAGATGCTGTGGATATTCCTCCTGCTTTCGGGGGCGCTAATGCTCTGCTGGGGTGGAATGACGCAGCGATTGATCAACGTCGCGGCCCGCGAAATCGATTTGTCGGCGAACTCGCCGGATGACGACGATGAACCCGGCACCGGAGAAGCACCCCCAGTGAACCTCCATGATCTGAAAAACTGACCGCCCCTCCAAACGCAACGCCTGCGGGCAAATGGATTCAGCGATCCTCCTTCCCGCACCCGTCGGTAAAATCCTGATAGAATTCTCCTGCGATGAGTTCGGGGGAAACACGATGCTAAAGCTACCCCGACAACTCAACGGATCACCCGAGGCTGGTAATAGGGGCAGATGATCGGCCCTGAATTGGCCTCAGATCGCAGCGGATCGTACCCGGTCTGTTCGGAGTAGTTTTGTCGACGCAAGCTCAGGCATTTACATCCCGTCTCGGCAGGCCAAGCCAAACCGTCGTCATCCGCGGATTGGGCATTTGGACGCCCCGCTACCGCTCCGCTGCCGAGATATTCACCACCATGGCGACGCCCAAATCGGAAATCACCCCATCATATGCCGCCGCATCGAACCCGGATGCACCGGATGGCGCCGAGCTTTGGCCTGATGCGCTGGCCGCCATCTCCCACGGTGTAAAGGGCTGGGACATTGATCTGAGCGACTGCCCGCTTGTTTTCGCCTCCGCCAAAGGAGACATCCGCCGCACCCTCCGGACGCTTGACCAACCCGGAGGCGCCATTCCGAACCTGGCCGACGACGCCCGCAGGGTGGCCCTTTTGTGCGGCTTTTCCACTCCGGTCATCTGCCTGAGCACCGCCTGCGTTTCGTCATTGGCAGCCCTCTGCGAGGCGCAACTGATCCTTGCCACGCAGCCCGATACCCCGCGCGTGGCCGTAATCACCGCAGACCTTGCCAGTAATTTTGTAATGGATGGTTTTCGCTCACTCCGCGCCACCGCCGCCGACTTATGTCGCCCCTTTGATGCCTGCCGCGCGGGACTCGCCGTCGGCACCGGAGCCGCCTGGGCTTTTCTGGAGCGATCTCGGGCGAAAACGAATTCGATGGAGATCATCGGCTGGGGAATGGGTAATGATGCAACACATCTCACAGCCCCGGACCCGATGGGCGGTGGATTACGCTCCGCCATCGAGCAAGCTCTGGCCGTGGCGGGCATCCCGGCAGCGGATATTGATGTTTTATTCGCGCACGGCACCGGAACACCTTTCAACGACGCCATGGAAGCCCGTGTATTTGCGAAACTGTTTCCCCATCGGCCGCCGCTCACCGCCGCTAAAGGACTGCTCGGCCACAGCCTCGGTGCCAGCGGACTTCTGGAACTGGCCCTTGCGGCTGAAATTCTGCAGCACCGGCTCATCCCCCCCATCTTCGGACTGCGGACAACCGATTATCCGGGCCTCAATCCCGTCTGCAGCCAAGCGCTGCGGCCGGATCGACCCATTCGCACCATCCTGAAAACCGCCAGCGGTTTTGGCGGTGTCAATGCCGCCGTGATCGTACGGGGGCCTGCGCGATGAAGCCTGATGTCGCCCGCATCCACATTCAGACGGTGCACACATTCTCACAAAGCCATACGTGGCGGGCGATGGACGAATTCCCACGCCCCTGGCTTGACGCTGCCGCAGGGAAAATGGCCGATTGGCTCTCGGCGTCAGCCGGAAGTATTAATCGGTGGTACTGCGGATTATTCTGGGCATCGGACCTGGATTCCATTGCGGCCGATCGGGCATTCGAACTTTCCCGGCGTGATGATGAGGGGCGGTTTGTCAGCCCCAGTGCCTTTCGATCTACCCTCCCGAGCATCGATCCTGCCGCTCTCGCTCTGCAACTGGGCATCACCGGGCCGGTGATGACATTCAGCATCGATGCCGACCCGATCATGGCTGAGCAATCGGCCCGTCGCTGGCTCCTCGCGGGCCGTCTGACGGCGGCGATTGTCATCGATGAATTTGCCGCCAAACTGGAAATGCCCGGCACGGAAGATCGACATCCCATCAGCGAGCTCACCCGAACGATCCGGTGCCAATTAATGGTCTCCGCACCTTCGGACTCCAGCGATTCGGCCACACGCTGTTAGTTCACACCAGCCCGACGCGGGACCTCGGCGGCCACGATCTCCCCCACCGCAACGCGATCATTGGAACCTGCGGAGCGGGAGGGCAGATAATTGAAAGCTGGGCAGACGGTTTCATGCAGCCGCAGACCTCACCAGGAAAATTTGCCGCACCCTGAGCTTGCGTGCCGCCGCCGATTGTCGCGGTATGCCCGCCCATCGGGTATCTTTACTGCCATGGACATGCCGACGTACCGAGTTGAACTGGATGTCTACAGCGGACCGCTCGAGCTGCTGCTGTTCCTCATCCGCAAAAACGAGGTGGATATTTACGATATCCCCATCGCCCGCATCACGTCCCAATATCTGGCACATGTTGAAGTGATCCGACAGATTGATATCAATCTTGCCGGCGATTTTCTCGTGATGGCTGCCACGCTCATGGAAATCAAAAGCCGCATGCTCAATCCGCAGCCGACAGCGGATACAGCCGGTGGCGGGGTGGCGGAGACGGTGATCGATCCCCGTCAGGCACTCGTTGAACAATTGCTGCAATACAAGCGGTACAAAGATGCCGCCAACCATCTCCAGCGCCGGGCCCATACCGAACAGCTTCGTTTCACCCGTGCGGTGCAAAAATCGACGGGCCGGGCCCCGCTCGATATTGAAGATCTCAATCTTTTCCAGCTCATCGACGCTTTTACCGCCATCATGGCCAGCGTGGGACATAGTGCCTACGGCCACGATGTTGTCTACGACGATACCCCTATCAGCCTGCATCAGGCGGATATTCTGGATCGGGTGCATCGCGACGGAAGCATTACGCTGCAGGAATTGTTCATCGGCCGCAAATCGAAAAGTGAAATGATCGGTCTCTTTCTGGCGATGTTGGAACTTATCCGACTTAAAAAGCTGACCTTTGAACAGACAGAGGCCGCCGGCCGAATTCTGTTGCGACCGGGAGAAGCCGCAAAGCCTGAATCGGCAGGCGGGGCTGACACCGCAGCGGCCGGTCAGGATGAAGCGACCGCCGTGGATGATCCGGCCGCTGACGCAATATCGCACCGGGATGTTGCCGCACCAACATCCGAGGTGGATACGCACGCCGAATTTCGCCCGACAGAATGAGAGGAAACCCTTTGACTTCGACATCTACACCCCAACAAACTCCCCGCGTCATCAACTGGGTATCGGTTGCGGCGCTGATCAGCTTTATTGCCGAACTGGCCCTGCTGGCGACGCACAAAGCGACGCTGCACAAACCGCCGCCGATCGGTGAACTGCTGCTTTCGCTTCTTACCCTTTTTCTGGGCGCCTGGGCCGTCATCTATCGGATACGCGACCGGCAGAATATTATTCTTGGCCGCTGGCTCGGCGGTATCTGTATGACCTTGGGCATGATTGTTTTTGCCGTGCAATCGGTGAGCATTCACAAGGCTCAGGAGACGTCGGAGTTGAGACACATGCAGAAGATCGCAAAGGCGTGCATTTCATACGCCCGCGCCCACGATGGGGCCTACCCCGCTCATCTGGCCGTGCTGGTGCGCGACGGCCGCATCAAGGTCTCGGATCTCAGTGATCCGACCAACGGTCTGGTGGCGCTCAAGCTCCCGGCGGGATGGCAAAAACTCCCGGCCCGGGAACTGGATCTGGTGATTCGCCGCAACAGCGATTTTCGCTACGCCGGGCAGGGCTTGAGCCTGGCGGCCGGGGGGCGTATTACCAAAAATCTTAAAAATATCATCGTGCTGTTTAAGAATACTCAGGAGGAGATCAATGCCGGCCCCATCGCGTTTGCCGACGGCCGTGTCCATTACTTCACCGGCCTGCAGATGATCAAGGTTCTGCATCGCTGCAACCAGGCAAGAAAAGACCTCGGTCTTCCGCCGCTCTCCTTCGATCTTCCCAACCACTGAGGTACTATCTCGCGCAATGCGCGGCCACCTGTGCCGCTGACGGTCGAGCAGAATCCGTGAATAAGGAGATATCCGCATGACCATCGAAAATCTCATGCTTCAGATTGCCCTGATCGTGGCGGCGGCCCGAACCTGCGGCGCATTGCTGCGATGGCTGGGGCAGTCGGAAGTCATCGGCGAGATGCTCGGGGGGATACTCATCGGGCCGAGTCTGCTGGGGATCGTTGATCATGGCAGATTGCTTCATTGGTTTTTTCCGCACGGCTCGATGCCTTTTCTTGATATGCTTTCGCAGCTCGGCGTGATGTTTTTCATGTTTACCGTCGGCTTGGAATTGGATCTGGGCAAGCTGCGCGGTAAGGGCCGGGCCGTGGTGGCAACGGGGTTAACCAGCCTGTTCGGCCCGCTGATCGTGGGAGTCATTCTGTCCGTCGGTCTGTTGTCTCATCCGTCCGTTACGGGCACCATCCATTCAAAACTGGCGTTTGTGGCCATGCTTGCCACGGCGCTGGGGCTCAGCGCCTTTCCCGTCTTGGCCAAACGCATTCGCGATCGGGCACTGCATAAGACCCCGCTGGGAACTTTCACACTTGCCTCGGCGGCGGTGCTGGATCTCACGGGGTGGTGCGTGTTGGCACTGACGTATGATCTGGCGAAAACCCGCCTCGACGGCAGTCACACCTCGCTCTGGATGACCGGTCTGCTCGGCTTGAAGACCGCCGTGCTCGCGGCCGCCTATGTGGTGGTGATGATGTTTTTTGTGCGCCGATTTCTCTGGCGCTTTCAGGCCCATTTTCAGGTGCGGGGATATCTTTCCCGCGATCTGCTCGCCCTCGCGATTTTCTCTCTGTTTATCTCGGCTCTGGTGGCCAGTTCGCTCGGCATCAATCCCGTGTTCGGCGCCTTTATGATGGGCCTCATCTTCCCATCGGACGAATTATTTGTTACCCGCGTTACCGCCAGCGTTGAAGATCTCACACTGCTCGTGCTGCTACCCATCTTTTTTGCCAGTGTGGGACTGCACATCAACATTGCGGAAATACATACCGCCGGCGCGTGGAAACTCTGGCTTTCGCTGGTTGGAATTCTATTTGCCGCGAAATTCTTCTTCAGTTTTCTCCCGGCACGCATCATGGCCCTGGGATGGAAAGATGCCGGTACATTTGGACTGCTGCTCAACACCCACGGCGTGGTGGAACTGGTGGTATTGAATCTTGCGTTTCAACTCCACGCGATTTCCGAGCGCACGATGACGTTGGCGGTCTTTGCGCTCCTCGCCGTTACGCTTGTCTCCAGCATCATCACGTCGCTGGTCGAAATTCCCACCCGCCGGTCGGCCATCCGCCGCGGAATTGAATCGGCCCAAGCCGATGGAAACTCGCTGGCGGAAACCCATATTCTCGTCTGCCTATCGCAGCCGACGACGGCCGTCTCGCTGGTCCGTGCGGCGGCAAGGCTGCTGGCGGGTCAACCTGGGCGGCTCACCTTACTGCAATTGATCTCCCCGAGTGCGTCGCTGACCGTAACAGCACAGGAAAAAAAAACTCAGGATGCGGGTGATATTGCGCAGCGCGAGGCTCAGGAGGCCGGGGTTCCCGCGTCCGTGCTCGCACTCCCTACGCTGCGAATCGCCCGCGACATCGCGCTGGTTGCCCGGCATCACCATGCGGATTGGATTGTTTTAGGCTCACATCGTGGCATACTGGACCCATCCGCGCTGGGCGGCGTGGTGGATCATGTGCTCAAACGGGCCAAAGCCAACGTCGCCATTCTGGTCGCCAAAAACCCCAAGCCCATTGAACATGTGCTGGTGCCGTATCTGGGTGAAGCGCAGGACGCCGGGGCCCTGCTCGCTGCCTACCGTATAAGCCGCAGCCCGAAGGTGCAGATCACGATTTTGCATGTGGTAAGTCCTTCGCGTCGGGGCTCTGACCAGCCGCTGGGCGTTGCGGCGATGGTTGAAAAATATCTGCCTAATGTGGACGGTGGCAATCAGATACGCATGCAGGTGATTGAGAGTGACCGCCCGGTGGATGTTGTACTCGAAAAATCCCGCGAGTTTGACCTGATGATCCTCGGACTCTCTCCCTTGTGGAAACTCCGCCACAATCTGCTCGGCGCAGCGCAAACCTCAGTCGCGCAGCTTGCCGGCTGCTCGCTGTTGATTGTCCGCGCCGCCGAAAATTCCGGCATTTCCAGATGACACCGGCGCCCGCCGGTCAGCATTCATACTAAGCTAATATTCTTAACACCGACACTTAACACCTGCCACTTAAACTTCTACTCGGTTGTCGGTGACGTTCACCGACGAAAATTCGAGGGGGCGGATGTTTGAGCAACAGTTGGAGACATTCTCATGACATCTCACAGGAAACTCATCATCGGCGCAGCGATGGCGCTGGCAGCGACCGTCGGTACCCAGATTCCCGGTGCACATGCCGCACTGACGGATCTGACGGGTCATTACAACATCAGCACATTCGCATCACCTTTCACCGTGCCGGGATTGAATCAGCATATCATCCCCGGCGCCTCGGATATGGTGAGTGCTCCGGACGATATCGCCGTCACCGGAAACAATGTGTACATCGGCTGGGGCGACAATGTCGCCTCGGACGGTGGCGACGGCGGCCAGAGCGTCGTAGCCCAATATTCCCTTTCCGGCCAACTCCAGAATTATTACACCGTCACCGGACATGTGGAAGGCTTGGCCATGGGGGCAGGCGGCATGCTGTACACCGATGAAAATGAAGACGGCAACTCAGCCCTGACGGTGATCGATACCGCAAACGGCGGCGAAACACGCTATGGCTACCCGAATCCATCGGTTCACGGCGGCGGCTTTGATGGATTGCAATACATCAATGGGAATCTGTATGCATCGGGTTCAAATCCGGACAACGGCGGCGACAGTCCCACCCAGGTCAACAGCCATCCGGTGATTTATCAGGTGACCGCCGATCCCAATTCCTACCCCCACACGGCGACCGCCATGGGCATTCTGTGGGGCAATGATCCGGCGACCAACAAAGCGACCGGTTCACCGATGACGCTCAACGTTTTCGATCCCGACTCGCTCAACCAAACTCCCACCGGTGATCTGCTGCTCTCCAATGAAAGCGGCGCATCGCTTACGGACGTCGCCAACCCGGGTACCACGTCGCAGACGGTTACGTCGCTGAGCCTCTACAGCCCCAACGGCAGTCCGGTCAATACCGATGACACCGGCTTTGCCACCAGCACCAGCGGAACCCTGCTCGTCGCGGATGTGAAAAATAATACCGTCTACGCCATTACCGCCAAAAACGGCTTCACGTTGAATCAGGCGTTTTCATCCGACAAAACCAACCAGTCACTGGATATGCTGAATTTCAGCACCGGCCTCGAAACGCCGATCATCACCGGCTTCGGCGGACCGGCGGGCATCGGCTTTATTCCCGACCCGGCGGCGACGCCGGAACCGGCAGCCGTCTCGCTGATGGGCATTGGTGCCGCGATGCTGCTGATCCCGGGGCGAAAATCGCGTCGCGGTGCCAAATAACCGCCGCCTGACCCCATGACCATCCGATCACCGGCCTGCGAGTTTAATATTCGCGGGCCGGTGTTTTTTTCGATCCATGGCACCGGCATCTGCCCGCTCTGCGCATAAAAAAACCGCCCCAGATTATTGATCCGGGGCGATTGTCATAGTTAATTTATCACCCTGTTCGGGCGGGAGGATTAATAATCCTCCATTCCTTCGCCGCCGGCGGAGGCCTTTTTGTCATCCTTCTTCGGCAACTCGCTGATGATCGCATCGGTCGTCAGCAGCAGGCTGGCGATTGAAGCCGCATTGGTAAGAGCGGTACGCTCCACCTTCGTCGGCACGATCACGCCCATTTTGAGCATGTCGCCATACTCATGGGTAAGGGCGTTGAAGCCGAAGTTGGTTTCCTTCGCTTCCATCACCTTTTGCGCTACAATGCTGCCATCAACGCCGGCATTTTCTGATATCTGCTTGATAGGGGCAAAAAGGGCTCGCTTGACGATGTCGGCACCGATCTTCTCATCGCCTTCAAGCTTGAGTTTGTCGATAGCGCCGATTGCCCGCAGCACACTTACGCCGCCGCCCGGCAGCACGCCTTCCTCCACGGCCGCCCGGCAGGCATGGAGTGCATCTTCGACGCGCGCCTTTTTCTCCTTCATTGCGGCTTCGGTCGCGGCCCCGACTTTAATCAATGCCACACCGCCGGCGAGTTTCGCCAACCGTTCCTGAAGTTTTTCACGATCATAATCGCTGGTGGTGCGATCAATTTCCGTCTTGATCTGCTCGATACGGCCTTTGATGGCGTCGGTCTTTCCGGCGCCCTCAATGATGGTGGTGGTTTCTTTTTCAACCGTAATCTTCTTGGCCCGTCCGAGGTCTTTGAGTTCAAGGGATTCAAGCGAAATGCCCAATTCCTCAAATATCGCCCGGCCGCCGGTGACGATGGCAATATCTTCCAGCATGGCCTTGCGACGGTCGCCGAAGCCGGGAGCTTTCACCGCCACCACCTTGATGGTGCCGCGCAGTTTGTTGATTACCAGCGTGGCAAGGGCCTCACCCTCGACATCTTCCGAAATAATCAGCAGGGCCTTGCCCGCCTCCGCCACCTTGCCGAGGATCGGCAGCAGGTCTTTAATGGAACCGATCTTCTTTTCGTGGATCAGGATATAGGCATCTTCAAATTCCGCCGTCATGGTTTTCGGATCGGCGAAGTGCGGGCTGATATACCCCTTGTCAAACTGAAGCCCTTCCACAAGGTCAACCGTCGTATCAAGTGATTTGCCTTCTTCAACGGTGATAACGCCGTCCTTGCCAACCTTATCCATCGCATCGGCAATCATCTGGCCGATCTGAGAATCCTGGTTGGCGGAACTGGTTCCCACCTGGGCAATCTGCTTGGATGATTCCACTTTGGTTGAAATCTGCCGCAGGTGATTGATCACCGCTTCCACCGCCGCCTCAATGCCGCGCTTAAGCTGGGTGGGATTGGCGCCGGCCGTCACATTCCGCAGGCCTTCATCGTAAATCGCCTCAGCATAGACGGTGGCCGTCGTCGTACCGTCGCCCGCGACCGTGCTGGTTTTGCTGGCGACTTCCTTGACGAGCTGTGCCCCGAGATTTTCAAACGGATCTTCAAGCTCAATTTCCTTGGCGACCGTAACGCCGTCTTTGGTGACGGTCGGGCTGCCGAAGGATTTTTCAATGACCACATTCCGCCCTGACGGGCCGAGCGTAACCTTCACGGCCTGAGCCAGTGTGCGCACGCCACGGCGAATTTTTTCGCGGGCCTGCGTATCAAATTCAATCATCTTTGCAGACATATGTTCTCCTAAAATGTCAGTGTTTTAATCTCACAGATAGCGCCGAATCAGCGCCGCGGTGATTGGATTTATTCAAGTACCGCCAGAACTTCGCTTTCGCCGACGATCAGCAGTTCCTCGCCGTCAACTTTGATTTCCGTCCCGGCGTAACTGGCGAAAATCACCTCATCACCCTTCTTGAGCTGGCACTTGGCCCGTTCGCCGTTATCCAGCAACTTACCCTCGCCCACCGCGAGCACCTTGCCCCGCTTCGGCTTCTCCTTGGCGGAATCCGGCAGCACGATGCCGCTCTTGGTTTTGGATTCAGCTTCAACACGCTTGATGAGAACTTTGTCGCCGAGGGGCCGAACACTTGCACCCATTTGATAAACTCCTGCAAAACGAGATATTCCACCACCCGGAATCAACTCATATCATGGCGGCTCGGGACGATGGCATCCGGGCAATGCCACGCCCCAACCAATCACCGCACCCCACCGTGATTGCAAACCGCGTACCGAAGAGGATTTCTTCCGGTATACAGCGAATATAACATCATGCAAAATAACACTTTATGAATTATGAAGCGATATCGGACAACCGCCGCCGCTCAGCCCGATATCCTGCCAAACTTAGCACCGCTCTCCGTTGCTACTGCCGCGTTGGCAGCACGGTTGCCCGCCCCGGTGCCGCCGGATTTCTCCCTTTTACCACGCGTGCCAGCCCCTTGGATACCCGGCTCATCGAGGCCGGTTTACCCAATCCGGTAGGACCCCGATCATACTTTTGAAAACCTGTTCTTGAATTCAATTTCGGCGGCCCAGCATCGCTGCGGAAAGCACCAGCAAATCCGCCGGCGTCATTCCCTCCAGCCGCGACGCCTGCGCCAGCGTCAAAGGCCGGAATTTCTGCAGCGCCTCCCGCGCTTCCTTTCGCAATTCCCGTAAGGATGCAAAATCCATCTGCGCCGGAATCCGTCGCCCCTCGAGTTCCCGCAGGCGCTCGGCTGCCTGCTGGTCCCGCTGAATATACCCCTCGTACCGCAGTTGCGTCTGTACCTGTTCCCACGCCTCGGCCAGTGATGGATCGCGCGTCAACTCCGAGAGCCGCGGCTCGCTCCACGGCCAGTCGGCCAAAGACCGCCACGGCACGTCCGGCCGCCGCAGCATATCAATGGCCCGCTGCCCGGTCTTCAGATGGGCAGCGGTAAGCGATTCACGAATGAGGCTCATCTGCCCGGTAAGCTCGGCCAGCCGGTTCACACGCGCCCGCTCCGCGAGCCCGATCTGTTCCGCGATGGGGGTTAGCCGCTGATCCGCATTGTCTGATCGTAACCGCAGTCGAAATTCAGCCCGGCTGGTGAACATGCGATACGGTTCCGTCGGCGTTTTGGTCACCAGATCGTCAATCATCACGCCGATGTACGCCTCATCCCGACGCAGAATCACCGGCGGCAGATTCTGACATCGGCGGGCCGCGTTAATCCCCGCCATCAGCCCCTGCCCCGCCGCCTCTTCATAACCGCTGGTGCCGTTAAGTTGGCCCGCAAAATAAAGCCCCTGCACCGTGCGCGTCTCAAGAGCGGCATCAATCTGATGCGTGGGAGAAAAATCATATTCCACCGCATAGCCGAAACGCAGAATTTCCGCCTTTTCCAATCCCTCAATCTGCCGGACGATCTCCCGCTGCACATCGGCCGGCAACGACGTGGAGATTCCGTTGCAGTAGATTTCATGGGTATCAAGACTTTCGGGTTCCAAAAAAATCTGATGCTGCGTTTTGTCGGCAAAGCGCACAACTTTATCTTCAATACTCGGGCAATACCGCGGCCCGCGGCTTTGAATCTGACCGCTGTACATCGGTGCCCGATGCAGATTACCGCGAATGACATCATGAACGGCAGGATTGGTGAACGTGATGTAACACGGCACCTGCGGCAGAACCGGAAACGTCCGGGCCAGCGGTGAATCGGCCGTCCCGGATAGATAACTGAATGCCCGCGGCGGATCGTCCCCCCACTGCGGCGAGAGGCGGCCGAAATCGATCGACTCGCGTGCGATTCGTGGCGGCGTGCCGGTCTTGAGCCGGCCGAGTTCAAACCCAAGCCTTCGCAGTGCGCCCGAAAGACCGACCGCCGCCTGCTCCCCCACCCTTCCGCCGACGGTCTTTTCCTCGCCGGTGTGCATCAAACCGCGCAGAAAGGTTCCGGTCGTCAGCACCACACAGCGGCACGCCAGTCGCGATCCGTCACCGAGTATCACGCCGCGCACGACCTGCGTCCGACCGGATTCACACGTTTCCGCCTCGACCTCAATATCCTCAACACTGCCGGCGATGATGGTCAGATTCGGGCAGCCGGTCTTGAGCAACTGCTGCACGGCCTGAGCGTAGCGATATTTATCCGCCTGCGCCCGCGGACTGCGAACGGCCGCCCCTTTGGATTCATTCAGCATGCGAAACTGAATGCCGGTGGCATCAATGGCATGGGCCATGAGTCCGCCAAGGGCGTCGATCTCGCGCACCATCTGCCCCTTGGCCAGACCGCCGATGGCGGGATTGCAACTCATGCGGCCGATGGCGGCGGGGTCCATGGTGATCAAGGCGACGCGGCCGGTGCCG
>JAKAVA010000081.1 GCA_021827645.1 Planctomycetota bacterium
GGAATTAATCCATTCAATCTTCCGCCCGCCCACCGCAGTCGGCGCCCTGGCACGCCAACCCCGGCTGCCACCGTACATCACCCCGCCAGGCCACACCCCCTCCCACTGCCCTTCGCCGGACGTTTACCTGCCTTCTGGGAATGGTTGGTCAATGCGAACCAAGCCGGGAGCGTCTTGAGCATCCAAAAAGTGCGTGATGAGCTGCTCGCGGGGGACGATGAACTTGCTGACTGGGCCCGACAGCGCGGGGAGGAATTTTTTCTGCCCCTGGGTGAAGATACCGACAGTCTGCATCGGCATGAATCTGAGGTACATGTCACCGTTCGAGATGCTGCGCCGTTTGCGGGCGAGATTTGTCCTCGGTAATACAGGCTGAGTGTGAGCGCCGAGGCCGCTGCGGGAGATGCAGCCGTGCCCCGTCCCGCCGCGCACCCCCGTGCCCCTGCGGCGGAAGTTATGTTCCGAGCGCTCGGGGCAAGGCCCCGCGAACGCGAACGGGGGCTGACGCCTCCCGTTTACGCCACCGATTCACCTAATGCCTCCGGTTTGAGGGTCACCACATCCGGAAGATTGCGGTAATAGTGATTGAAATCCATTCCGTAGCCGACCACAAATTCATCCCCGATATCAAAACCGATGAAGTCGGCGCTCAGACCCGCCCGCCGCGCGGCGCCCTTCCGCAGCAGCACGCAGGTGCGGATGGATGCCGGACGCCGCCGTGAGATCATCCGCCGCACCGCCTCCAGGCTTCGGCCACTCTCCAGCACATCATCCAGGATCAGCGCATGGCGGCCGGCAAGCGGCAGGCGCCCGGGCAGCACCATGGTGGGCCGGTGCGATGGGGTAACCCGACCCGCATAGCTGGTAACCGCCAGCACATCAACCCGCATTTTCATCGGCAACCGGCGGACCAGATCCGCCAGCAGAATAAATGACCCCGTCAGCACCGGCACGATCACGAGTTCCGAGCCGGCATAGACGCGGGACATCTCGGCCGCCAATTCTGTGACACGCCGCCTGATGCGCTGCCGCGATACCACCACGCGATCGATCTCTTTCATGCGGGAAACAATAGCCGCTTCCTGTCGCCGCCGCCATACCGTCTTCCTCCGCGCCAAGGCCCACTCCGGCTGATGCTGTGGCCGCGGGACTATGGAAAATTCCCGTTCCGGTATAGACTTCCAGCCCATGAGAAGAATTGCACTTTTTAATCAAAAGGGGGGCGTGGGCAAAACCACGACGGCAGTGAATCTGGGCGCTGCGCTGGCGGATGAAAAGAAGCGGGTGATTCTGATTGATATGGACCCGCAGGGGAATTTATCGTTTCATCTCGGGCTGGAGCCGACAGGCATTCATCATTCCAGTTATCAGGTGCTCACGCAGGGTGTTTCGATCAAGCAGGCGCTCCATCCGGTGGGGGAATACCTCTCGGTGGTGCCGGCCAGCAGCGATCTGGCGGGTGCGGAAGTGGAACTGGTGGACATGCCCCGGCGCGAACACCGGCTGGCAGACGCCTGGAAACAGGAAGCAGTACCCGCCGATTTTATCATCATCGACTGCCCGCCAAGCCTCGGCCTGCTCACGCTCAACAGTCTGTGTCTGGCCACGGAGGTGATTATTCCGCTCCAGGCGCACTTTCTGGCACTGCAGGGAATGGCGCGGCTGCTGGAGACCTGCTCGCTGGTGCGGGACCGGCTGAACCGGGAGTTGAAAATTTCGGCGGTGCTGTTCTGCCAATATGAAGCGGCGCCGCGGCTCACCGGCGAGGTGACGGAAGAAGTGGAGAAATTTATTGAATCTGCACGCGGTTCCGACAAGCCGTGGGCGGATGCAACGGTGCTTCAGACGCGCATCCGGCGCAACATCAAGCTGGCAGAGGCGCCGAGCTTTTCGCAGAGCATCTTCACCTACGCCCCCAATTCCGCCGGCAGCGCCGATTACGGGGTATTGGCGCAGGAAATATTGGAAATGAAATAATCTCTCGCGGTCGGCCGTGGTTCGGCCGCGGCTCGCTGCTCCGAATACCGCTGCGCCCCTCGGCGTATTGCGTCCGCCGAAACCCGCGACGCTGCGCCCCCCATCAGCTCCGATGGCTGGTGAGGCGGGTAAAGGCCTCCAGATAGCGGTCGTGCGTCCGCTGCACCACATCGGGCGGCAGCTCGGGCCCGGGCGGCGTTTTATCCCAGCTGAGCCCGGAGAGATAATTCCGTACATATTGCTTGTCGAAGCTGGGCTGATCCCGGCCGGGGGCGTATTCGTCGGCGGGCCAGAACCGGGAACTGTCGGGCGTAAGCACTTCATCAATCAGGATCGGTGCCGCCCCCTGTTCGGGGATGCCCCATTCAAATTTGGTATCGGCGATGATGATGCCGCGCCTGCGGGCAGCCTGTGCCGCCTCCACATAAAGCTCAATCGACCGATCGCGCACAAATTCCATCGTCTCCCGCCCCACCTCTTTGCATGCGGTGTCAAAATCCACCGGCTCATCGTGCCCCTGCACCGCTTTGGTGGTCGGAGTGAAGATGGGCGCAGGTAGCTGATCGCATTGCCGCAGCCCCGGCGGCAGCGAAACTCCGCAGACGGACTGTGTTTTGCGGTACTGCCCCCAGCCGCTGCCCGCCAGATATCCGCGCACCACACATTCAATGGGAATCACCTGCGTCTTTTTTACCAGCACGGCCCGCCCCTGAAGCTGATCACGATAAGGGCTTAATTCCGGCATGGCCGCCGGTACATCGGTACTGATGAGATGGTGGCCGATGCGGCCGTCAAAGAAACGGAACCAGTAATTGCTCATGGCGGTGAGCAGAACCCCTTTTTGCGGGATTGGGGTGGGAAGGATGACATCAAACGCACTGATGCGATCGGTGGCAATAATGACGAGCCGGTCGCCGAAATCGTAGACATCGCGCACCTTGCCGCGACGGACGGGGTGATGACCGAGTTCACTTTTAACGACCGTCTGCAAGGTGTAAGCCTCCGCACCACTAACCGGGATTATAACCGCGCCGGCGCCGCAGGGAGGCGAAAGCCGCCTTGCCCCGGCGGTTGGCGGGACAAACCGCCCCGGCCGGGATATTCTAAATCGATCATGCAGAGTTGTGTTGACATGCTCTCGGCCGACGGACCCATCGCACGAAAGATGAAGCAGTTTCGCGTGCGCCCCGAGCAGCTTGAAATGGTCCGGGCCGTGGAAAAGGCCTTTCAGACGCCGCATCATCTGATCGTCGAGGCGGGCACCGGCACCGGAAAATCATTTGCGTATCTGATTCCGGCCATTGCGCAGGTGCTCAGTGCGCGCAAGCGCGTCATCATTTCAACCCACACCATCAGCCTGCAGGAGCAGTTGCTCAACAAGGATATTCCATTATTGCGGCAGGTGTTTGGCGATGAATTTTCCGCCGTGCTCTGTAAGGGGCGCAGTCACTACGTCTGCCTGCGGCGTCTGCAGATGGCGCTGGAGCGGAAGGCCCAACTGCTGCCGTGGCCCAACGCCTCCAGCGATCTGGCGATGATTGCCCAATGGGCTCAGACCACCACCGACGGCAGCCGCGCCAGTCTGCCGCATCAGCCGACGTGGGACGTATGGGAAAGCGTCTGTGCGGAAACCGGCAACTGCATGGGGAAGAAGTGCGCGTTTTACGATCCGTGCCACTATCAGAAAAGCCGCCGCCGCATGCAAAATGCGCAGCTATTAATCTGCAATCACGCTCTGTTTTTCTCCGATCTGGCCCTGCGGCGTCAGGGGTATGGCATCCTCCCGCCGTATGAACTGGTGATCCTCGATGAGGCCCATACCATTGAACAGGTGGCGGCGGATCATCTCGGCTTTCAACTCACACCCGGCTCCGTGCAGCGACTCATGAGCCGCCTTTCGGCCCGGGATAAACGCCATGGGCTGGTTCCCGCCATCCGCGAGCTTTCAGACCAGCAGCGCACGGAGCTGCAGGATCGCATTGACGCGGTGCAGGTTGCATCGGGCGAATTTTTTTCCGATGTCGCCGCCTGGTACGGCAACACCGTTGCACCAAGTCGCCGTATCATCGGCCCGCTGCCGATTACCGATACGCTCTCCCCCGCGCTGACCGATCTGGCCAACCAGATCGAACAGATTCTGGCTCCGATGATCGCGCGGTCGAAAATGTCGCCCGAGGACCTGATGGATGATTCTCCGTTAGAAAATGCCGCCTCGGATGAAACCGACCATCGCCGCCGTGATATTTTTGAACTGAATTCCCACGGTAACCGCATTCGCGGTTTGGCAACTGTCGTGGGCGAATTTATTCAGCCGAGCCAGAACGATCTGGTGCATTGGGTCGAGTGCGAACTGCGGCAGCGGCTTACCTATTCGCTGCACGCGGCACCGGCGGATCTGGCCCCGTTTCTCAAGGCGCATCTTTTCGACACATGTAAATCAGTCGTCCTGACCAGTGCGACACTCGCTGATTCCATCACCGATCGCAAGGGGGCGGCGGGCGGCGGCGGGGAGTTTGCTTTTTTCCGCCAGCGGTGCGGCGTGGTCAATGCCGAGGAACTCAAGCTTGGCTCACCTTTTGACTATCAAAAGCAGTGCGTGGTCTATGTGCAGACCGATCTGCCAGACCCCACGGAGGCGGGCTTTCTGCCCGCTGCGATGCAGCGTGCCCTGCACTATATCCGAGTGTCGCGCGGCCATGCGCTGATTTTATTTACCAGTTTCAAAATGCTCTCTGACGCGCACGGCTATCTGGCCAAACCGCTGCAGGAGCTTGGCTATCCGCTCTGGCGGCAGGGGGAGGAACAAAGCACCGATCAACTGCTGACCTTGTTTCGCTCGACACCCCATTCCGTTCTGCTGGGCGTCGATTCCTTCTGGCATGGAGTGGATATTCAGGGTGATGCTCTTACCAACGTCATCATCACCCGCCTGCCGTTTCCCGTGCCGGACCGACCGCTTGCCCAGGCGCGGGCCGAGGCGATTGAAAAAGCGGGCGGCGACCCGTTCAAACAACTGAGCCTGCCGGAGGCCGTTATGAAATTCAAACAGGGGTTCGGCCGCCTGATCCGCACGCACAGCGACCGCGGGATGGTAGTGGTGCTGGATAAACGAATCAAGACCAAATATTACGGCCGGCATTTTCTGGCTGCGATTCCTCCGGCCCGCGTTGAATATGTGGATCGGCCACCGGAATCATCGCAGCCCGAGCGTGATTAGCCGCAGGGAAGATATATTATACATTTAATGTTCAGATGATGCTCCCGGGCCCGGCGTCATCTGACCGCACATCCATCACTGCGGAGAGTCCGCCGGTTGTGTGGCTGCGGGCTGGGTCGCGGCCGGCCGGGTTGTGGCGGGTTGAGTGGTCGCAGGCCGGGTGGTCGCGGTTTTAGCGGACGCCCCCGTCTTGGGGTTTTCCGTGACCACGTGAATGGCCGTCTCCACCGGAAGTGGCGGCGGTTGGATCGGCGTGCTCGGGGCTTTACCGAATAAGCCGTCGGCTACTGTGGTGACGTGCACCTTGCCTCCGGGCTCATTAGGCAGGGCAACGACAATATCCGGTTTGGGGCCCGGAGCGCGGAACAACAGGGCCGTTGCCGAGTTATAACTGCCCGGCGAACGCAGGGCCGTACGCGGCCGGGTGGGGGTTTGCGAGCATCCTGCCAGAATGGCGAGCGGCGCGATCCACAAGACCGCCTTCCATGTCATCAACATCCGCAACCTCATAGCTGTCTCCTGAACGATCCGTCCGGCGGCATCATCGCCCACGGCAGGACTTAATGGCCCCCTTGAGCCGAACGCCGCAGATTCATTAATCGGGCGGCTTCCATACAGTCTTTATCGCCCCGGCCGCTGCAATTGATGACTAAAACCTGATCGCGGGGCATCTTGCGGGCCAAATCCATGGCAAATGAAATCGCATGGGAGGATTCAAGGGCGGGAATAATTCCCTCCTGCTTGGCCAGTAATTCAAATGCATCCAACGCCTCGGAGTCGCGCACCGCATGATAAGACACGCGGCCCGTATCCTTCCAATAGGCGTGTTCCGGCCCGACGCCCGGATAATCCAACCCGGCCGAAATGCTGTGCACATCGGCGGTCTGGCCGTCCGCATTCTGCAAAATATACGAAAGCGATCCGTGGAGCACACCCGGCCGTCCCTGCGTCAGCGATGCGGCGTGGTCGCCGAGGTTCGGCCCGCGGCCGCCGGCTTCTACGCCGTAGAGTTTCACCGACCGATCATCAATAAATGGGTAAAAAATACCCGCCGCATTGGATCCGCCGCCCACACACGCCACAATCGCGTCCGGCAGCCGCCCAATCGCCTCCATACACTGGCGGCGCGTTTCCTGCCCGATGACGGATTGAAAATCACGCACGATCATCGGGAACGGGTGCGGCCCGACGACCGTGCCGATGATGTAATGCGTATGCTCAACCGAGCCCATCCAGTCGCGCATCGCTTCATTGGTGGCGTCTTTGAGTGTCCGTGAGCCGCTGGAAACCGGAATCACCCGCGCTCCCATCAGCCGCATGCGAAAGACGTTGAGTTCCTGCCGCCGGATATCCTCCTCCCCCATGTACACATCGCAGGAGAGGCCGAACGCCGCTGCCGCCGTCGCCGTCGCCACACCATGCTGGCCGGCACCGGTCTCGGCAATGACACGCTTTTTACCCATGCGGACCGTCAGCAATCCCTGCCCGATGGTATTGTTGATCTTGTGCGCCCCGGTGTGGGCCAAATCTTCACGCTTGAGATAAATCCGGGCACCGCCGGCGAGTTCGGTTAAACGACGGGCGAAGTAAAGGGGCGTCGGCCGGCCCACAAACTGCCGCAGGTAATATTCAAACTCTTTTTGAAATTCCGTATCCTTGCGGGCCTCTGCGTAGACCTCGGCAAGTTGATGCACCGCCGCCATCAGCGTTTCAGGCACATACGTGCCGCCGTAATAACCGAAGTGCCCCTTGGCGTCCGGCAGATGGGTGTCAGCCGGACCAACCGGGCGTGCCGAACTGACCTGCTTGGATGAAAGGGCTGCTGTATCCATGGTCGCTGAACTGCTCACCGGCGATAATCCCCGAAAAAACTCACATTCTTCCTCCAATATCATAGCATCAGATGGGCTCACTCAGGCAACGATCCACGTTTTCGTTCGTTATGCTTATAATTAAGAACGAGATCGTGGCGGATCGACGTGATCAATTGGAGTAGAAAATGGCCAAAAAATCAGGCAAACCGCTCGTCCAGCGCCGCTGTAAAGGGTGCGAGGGAATCAGCGGACCACTGGATGAAAAGTCTATCTGCCGATTGCTGAAAGGCACGCCGGATTGGAATCTCGAGGATGGTCGGCTGGTGCGGCATTTTGAGTTCATGAACTTTCATCAGACGATTGAATTCGTCAATATGATCGCCTGGCTCTGCAACCTGGAAAATCACCATCCCGATCTGCAGGTCAGTTACAGCGCCTGCACCGTACAATTTATGACCCACTCGGTCGGCGGTCTGACGGAAAACGATTTTATTGTCGCGTCCAAGATTGACGCCATATTGAAGCTTTAGTATCAACGTGGCGGGAGGTTCAATTCAGATGGATGACAGGCCCGTTCGCAGAATGCTCATACTCTCCGCCTCCGCCGGCGCGGGGCATGTTCGCGCCGCCGAAGCCCTGCTGAAGGTCTGTTCCGATCATCCGCAAATCGGTGAAGTGCAGCATTGGGACATGCTGAAATACACCACCAAAATTTTCCGCCATCTCTATTCCCAGGTCTACCTGGACCTGATCAACCACGCCCCCAATATGCTCGGCTGGATTTATGACACCATGGATACACCCTGGCGAAATGAAAAGATGCGCCTCGCGTTTGAAAAATTCAACGCCGGCCCATTTCTCAAGGCCGTCACCACCTTCAAACCCGATATCATCATGTGTACGCATTTCACGCCCGCCGCATTGGTGGGCTGGCTTCATGCAGTTGGCAAGCTCGACGTAAAACCTGCCATTGCCGTAACCGACTTTGATTGTCACGCCATGTGGCTCACGCATTCCTATCTCCACTATTTTGTGGCGCTGGAGGAAACGCGCGTGCACATGACGCGCCTTGGAATCGCCGCCGATTCCATCACCGTTTCCGGCATCCCCATCGATCCCGCGTTTGCCGTGCCGGTGGATAAGCGCACCGCCCGCCATGGACTCAAATTGCATCCGGACCTGTTTACGATTCTCGTCTCAGCCGGTGGATACGGCGTCGGCCCGGTCGCTGATTTAATTGAGGAACTGCTGCGTATCGAGCGCCGCGTGCAACTTGTGGTCATCGCCGGGCGATCTGCGGAACTCAAGGCCCAGCTGGACGAAATTGCCGAACAGACCCGCGGTGGACCCATATCCCTCTTCCCGGTCGGCTTCACCACGGAAATGGCGCAGTACATGGCCGCCGCCGATCTGCTCATCGGCAAGCCGGGCGGGCTGACCACCAGCGAGGCACTGGCCCGCGGCCTGCCCATGTGCATTGTGAATCCAATTCCGGGCCAGGAGGAGCGCAACAGCGATCATCTCCTTGAACTGGGTGCCGCGATTCGATGCAACAATCTCCCCACCCTCGCCTGGAAATTAACCCAGTTGCTGGACCAGCCCGAAAAACTTGCCGCCATGCAAAGTGCGGCCCAGCGCATCGCCCATCCGGCGTCTGCCGCCACGATTATTGAAACGGTGCTGGCCCTGCCGGTCGGCTGTCGGGATAACGGCCGCGAGCGGACATTCCTGCGCCGCTGGAAATCCGCGCGTGCGGTCGCCAAGGCCCGGCGTCAGACCAGCAAAAAAAACCGCCTGCGCGACGCGACCTGATGCCGTACTCACCGACCTGCCGGACGCCGCCCGTGCGGCAGAGCGGACGCATCACGACCATCGCAAAGGCGAGCCGGTGGATTTATTCCACCGGTTGCCACCGAGGTGAAAAGGTTACTAACCGCAGGGGACGGGCGGTACACGTACATGCGAGCCGGTGGGTTTATCCCACCGGTGGTCATCACGGGAAAAGTTAATAGCCGCAGGGGAACGCTGCGGACGGGCGACTGCGCCGCCATATAGCCGCCGGCTTGCCGGCGGTAACGTCGGAAAGGGCATCAGGTAACTGAGGGGCGGGCGTCTCGCACACCGTTTGATTCAGGCTGCGCCGCGCGTTATATTTCGCTGCAGAAGTTGAAATGTTGGGGCTCGTATGGTCGCCATCGATGAAAACCCGGTAGCCGCTGGTAGGCGGAAGGCACGTGCCTTGGCCCGCCATTCCGCCGGCAGGCAGATCAGCGATACCGTCACCACGCTGGGCGCCAATGTGGACGGCTCCGTCCGACGCATCGACACCACCTACAACGCCCAGGGCCTCGCCTATCAGCTCACCAGCTATGCCGATACCGCAGGCACCCAGATCGTCAATCAGGTCGAAAATATCTACAACGGCCTCGGCCAGCTCGCCTTCCAGTACGAAGCCCTCACCGGTGCCGTCGACCTCGCCACCACACCCGTCGTCCAGTACACCTACACCACCCTCGGCACCGGCAGCCTCCCGAGTTCCATGGTCTACCCCAACGGCCGCACCATCACCTACAGCTACGGCTCCGGGCTCTCCAACACCAATGCCCCGCTCGATCAGGCCATCGGCCGGCTTGATGCCATCGTGGATGGCGCGGGCTCCGGCGACGCCGGAAAGGTGCTCGAACAGTACAGCTATCTGGGCCTCTCCACCATCGTCGCACGCAACCACCCCCAGACCGGCATCAATCTCACCCTCCTCGGCGCCTCCGGCGCCATCGGCTCCGGCGGGGATCAGTATGTCGGCCTCGACCGCTTCGGCCGCGTCGTGGATCAGAACTGGGTCAATGCCGCAGGCACCACCGTCGATGGTTACACCTACAGCTATGATGGCGACTCAAATGTCACCGCCAAAAACAACACCCTCGATTCCGCCTACAGTCAGGGTTTCACTTATGATCCGCTCAATCGACTCACCGCCGCCACGCAGGGAGGCAGCGCGTACCAGTCGTGGAATCTCGACAGCCGGGGGAACTGGAGCAGCTTCACCAGCGGCACCACCACGCAGACCGAATCGGCCAACGCCCAGAATCAGATCACCTCGATCTCCGGCTCGGCTACGCCGACCTATGACGCCAACGGCAACATGACCTCCGATCAGAACGGCAATACCTATGTCTATGACGCATGGAATCGGCTGGTGGAGGTAAAAAATGCCGCCGGAACGGTCATCACCCAATATTCGTATGATGCCCGCGGGTACCGGATCACGGAAAGTTATCCGCAGGGAGGCAACGGCGTTGCGGCCGGCACGACGAATTACATCTATTACGATGCCAACTGGCAGGCGATTGAAACCCGCACCAACGGCACAGCGGCTTCGAATGTCACCTCGCAGATGGTCTGGAGTGCGGCGTACATCAATGCCGCGGTTCTGCAGGACAGCTACAGCGGCGGCGTGATCCAGCCGAATTCGCGGCTCTATTTTACGCAGGATGCGAACTGGGACACCACGGCGGTGGTGGGCTACGACAGCACCGCTCAAACATGGGGCGTGGTGCAGCGGTATGTTTACAGCCCCTACGGCAACATCACGGTACTCAATGCCGATTGGAGCACGCCGCCGGCGGGCACGCAGCCGCTGGTGAATAATCTGTATCAGGGGATGACGCTGGATGCGGTGACGGGGCTGTATTATGAACGCCTCCGGAATTACAGCCCGACGCTGGGAAGATGGACGAGCCAAGACCCGCTGGGATATATCAACGGGGCCAATACGTATCAATTCGTCGATTCCTCGCCGGTGGGGAATGTGGATGCGGGGGGAAGCAAGGCATGGGCGGGGCCGCCGCACGGGAACGCCGACGGCTCGTGGCAAATACGCCGCTCGCCATCGGGCGCGTACGCGATCGCGACGGCCCTCAGGAATCACGCGTCCGTTAAGGATTTGGCCCGGCTCGCCGGAATGAGCCCATACCAAGTCAAACTTTGGATGTTGCCGCCAAAAAAATCGAGCAACGTCTGCAAGGGAGATAAGTTCAGGGTGCCCAATACCGTTTACATCGACGTCGGCGACATAAATTTCGACATTCCCCACGTACACGTTGGGAACCCATTCCTTGCGCTGAACGTAAAGATAATCGTCATGCGCATGCAATCCATGTTCCATTCCGAGGGCTTCAATGTGGTAACTTATGGCCACGGCACGAGATTGGCCGTCGACGCATCGGTGGAGTCCCCTGATGCTTATGGGTTTGTGTTCATCGGCCATGGCAACAAATTTGGTGGGTACGTTTTTCCCGCCAATTATGATGGAGGCAAGCACCACGAGGTCACATCCCTGCCTGTCAATCACCAGCTGGGGCTTGTCGTGATGCTTGCCTGCTACGCCGGGCGTAACGCCTTTTGGCAGGACGCCGTTTCGCCGAACGGCGAGTATCGGGCAACCAATCATGAGCTTACCTTATCCCCTTGGGATACTGTGAATTCGGTGCCCGAGCGGTAAGCTTGGAGCGGGAGGCGTGCTTTTATGGATTGGATCATCCTTGGGATGGCAGGCCAAGTGCTGGCGACGGCAGCCGTGGTAGCCTTTTTCCATGGGGCCCGCCGGTGGTGGGCGGCGAGCCTTGTATCGGTGATGATTCTGATCACGTACGTGTGTGAGGTTCCGTGGGGTATCGGTGGCGGTGGCCCCGTCGTTCAGATCCTCCTGACGACCGCCTGCGTATTTTCGATCGTAGCATTCACCCGGAGTCGTCAGTTGGCTGCCGCTACAGCAGCCGTCGTCCTCTTGGCCGGTATCGCGATCTGCTATGAGGCCTTGTCGCTCTACGACCACGGGTTCACGTCACACCCTTCCCGCTACCGCATAGTGAATGCCGACGCTCAGCACGGCGCCCTCAATGCCATCAAGCGGGCCTTGACAACGCCTGCCCTGCCACCAAGCGTCGAACAGTCAACATTTGCCGCAGGACCTCTGCCGGCGCCGCTGATGGCTATTTTGCATCGTCGACTGGGAACAGCGTTCTCGTTTGTCATGAGCACGAGGGCGGGCTACCCGTTCAAGGAATGGCAAACCTACCTCACGGGAATATATCCAATTCGTCATCGCAGGCTGGTGATATGGTACCCGGGTGGCCGGGTTGCACAGGCCATCGGAAGATTAACGCTTCGACCTGCACCGCTGAAAAAGGGGCAAATTTTGGTGAAAGCCTTAAAGATGGAGAAACGATAGGTGCAGATCATCAAATATTGCATTTCCAGTGCAAGGGCCGGCCAACTGGCGATCTCGACCATATTCGCATGCGCAGGCGTATTGACCGTGGCATCTCCCTTTCTCTGTGGCCCTTTTTCCCTATGGCTCGTGATCGGCGGCCTTGTCGCCGGGGCGTGCTTTGAGGCCGTCGCACTCATCTTTGCCCTGCCGAAACACCGCACATGGCAGGCTAAATGCCTCATCTCGGTCGAGGCTATCGCGCTGCTGATGATCATCATTTTACTTGTTGGCTCGCCTCTTTAGCGAAACGTAACGATGGCGCGGCCGGAATCGGCGGGAGGCGGCGTTCGGTGTGGAGCTGCCCCCGGAGATTGCGGGTCGGCATGATCAGGCGGCGGGTGCTTTTATAAATGTCCAGCGAGTGCATCTGGCGAGATTTTTGCGCCAGGCGGATTCTGGCCTGTGATTGGATTTTCAGGAGCAGATCGATAGATCAACGCGGCAGGAAGCTTAAATTACCGGAGCGGCGGCCGCCTATGCAGCAAACACGCACCGCGGCAGCTTTCCCGCGTCGCCTCGGCAGGTTATGATTCTCCATAGATATTGAAGTGTTGGGGCCTTTATGGTCGCGATAAATAAAATGTTGTTGGCCGAATGCACTGGTGAAGGATGCGGTGGCGGAACGCGAAACCCGCCGCGCAGAGCGCGTTTCCATGCGTGCTCACCTTTCCACTTTCTACTTTCCCCCTTCTGCCGGCGCAGCCGGCCCTTGTCTCACGCAAAGCCACAAAGAGCGCCAGGACGACCAAATAAAGCGAGTGGACCCAATATGGAAATCTTCGCGCCTTTCATTCTTAGCGTGACAAAAAAGCAGATCACATCACGCGGCAGCGTGATTCAATCTCTCACGCGGAGCCGCCGAAAGCGCGGAGCCGGATCGGGCGGCATCGCCAGCTCGCGGCCTCGGTAACCTCAACCTCAGCGTTCCCCTGCGTCCCCTGCGGTGAAAAAATATCAAATCAGGGCCGCAAGGCGCACGAGAACGCTGTGATAACGCGGATAGCCCAGTGCCGGAATCTTCGTGTCTTCGATCCTTCGTGTGAGAAAAAAGTGAATGACATCATGCCGGAGGCATGAGTACACATATCGCGCGGAGGCGCGGAGATCGGAGAACTTCCGGAGTCGGGCGAGACGCCCGACCCCCATAACCTCTGCGGTGAAAAAAAACTCTTTACATCATGCTCCAGCATGAAACGTGCTTGCTCAACTTTCACCTCTCTGGCGGCGTGGCCGCCCGCCCTCTGCGGTAAGAAAACATTTGTGTTCAACTGCTCAACTGTCACCTGATCTGCCGGCGCCGCCCGCTGCGCCCCCTGCGGTAAAAATAATACCCCCGCCGCGGGCTTGCACATGGGTCACCGACCAAATAAGCTCTCGTGCGCATGACTGAACTGAAGGATATGGATTACCAATTACCGCCCGAACTCATCGCCCAGGAGCCGGCACATCCCCGCGATCATTGCCGCATGCTGGTGTACCACCAGGCGGCCGCCCAGATTGCGGAACATCGGTTCTATGAGATTCCGGAACTGCTTCGGCCGGGGGATCTGCTGGTATTTAATGATTCGTGCGTGCTGCCGGCGAAATTGGAACTTCAGCATGCCACCGGCGGGCGGACGAATGGCCTGTTTGTCGCCGAGCGCCAGCCGGGCAGGTGGGAAATGCTCATCAAATCCCGCGGCAGATGCAAAATCGGCGAGGTGCTCTCCGTCATCACTCCGACGGGCAGCATCGATGGATCGGTGCGGCTGGTCGCCAAAGATCCGGCCGGGCATTGGCTGGTGGAAGTTTCCCCTCCGCTGCCGGCGGCGGTCTATCTCGATCAGCGGGGCCACATGCCACTGCCACCGTATATCGAGCGTGCAAGGAAAAAAAGCGGCGGCAGCATCGCCCGGGATGAGGATCGCCGGGAATACCAGACCGTCTACGCCCGCCACCCCGGTTCTCTGGCGGCGCCGACGGCAGGTTTGCACTTCACCCAGAACGTTCTCGACGCGCTTGATGCCCGCGGCATTGGCCGCATCCACATTACCCTGCACATCGGACTGGGAACTTTTGCATCCGTCACCGCCGAGCGCCTTACCGATCATCGCATGCATCATGAATCATTTATTATTCATCCGGACGCCGCACGGCGGCTTCGTGATCAGCACCGGGCCGGAGGGCGGATCATTGCGGTGGGGACGACATCCGTCCGGGCGATGGAGGCCGCGGCGGATCATATTCTCACCGGCGACGTGAGCCAGCCGCTCTGCGCCCGCACCGATCTGCTGATTGCTCCCGGCTATGAATTCAAATTATGCAGCGGTCTGCTTACCAATTTTCACCTGCCGCGGACAACCCTGCTGGCGCTGGTGGCAGCGAAGATCGGCCTGCCTGCACTTCATGAATGCTATGCGTATGCGGTTAACAATCGGTTCCGCTTTTTCAGCTACGGCGACGCGATGCTGATCATCGATTGAAAGCGAAATGATTGGCCGCGCGCCGAGCGGTAAAATCTACTGGGCTTTGGAGTCGGGAAATGGTGGCTGGCAAGGGTGGGGCCCGGCATTCAGAAAGGAACCGCCGGGCGAGCACAAATGCCGCACCGGTCAACTCGACTTCACTGCTGAGAGTTTCCCGTGGCGAGAACCTTTGAGATGCCAATTCCCCGGTGGTTCTCAATCATTTTGATACACCCGGTATTGGCAAGCGCGTGCATGAAGCAATGATGCACGGTCAGGATCAGGTCCTGTAGTTTCTGGTCGCTCTCAATCCGAAAAATATTCAAGCCCATCTTTTCACATTCATCGGTATGGATGTGTCGACTATGGGTTTTGTTGTGCGCGTAATCGGAAAGCTTCTTGGCGATCTTCGCTGCGGTTTTCACGGCATCGGGTTTCCCTTCGAACATCACCGATTCGAGCTGCTCCTTCACAAATGTATTGGACCATTTTATTGCGTTTTCGCATTGGCCGAGGAAAGTCGGATGGTATTTACCGACAATGGCCTGCCAAAGTGGTGTACTGGCAGGATCGCGTTTAACGCACTCACATGCGTTACGAAATTCGCGGATGACACCGTACGCCGGTACGCCCCTCACCTGCGGATCGATCGGGCCGAGATTCGATTGTCTGCCCATTAGTATCTGTCGGCATGAGCAGGCAATGATGGTGCCGGCCGACATGGCAATCTGCGGCACGATGGCTCGCAGGTTGTTACCAAAGAGTTGGTGAAGGTAGCTCACGATGGATTGGGTCGAGGCAATATCGCCACCCGGCGTATGCAGTATGAGGTCAAGTCCGCGGCTGCGGTCCATCTTGTGGACCGCCAGCATAAAGCCGTTTTTGTCCTCGTCGTTGATCTCCAATCCGTAGGCATGTGGCTTTGAAAGCCAGCCGGAATAGTACGCGATCAAGTTTCGGCCCGTTTTCTCCTGCAGCGCCGCCAGATGGCGGGCTCGCACCAGCGCCGTCGCCTGATCAATATTGACCCTACGTTCCGCCGCCACTTTCTGGATTTCTACCGAGATGTCTCCCCAATTCGGCATGCCGCGTCCGTCACTTCGGAGATCGTATCGAGGTTGCCGCCGTGTAAACCGTCACCGTTGGCATGTATGGATATGCGTGTGGCTGCTCAAGAGACGTTTTGTCGGACGGCTGCGCCAAGGAAATGAATAGCCTTTGGTACTCGGCCGCGGAGCCTGCTCGGCCACCCGGCTGCCGCCCCTTACGATTATTCTTGCGATGATGCTTTTTTTCACCGCCCGAAGCCATGTTTTACCTCCCAGAGCCACGTATTTATCGGAAACCCTATTTACGTCTAAAGTGTAACGCTTGTGCGTCGCGAAGCAAACTGTCAATGTAGCTGTTATCCAGTTGCGTCCCCATCGGTGAAATTGATTCACCGCTGCGGCGTGAAAATAGCGGTCGTGCGGGGCAAGGCCAGGCGTTCGGTGACGGGGTAGGCTACGTCAGTCCCGGCGATAAAAAAGCCTTTCGGTGGCGCGGCCGCCCAGTCCGAAATAATGGCCCCGGCCGATCGGAACCTTCAAGCGGCTTGCGATGCGTGCCGCCGGTGGAAGGCTCTGAACCGCATCACCACTCAAGCAACTTTTCGGGTATACAATTAGCTGATGGGTCGGTATGTGCGATTAAGCCGGGAGGTGCGATTCAGCGGGGGTCTTGAACCGTCGTCCGGCGCTACGGGTAATTCGTTTGCCGGCAATCCGCTCGGGTCCGGGTTGGAGCCGTTGCTTGCCCTCACGGTTGAGGCCGCCGGTGAAATTGACCGCCAAACCGGCATGCTGGTGAACATTAAGCAGATCGATGAACTGGTAAGAAGCGGGATTGTCGGCGGGTGGCGGGGCGACGCGGTAACCACCGCACCGATGGTGCTGCGGCAGGCATGGAACCTGTTGGACAGCCTACCACGCAAAATCAAGGTAAAAAGTTTGACACTTGCATGCAGCCCATGGCTTTATTATCGGATCAGCGACGAGGTTGAAGATATGATCGAATTGACCGAGCGGTTTGAGTTTTCAGCCGCGCATCGCCTCCACAGTGCGAATCTTACCGACGGTCAGAATGCCGCCACCTTCGGCAAATGCAACAATCCGCACGGACACGGGCACAATTATGAACTGGAAGTCACCATCTGCGGCCCCATCGGGGCGGACGGACGGATCATGCCTCTGCAGAAACTTCACGATATTATTAATCGCCGGGTGATTGACCGGATGGACCACCGGCATCTGAATGTGGAACTGCCTGAGTTCGCCGAGGTTAACCCCACCGTGGAAAATATCGCCACGGTGATATTTGACTCTCTTGCCGGTGAATTTACTGCGCCGGTGAAGCTCGTGCGTGTCCGCCTGTGGGAAACGCCCAAGACGAGTTGCACCATCAATGCCGATGAAAGAAGTTGAAGAGGAGTATGGATGACCATCATTGACAGTACAGTTGATCCGATCCTGCCGCTGTTTCGCGCTGTCGGCAAGATTCCCAGCGGCCTGTTTATTCTCACCGCCGGTCAGGGCCCGGATTTTTCCGCCATGCTGGTGTCGTTCGTGCAGCAGGCGGCGCGTGATCCGATTGTGATTGCGACTGCCATCAACCGCGAGCGCCCGATGACGCAGGCGATTGAGCGCAGCGGGGTGTACATCATCAACATCATCGCCGGCGGCGACCGGGCCCTGCTGAAAAAATATGCCCGCCATGCACTCATCGGCCCGGAGGCGATTGAAGGCGTGCGCAGCCGACGGCTGGATGACGGGTGCGTGGTTCTGCCGGATGCGTGTGCGTGGATCAAATGTCGATTTCGTCAGCGGGTGGATTTTGGTGCGGATCACGATCTGTTTCTGGGCGTGGCGGAGGACGGTGGTTTGAACGACACCCCGCACACGCAGCCGGTGGTGCATGTCCGCCATGACGGCAGTAATTATTAAACGCGGCGTGAATTGCCGGATGGAATACTGATATCAAATTATGAAATCAAGCCGACAACGATTCAAGGATTTCCTCGCCCGCGTTAAAAAGGGGCATCTGCGCGGCGACCGGCTTGTCGAGCCCGAGGCGGTGCGTGAATTTCAGCGTCCCATGGGGGGTGGCCGCCACATGCGCGGCAATTGGGGCCCGCCTCATCAATTCAAGTTTTCCAAACAGAAACTGCTGAGTGAATATGCCCTGATGCTGCGGGGTTACTACGGGTCAGTGGCGGTCCTGCTGCTGGTTGTGCTGGGAACATCGCTGATTACCCTGAGCCCCGCCTTTGTGCTGAAACTGGCCATCGATGACGTATTTGCAGGTAAGCCGTTGTCGATTGCACGGATGCTACCGGCAGGCGGCCTGCGCACGTGGATCACCGCGTCACCTGAACATGGACTGGCAACCCTCGCGATCGCCCTGATCATCGCCGAGATCATCGGCGTTTCACTTTCATGGCTGCGGGTGCTGGCGGTTCAACGACTGAACTACAAACTGGCGGCTACGCTCCGCCAGCGCCTCCACACCCATCTTTCCAAACTCTCGCTTGCGCAACTTGCCGATTTCCGCACCGGCGGCATCATCAGCCGGATCATGTCGGATACCGATCAGATCGTCGGCGGTGTGCAGAACTCGATCATCACCCCGGCGGGCGCGGCCCTGCGGATGATCCTGATCCTGATCATTCTCATCGTCACCAGTTGGCAGCTTTTTGTCGCTGCCGTGATCCTGATCCCGCCGCTGATCCTGGTGCACCTGCTGATTTTCCGTCGTCTGCGGCCGCTGTGGCGCAACATTCAGGACGACCGGAGCATGCTTTCGGCGCGGGTGAGCGACATGTACGCCGGGATCCGTGTGGTGCGCAGCTTTCGCCGGGAGAGTACTGAACTGGCCGAATTTGCCGCCCGCCAGCACACCATGGTGCGAAAGCAATATTACACCTCGATTCTCGGCCGGCTTCTGGCCACCGGGTGGGCGGTTTTTGTGCCGGCGATCGGCATCGTCATTCTCTGGTACGGCGGCGAAATGGTGCTGCATCATCAGTTGAAGGTGGGCAATCTGGTGATGTTTCAATATTTTGCGCTGATGCTGCTGGGCCCGATCACCCAGATGATTGATTCGATGCAGGCGATGCAGCAGAATCTGGGTTCACTGGACCGGGTTTGCGATGTGCTCAGTCAGCCGGTGGATATGCCTGACAAACCCGGTGTCATAAGCCTGCCGCACATTGAAGGGCGCATCGAACTGGCGAATGTGACGTTCGGCTACCGGGACGATCAGACCGTGCTCCATGATATTAATCTTGTCATACCGGCGGGCGGCACATTGGCGGTTGTCGGTCCCTCGGGCAGCGGGAAGACCACACTGGTGAATCTGATCGCACGGTTTTATGACGTGCGGAGCGGCAGCATCCGCCTGGACGGACACGACATCCGCGATATCCGCCTCGCGGATCTGCGCCGCTCGTGTGCCATGGTCATGCAGGATGTGTTCCTCTTTGACGGCACCATCGAGGAGAATATCGCCTTCGGCCGCCGCGGCGCCACGCATGAGGAGATTGTCCGGGCCGCAAAACTCGCCAATGCCGAGGGTTTCATTCAGGAATTGGAAAATGGATACGATACCCAGATCGGCGAGCGGGGGAGTAAACTTTCCGGCGGCCAGAAGCAGCGGATATCCATCGCCCGGGCGATTCTCGCCGACCCGCCGGTCCTGATTCTGGATGAGGCTACCAGTTCACTTGATGCCGTGAGTGAACGAGCGATACAGGATTCGCTGCGGCTGCTCATGCGCCACCGCACGACCATCATCATCGCGCACCGATTGAGCACCATCATGCACGCCGACGCCATTGCTGTGCTGGTCGAGGGCCGACTGTCGGAATATGGCAGTCATGCCGAGCTCATTGAACATGCGGGGATGTATCACGCCATGTTTTCGCAGCAGTCTCTGGCGGCCGGCGGGCACGACGCCATGCTGACCGATGAGATGTGGAGTCAGTCTGCGCGACCGCTGTAATACCTGTTAAGGGAGGGATCGGTCCGCAAATGCTGTTGGGGTTGCGGCAAGGCCGCGATGCCTGATCATCGCAGTAGATGCAACTGAGTCGTGCCCGCAAACCTCACGTGGTCGAGACATGGGGCCGGATTTCCGGCACGGCCGCGGGAAGAGCGTGCAGTCGATCTTGCGTATCGGCTTTATTTGAGCAGAAAATCCCCGTGGGCTGCGGCCGGAATCGGGTGTTGCAACCGATGGGCGGGGCGCCGGTAAGAGAGCTTAAAATCACTCAGGGCACCGTTGGCGAGAAGCGTCAATGCGTGGCGACCGGGTTTGAGGCCCCGCAGATTCAGATTAAACGACCGTGTATCGGCAGGAAGGTTGTGGGCGATGACATGGCCGTCGAGCCGGAGTGTGAAACTGCGCGGTGCCCTGCCGGCACAGGCCCAGCGCACCTGCATCTGAGAGCCTTTCTCGACGGCATGGCGTCCCGGGCTCCCGAACACCAGCAGGGTCGTTTTCGGATCATGCTCGTGATAGAGCGCAAGGAAGGCACGTGTGAGATTATAATAATAAAATCCCCAGCCGCCGCAGCCGCGGCAGCCGCAATCCGTCAGGGAGGTCGGTTCAATATCATTGTTGAAATGCACGTTGTAGCAGTCCATGTAAATATTGTGGTGGACCCCATACCCGTGGCCGACCGGCTGGCCGGCAAATTCATTCCATTGGCAGATGTTGAGAAAGTGGGGGCGGTCCCGCAGGGCGGTATTAAATTCACGGACGTAGGTGAAGCCGTTGTCGCGTCCTCGCGCCGGGGGTGAGAGCCAGCCTCCTGCGGCAAAAAATGCCGGGGTGATGGTCAGTGCCTCGCATGTGTTTCCATCCCACGTCGGTACGGGTCGGGTTGTGCCATCCATCCATGACCAATATTTCATGCGGGCCAATTGCGGTCTCTTCTGTAATTGGGATGACATCCAGCGGATGGTGAAATACCGGGTGCTGATCGGAGGTTCTCCCTTGGAGAGTGTGCGGGCTAAAAACGCCGGGCCGCCGCCATTAAATATAATCATGAGCGGCTTATGGTGATAATCGAGCCAGAGGCCCCGATAACGGGGATTGCGGATGTAATGGTCATAGACCCATTGCATCTCCTCGTTGATGGCGGTGGTGGTGGTGTGAGGGCCGTTCTTCAGGCCCAGCAGGAGGGTTATTTTCGGTACGGCGAGTTTTTCCTGTCGCATTCGCGCATAGGTCTTCAGAAGGAAGGTGGTTGAGGCGATGAGTTGTTTAAATCGTGGATTGATCTGGTCGAAATGGCGATCACCCCAGAGGTTATTGGTCCAGTCGATCAGGATGTAATTAATACCCATTCTGTCAAACCACAGGGCATGCTGCCTGACAACCGCCGGATCAAGCGAATCATATCGGCCGATCAGGGGAACCGCTTCGGCGGTCTGCCAGCGCATCATCATGGGCGTAAACCATGGTTCATATTCCATGCCGACGAGATGCCGTCGGTGAACGGGTGGTGTGCTGATCACCGGTAATACCCTGACCGCGACGGTATTGGATACCGGCGCGCCGGATGCCAGAGGAAGGCCGACCGGAAAAGTGGCGTCCGTCGGGCCGTCGGTGGTCAATTGAATATGGGCGGTGCCGGGATAGGGAAGCGGAATAACAACGTCAACCAACCCTCCCGCCCCGGTCTTTTCCGGCGCTCCCCATTGACGACCATCAACGTATGGCCAGACCTGTATGCCCGCCGTGCTCCGCCTGGTTGAGGTAACCCGGCACCGGATGACGACCGATCCGCCGAGATGAATGGTGGAACGGCGTGCCTGGATGCGGATATTAAAATTACCGCCTTTCATATTCGGAGCTGGGCTTTGGGAAAAAGACACCACCGAAACTGCCGCGGAAACCGACGGACGGGTGACCTCCGCCGTGGATGCTTGAGATATCCGGCGACCGACCTCGCTGGAAGCGAATCCGATCCAAGCCGTCGCCAAGAGCCCAACGGCCGCCCATAGAGAACTCCATGCTGTCCATCGTGACAGGTGCTTCAATGTCATGGCCGATCCTTATCCATCAGCATCCGTCAGCCGTTCCCGGATGACAAAGCGTTTATTCATGCTGCCACCGCCGCCGTCGTGTTGCAGTCCGTGCGGCACAGTATTTTATCCTCGACGAAGTTTACGCCCAAGACGGCGGAGAGCCAATTGACAGGGGGAAGGTGCCGAGCCTGCGGGCGTGACAATTTTTTCAGGGCATCAGCGGGGTATGCGAATGTATCCATCGACTGGTACCGATCTTACCCCGCGCCAATATGGATGGCGAACATCCGCCGGACGCGATCATCGCCAATGTTAGCCGAATGGATTTAACCCGGATTATTCAAGGACCGGCGCGGGATTGCGGGGGTGGAGGTCGTAAGTGTCGTGTTTGCAGACGGTTAGTCTCCGTGGCTGGATTGAGTCTCGGCGCGCAGTCTGCAAGGGCAGCTTCCATTCGATTTTGGGTACCCATGCTCCATTTCACGCTCTCCGTCTGCCGACTTGTGTGAACCGGAAGCGAGTGGACAGAGTATTAGATTTGTAGTATTCTATCCGGCTGCGATGTCTCGCGGTTAGGAGTGCCTTATGCCTGCCCCACGTTGTCA
>JAKAVA010000045.1 GCA_021827645.1 Planctomycetota bacterium
GGGGTTTGGGATCCAGGAGGCACGCGGCCATACGTTCCGTATAGCCCCACTGCTGGTCGAACTGTCGAATGGGGAGTAACCCGGCGTCGGAGGTGATCTGGCCGGCAGAGCGTTCCACGATCAGTTCCCGTGAGGGGAGAAAATCGAAGAGCAGTGGTTGACAACGTGGCGCAGGCATAAGGCACTCCTAACCGCGAAACATCGCAGCCGGATAGAATACTACAAATCTAATACTCTGTCCACTCGCTTCCGGTTCACACAAGTCGGCAGACGGAGAGCGTGAAATGGAGCATGGGTACCCAAAATCGAATGGAAGCTGCCCTTGCAGACTGCGCGCCGAGACTCAATCCAGCCACGGAGACTAACCGTCTGCAAACACGACACTTACGACCTCCACCCCCGCAATCCCGCGCCGGTCCTTGAATAATCCGGGTTAAATCGGCAAGTGATCTGGGCGTGCCGGTGGTGGGCGTGGGCCTGCTTTATCAGCAGGGATATTTTCGGCAGCAGATCGATCGGGATGGGAATCAGCAGGCGTTTTATCCGTATAACGATCCCGGACAGTTGCCGATCATGCCTTTGCGACAGAGCAATGGCGAATGGCTGCGAATGGAGATCGCATTGCCGGGTTACACGGTATGGCTGCGTGCGTGGCAGGTGAAGGTTGGAAGGAGAAAACTCTACCTTCTCGACAGCAACGATCCGGCCAATCTTCCGGTGCATCGGGGGCTTACCAGTGAGCTCTACGGTGGCGGGCCGGAATTACGGCTCAAGCAGGAGTTGGCGCTGGGAATCGGCGGCTGGCGATTATTGGAAGCGCTGGGGCTCAATCCGGAAGTCTGCCATCTCAATGAAGGACACGCGGCCTTTGCCTTGCTGGAGCGTGCAAGGAGTTTTAAGGATAAAACAGGCGTGCCGTTTGACGCGGCACTGGCGGCGACGCGCGCGGGCAACGTGTTTACCACCCATACCGCGGTGGCAGCGGGCTTTGACCGCTTTGCACCGGAACTCATCAGCCGATATCTGGGACGCTACGCCACGGAAAAACTCGGCATATCACACCGTGAACTCTTCGCGCTGGGACGGCAAAATCCGGATGACATGCATGAACCATTTAATATGGCGTATCTGGCGATGCGGGGCAGCGGTGCCGTCAATGCGGTAAGTCGTCTGCACGGACAGGTCAGTCGAGACTTGTTTTCGCCATTGTTTCGGCGGTGGCCGATCAATGAGGCGCCGGTCACGCATGTCACCAATGGGATACATGTTCCGACGTGGGAATCATCGGCGGCGGATGAACTTTGGGCGGAGGCGTGCGGACAGGGCCGCTGGCTGGGCAACACCGAAACCCTGGCGGCGAAAATTGAGGCGATTCCCGATGTACGCCTGTGGGAATTGCGCACCACCGGAAGGACCGTACTGGTGGAGGATGTTCGAACGCGACTTTCACGCCAACTCACAGCATCCGGATATGAACCGGAACTGGTGGAACGTGCCCGGCATGTGCTGGATCCGAATGTATTAACTCTTGGTTTTGCGCGACGATTCGCCACCTACAAGCGGCCCAATCTGCTGCTGCATGATCCCGATCGGTTTGCCCGCCTGCTCACCGACAGCCGCCGCCCCGTACAACTGATCATTGCGGGCAAGGCCCATCCCGCCGATGGGGCCGGACAGGAGCTGGTGCAGCAGTGGATTCAATTTATCAAGCGTTATCACCTTCTACCGCATGCCGTTTTCATGAGCGACTACGACATGCGACTCGCCCAGCGCCTGGTACGGGGCGTGGACCTGTGGATCAACACTCCGCGTCGGCCATGGGAAGCGTCGGGCACCAGTGGCATGAAGGTGCTGGTGAACGGCGGACTGAATCTTTCTGAATTGGACGGATGGTGGGCGGAAGCATATAGCCCGGCGGTCGGCTGGGCGTTGGGCGATGGCCGAGAACACGGCGATGATCCGGCCTGGGACGCCCACGAAGCCGACCAACTTTATAATCTTCTGGAACAGCACGTGATTCCGGAATTTTACACCCGCGACGCCAACGGAGTGTCCACGTCGTGGGTGGCACGGATGCGGGCGAGCATGGCGCGTCTGACGCCGCAATTCTGCACCAACCGCACGGTGCGTGAATACACGCACAATTATTATCTGCCCGCCGCACAACGCTATCACGCCCGGGCCGCCGATCGTGGTGCCGGCGGAGTGGAGATCGTCAGATGGAAGCGTGAGCTGGCTGAGAAATGGGGAAGCATCCGATTTGGAGAGTTGCATGTGAGCACGGCAGAAAACGCCCACACATTCCAGGCGCAGGTGTATCTCAATGCCTTGGACCCGGCGATGGTGCGCGTGGAATTATTTGCCAATACCCTCGACGGCGTAACACCGATCCGGATCGAAATGAAAACGTTGCGGAAACTTGCAGGGGCTGCTGGTGGTTATGCCTATGGTGCAACGATCGATTCCGCACGACCGGCGTCGGACTACACGCCCCGCATCATTCCGCGATGGAGCGATGCGGCCGTGCCGCTCGAAGCCGATTACATACTCTGGCAGCGGTGATACAAAAAAACGCCGGGCGTCAGAAAAGCGAAACTACCATCTCAAAAATCTGAATAGAAAAACCTCATGTCTGGCGAACTATGATTCGGTGCCATGCCGGCTGTACAGCGATATTGCGGTCGGAATGCGGAAGTCAGACAACAACGTGGCCGACGATCGGTGAACCGACGGGATTGGGCGACATGGCCGCCTGATTCTGCGTGGGAGACACATCAATGGGTTTGAGCAGTTCATGGATAACGGTCTGGGCGTTTTCAGCCATCCACGCCGCCCGGGCATCCATCATCAATATCAATGATGCCGCCGCGCCGGCGCCCGCAAAGATTTTTGATGCCAGCCCCACCGCCACTCGGGCCGCAATGGCCTCAATCATCAGCCAAGGTACGGCTTTAACTTCCGCCACGCTCACCACCTGCACCGAGTCGTAGCCGAATAGTAGCTGACGCGCCGCATTGATATTGATCGCCGGATTAAATTCGGCCCCGTTCCCCGCATCGCCGCGAATGGAAAATTGGAGCATGCCGCAGGCGATATCCGCCACCCGCGGCTGGAGCCGTGGGGAATCATGATCCAATACCGCCCGAATACGCCCGCCGTCAAAAAGGAGATTGCCGGGATGCCAATCGCAATGCGTCACCATCAGCGGCCAATCCGGGTAGCCGAGTTGATTAACGCGGGTGGCGGCCGTGTGATAGAGTGTGCCGAGCCGTGCCAGCGCCCGCTGCAGACTCGCCCGCAGGGTGGCGTTCCCATCCCCAAGGTCCATGGCGACCAATTTACGAAATATTTTTTGTATCTGACCGGATTGGTGCACGCCTCCGGCGGGAAGATTCAGTTCACCGACCGCTCTCTGCAGGATCTGATGGTATTTCGCAAGAGTAACCCCAGCCTCGATAAGTTGGCCGGTGGTGCCGTGAAATCGCTTGCCCTGCACATATTCGAAGAGTTCATACGTATGCCCGTCAAACACAAGGGCCGTTTTACCATCCACACGGTTGGCAACGAGGCGTGCGATGGGGAATTCAGCGGCCTGGAGTAACGCCTGGATATGATGCGAGGTCGCAACACGATCCCAGGCATCCTTTCCGCTGGCCCGCCGCTTGAGCAGAAACCTCCCTTTTTCAGAGAGGATGATGGCTTTGGGTGACCGTTTGCACCCACGATCAAATGTGCTGGCGCTCGATATGCTGCCGAGATCAAAGCGGCTCAGCACCAGCGCCAGTTCGTCGCCTCGAAAATGAAGATGATCGCCTTTCAAGTGCCCCTTCCGGTTTACGCGACAACCCTGCGGTTTTGAATCGGATATCGCCGCATTCGGCATCCACTGCAAGGCTGTTTTCGGACCTTTTCCAAAGGTTATCAGACAATCTACGGACTCGGTGGAGGGCGCTTCGGGTTGGCTCCTTCGGCAATGACCGATAACGAATATGCTGCCCCATAACAAGAAATTTGATTCGCAGTTGCACTGGAATCTGTTTTATGCCATCGTTTGATTCCGCCTACCCCGCGCGGTATGTTCCCCGGAGTAATTAAACTATTGGGGCTCGTATGGTTGCCCTCAATGAAAAATCAATGCCCATCCGGGACGCGGGTGGCCGCACACGGCCGCTTGCGAATCATCTATACCAAGACATGACGCTGGATGCGGTGACGGAGTTGTATGATGAAGGCTTCCGGAATTACAGCCCGACGCTGGGAAGATGGACGAGCCAAGACCCGCTGGGGTACATCAACGGAGCGAATACCTATCAGATGGAAGCGAGCCGACCAGCGAAGTTGGTGGCCACTGCTGGGACCGAGGTTACCATCAAAGGAAGCCTTGGCCACGGGACAATCACGTTCAAAACGGGGTTTAATCTGGAATTTTCCACATCGAGTTGGGCGGCAGTGAGGGCAGCGGCGTAGGTTGCCAAAAGGCCAAGATGATCGCCGGCTACGGAGGACGATGATGGCTCCTATCGACAGTGCTGCGGGGGTTAACCGAGAGATCGCGAGGCTGGTCTCAGATGCGAATAAGGCCATTGTCGCCAAGAAGCCCGCCGAGGCCGAGCAATTGGCGAGGATCGCAGTCGAAGTCGCAAAGCTTGCGGGCGCAGATGTTGCCCCTGCATTGGCGGTTCAAGCTAAATTGGCCTTGGCCAACTGCTTCCTCCTGAGGGGCAATAATGCCGGCGCGGGGGAAACATTGGCTGAAATTAGATTATCCTCCAAGCACGACCCGCTGCCCCACTGGTTGCAAACTGAGATTGTTTTGTCGCGAGCTGTGTGGCTCCTGACAAGTGGCGGCCTCCCGGAAGTTATCAAGGAATTGGAGCCATTGGTGCGCCCAAGGGGACTATTGTCAACCGGCGGCGCATTGGCAAAATTGCGATCATTTCTGCAGGGGGCTCCGGCGCCGCCTCTCAGGCACAGGCTCCGCTGCCTTTTGTACCTGGGGACTGCATATTATCGTCTTGGCCACTATGGTAACGCCGAAAGATGGTTGGCGCAAATTTTCGAAGAAAGCAGAAAGGGGCGTCGCCAAGGCGACAAACTGCTGGAGACTGGCCTATTCTTTCTTGCCTTGGCCAAGGCAAAAAAGGGAGACTTGGAGGGTGCGAGTCTACTCTACCCTGAGATATTGAGCCTTAACCTTATTACGAACGGGTCCGTCGATGTTACCCTTCGGATGGCGGATCTGACCCGGTCCTTGGGTAAGGCCGAGGCGTCGGCGCAATGGTGTGAGAAAGCCATTTCGGCCCTGCAGGCCACCCCGACGACGGATGAGGACTCGCTACGCCAGCTTTCATTGGCATGGGATATTTTGGGGCACTCCCGCCTTTCGCTTGGAGAACCCGCGAGGGCGGAAGAGGCATTCAGAGAGGCGTGGGGCGTATCCGGCCGGCGCCTGCCACCGGATATCTCCGACAGGGGGCGAATTCTCAACAACATCGGTGTAGCCCAGAGAGATCAGGGACACCTGGCCGAGGCATTGGCCACCCTCAAAGAAGCCCTCTCAACTTTGGAGGGGGCCCCGAACCGTGAGGAGGGACTCGTCGCCAACGCACTGAAGAATATTGGAATCGTCGAGCACCGGCTCGGAAATAAGGTGGCGGCTGCACAGGCCTTCAGCGGCGCCATGTCGATCGCCGAAGCCAGACCGTCGGAGGTTAGTCCAGTGTCGCAGGCCATAAAAAACACTTGCCAGGAAATGGGCTATTAAGGGGTCGGCGTCGGATCAACCGAAAGCGGCCCTCGCCGGTTCGCCGAAGGGGGGATCGACGGGGCAGCCAGACAGCAAGTCTGCATCGCCGGAGTGGCAGGCACTTTGCAGCAGGCACGCATCACGGCAACTTTTCCGCGTTGCCCCGGTGCGTTATAATTTCAGCAGGAACTTCATTTTGAGGCCGTTTGATGATCGCGTGTGCTAAAATATTAATATCCAAGGGCAAGGCAAAGCAACTTTGTGCCAGCCGCATTCAGAAGCTATCAACTCTGATGAACCCTATTCGCGAAAACCGATCCGTTCGATCCAAGGCGATTCGTTGGGGCGCCTGTGTTGCAGCCGCACTTTGCGCAGGACACTTTCCGAAACGCGTGGCAGCCGCCGAACCGATCGCCAAGCCGAATATTGTTTACATTCTTGCTGACGACATGGGGTATGGCGATGTAAGCTTGGTGAATCCGGGTGATCGCATCCACACGCCTTACATCAACAGCATCGGGCGAAATGGGATGGTTTTTACCAATGCCCACGCCACCAGTGCATTGTGTACCCCTTCACGCTACGGCCTGCTCACGGGCCGCTACCCCTGGCGTTCGGCCATGAAGGCTGGTGAAGCATCGGGCCTCGCCCCCCCACTCATTGAACCGGGGCGCATGACCATCGCCTCCGTGCTGAAGGCCAATGGCTACCACACCGGCTTCGTGGGCAAATGGAATCTTGGACTGGGTTGGCAGTATAAAGCGGGTGAACCGCCTATTACCCGCAGAAAACCGAAATTTTTCAGCTATATTCACCCGCAGCAGCCTTATCGCTTTACCTACGATTACTCCGTAGCCAACGCCACACGGGTCGACTACTCCAAGCCCATCCTGCAGGGCCCGCTCACGGATGGGTTTGACTACGATTTTTTCTTCGCCGGCTCCGCGGACATGTTTCCGTTTGCCTATATTAAAGATGACCGGGTGATCGGGCCGGTCAATAAGACGTATACCATCCCGCGTTCCATCATGGGTGCCCGCTATTCAAGCACGGGTCCTGCGGCGGCGTATTACAATCCGGAACATGTTCTGCCTCGCTTTACGAAAGAGGCCTGCAATTTTATTATTCGGCACGCCCATGATTCGCATCCATTTTTTCTTTACTACGCGATGCCCTCGCCGCACACTCCCATCGCGGTTGCACCAAAATATCAGGGAAAAAGCCCGCTGCCTTTCGCCTATCTGGACTATTGCATTGAAACCGATGCCATGGTGGGCAAAGTGCTGAAAACGCTTAAACGTCAGGGGATTTCCAAAGACACCGTTGTCATTTTTACTTCCGACAATGGTTTTGCACCTTATGTGGATCCCACGCATTATCTGGAACGCCATGGCGATTATCCCAGCTACATTTTCCGCGGTTTTAAGTCGGATATCTGGGAAGGGGGCCAGCGCGTGCCATTTTTCATCGACTGGCCCGGCATAACCCGCCCGGGCAGTACCAATAACTCTCCCATTTGTCTTGCCGACTTCATGGCAACCATGGCCGCCTATCTGCATGACAAGCTGCCTGCGAATGCCGGTGTTGACAGTTTTAATATTTTGCCCGCCTTCAAGGGGCACAAAGTGAAATATCCGGTGATTACCGCTTCGGTCGATGGTTCTCTGGCCATTATTGACGGCTCGTGGAAGTTGGAGATGTGCCCCGGCTCCGGCGGGCGAACGCTCCCCAACATGGTTGCCCGGCGGGCGCATCTGCCGCCGGTGCAGCTTTATCATATGAGTACCTGGCTGGGCCTGACCGAACAATTAAATCTTGAAAAACAGTATCCGAAAATCGTGCATCGGCTGGAAGCGCTTCTGTTGCGGGACATTCGTGATGGGCGCAGCACACCGGGCCCCGTTGAGCCAAACGACAATCCGCAGGTGTGGCATGCCATTGATTGGTCTAAATCTTTTCCCGCTGCGGCGACGCTTCCGCAAAAGTAACTGCACCGGCAGAGGCATCAAGTCGCACACGGGGCCATTGACAGAGCGAGCAGACCCCGTAAGGAAATCTTGGCGTACCTGGTGTGGGAAAAGAGCCCATGACATCGTGCCGCAGGCATGGCACCGTCTTTCGTGCGGAGCCGCGACTCCGAATCCGCCCGTCCAAGGGAGATTTGTGGTGGAACCTTTTTTTTCGCACAATGCATCATCATGCGGTTTTCACCCCCGAAGCGCGAAAGACAGGCTACGGGGTGAATCATCCCATTGCGGCGCGAATCGGTATGCCAATCAATCGCGGCCGGAAATCAACCGGGCGGAAAGCTCAAAAGGCAGATCATCGGCCAGCGGCGTCGGGAGCCCCGCCGTCTGCGGAAGCACCTTGAGCACCGCTCCAGCCGCCAGATACCCGCTCCGCACCGCGCCTTCCATAGTCGCCGGCCAACCCGTTCGCGTGTAGTCGCCGGCAAGAAATAAATTTTCAATTCCGCCCGCCGGGGGTTCCTGCGTGGGACGGTATCGATCCACCCCCGGTACGGGTGAAAAGGTGGCGCGCTTTTCGATGACGATCCGATAGCGTACCAGCCGGGCTTCCGGCTGTTGGAAAAGCGTGCGGAGTTGATGTTCAAAAAGTGCGGCACAGCGATCATGCGGGGTGGATACCCACTGCCGGGCGGCGCTGATGACTCCGTGAACGGCGGTTCCACTGGAATCTTTTCGGAACAGCCATTGGAGCGGGCCTTCGATCAGTGCGGCGTGCGGGATTTTCATCAGCGGACGGTCAAACCAAAGGTGGGCCCCGAGGATGGGTACACTTTCAAGTTTTTCCAGCCCGGCAAACCGCGAATCCGTCCGAAGCCATTCCGGGGCGATCATCTTGGATGCCGCATGATGATTGGTCGCCAACACTACAGCGGTTGCCGCTATCGTCTCACCGCTGACCAGACGGACCGTGGTAACCGTGCGGTCGCGGCACATAATTTCGGCGACGCGCTTACCGAGGCGGATGTCGCGGCAGGGACGCTTGGAATAAAGCGTCTGCAATGGGCAATCGGGCAGTCCCAGCATATATCCCCGCCGGTTTCGGAGCATGGCCTCCTGAAATACTTCCACGGCGTAAATCGCGGCCGTTCGCTGCGTGTCTTCGTTCAGAGCGCTGATCACCACCGGATCATAAAATTTCTGAATCACGTCCGGGGATTGATGGTGTCGGGCTAGCCATTCGCCAAAAGAGACATTCGCCAGGGCCGCGCGGCCGGATCGGCCGATCCGCATCATGGCCCGCATGGCGTGGGCGACGCTCAGACGCTGAGCGGGGGAGAGGAGATTGAAGAGGCCCATGGACGGGCCCAGATGCAGTGGAGCGGGCAGACCCGGCACGGCCCAGAGACTGTAGTGTCGGCCGCGCGGATCGAGATAATGCACGCGCCGATACCACCGGATATGCTCCGAGGCTCCGAGGCGCCGATAAAGATCAATCAGATTGGTGCAGCACCCCAGCAGGACGTGCTGGCAGTTGTCGAGTATTTCGCTTGACTGGGCATCCTGAAAGCTACCTGCCCGGCCACCAAGGTCCTGCCTGGCTTCAATGAGCATGACCGGCAGGCCGGAGGATTCCAGAACCGCAGCCGCCGCGATACCCGCCAGACCGCCACCGACAACCACGATGGGATCACGTCGATCCTGCCAGCGTTCGGTCTTGAAGGGTTTGACAAAAAGCCCCGGTGCGCCGAGGACGGTATCAGCCGAATGGATATTGGAAATGCCGGTGACGGGATCAAGCATGGGAAAATGATGACCTTAAGCGTTTTTACTCTGCCACATGATTTTCAATTTAGTCAGGCCGCCGAGGCGAACTCTCCGGGTGAGGATATCCATCGGGCTATGGGCGATTTTATCCAGTATGCCGCGATAAATGGCCGTCATGGCGGCGAGCGCCGGGCGGCTGTCCGCGGAGACATATTTTTCCAGATCGGCGGAGGAATGGAAATATTTGCGGGCCCGGCTGATTTCAAAATTGATCAGTGATAATATTTCATTATTGGCCAAGCCGTTGCCCAGCCATGCGGACCGCACACCGAAGCGGGCCAAGTCCTCCATGGGAATGTAGCAGCGCCCACGCCGGGCATCTTCCCGAACATCGCGGATGACATTGGTAAGCTGAAACGCCGTCCCGCGATCGATCGCAAGCCGCTCGGTATCATGGCCGCCGGTATAGCCCCACACATGAAGGCTCGCCAGCCCCACCACCCCTGCCACGCGGTAGCAATATTCGACCAGATCATCAAACGACTGCGGGATCTTAAAATCCAGGTCCTGCAACTGCCCTTCAATCATGGCATCAAAGAGCCCCACCGGCATGTTGAAAGTCCTTGCGCAATCCAGAAACGCCGCCCATCCCTGCCACTCATGCGACGGTATAACCTGCTCCGCGAGCGTACGGCGGGTGAGCGATCGGAATCGCTCGAGCTGGGCCATGCGAGCCTTGACATCCTGCTGCGACGGATCGTCCGCCAAGTCGTCGGCGTAACGCATATAAGCGTAGAGGGCGAACATGCCGGCACGCTTTTCCGCCGGAAGCAGTTTCAGGCCGTAGAAAAAATTTCTCGCCTGCGTACGCGTCACCCGGGCGCAAAAGGCATGTGATTCCGCCAATGATATGGAGGCGGCATCTCTCGGTGTCAGTACCAAATCAGTCATGTCCCATTCCAACTCACGTCAGCGGTGCAGATTCACTTTCCCCATGGTCAGCAGTGCCCGCAGCATCAGGCGCAATTTCGTCCGCCGCCGCACCACCGGCCGCGAACTGAGTGTATCGTAATTCTGCCGCTCGATGGCCGCCAGCACCGCCATGCCGCCCTGCCCGAAAAGCGAAATCTGCTCGCGCCACGGAGAAGCCACCTTATCCAGCAAAGCCTCCCCCTGGTGAAACAATTCACGGCAGCGCACCACTTCTTCCCGCAGCATTTCCCGAAATCCGGCTGTGCACCGGCCCGACTGAATATCCGCCTCCGCGACACCGTGGCGGACCATGGCGTCGGCAGGCAGATAGATGCGGTCGCGATCCAGCATATCCCGCCGCACGTCCTGCCAAAAATTGGCCAGTTGCAGGGCGGTGCAAGTTTTATCGGCCAGATCCTGTCGCTCGGCATCACGATAACCGCTCAAATACAGGACCAGATGACCGACCGGATTGGCACTGCGCCGGCAGTAATCGAGCAGAGTGGGATAGTCCGGGTAGCGGGTGAGTTGCTGGTCCTGTTCAAAAGCTGAGATCAGGTCCAGGAAGGGTTTTATGGGCAGGTCGTGACGTTTGATCGTAGCGGAAAGGGCTGTGAAAATGGCCGTCTGGGTTGAGCCGGCGAAACAATCGATGGTCTGCCGGCGAAAGTCGGCCAGATATTCCAAGGCGCGGGCCCGATCGCCAACTTCATCCCCCAGATCATCCGCGGTACGGCAAAAGGCGTAGATATTGCAGAAGTCCTGCCGCATGGATCGCGGCACCAGCCACGAGACCACCGTGAAATTTTCATAATGTTCATGGGCCAATTGCCAGGTGTAGCGAGCCGCCGCAGCCGGATCCTCCATCGGCTTAAAAGCCCATTGGACGGTGGGCGGAAACGGAGCGCCGTCCGCCCCCGCCGAGGGTTGCTGCGTTAAGGTTTGAATGGCATCCGTCAAGCTTCTGTTCCCATGATACGGTGCGTACCCTTCCGCAACCTGCATTCGATATCCCGCGGAGCGGACTTTGCCGCTTTTATATCAACCCATAAACCATTAAACTCTATGCAGGTTCAGGGTGGCTTGTCGAATGTCGGCAAGCGGCACCGCCTGCAGACTTTCCAGTGGGCGTCGGTTCGGCCTTTTGCCGTCCGGCGGACCGCGGTAGACCTGCACTCCTTTTATCTTATCATACACGGAGAAGGCAATTATGAAGATACTTCTGGCAAATCCCCGCGGATTCTGTGCCGGCGTCAACATGGCCATTGAATGTGTCGAACGGGTACTGGAACTTCGCGGTGCACCGGTTTACGTGTACCACGAAATTGTCCACAACCGGCATGTGGTGGAGCGGTTTGTTCGGCAGGGCGCGGTATTCGTCAATTCCGTTGATGAAGTGCCGCCCGGCGCGACGGTGGTCTACAGCGCGCATGGCGTATCTCCCGAAATTCGTCAGCGGGCTACCGCCCGTGGTCTTGTACAGGTTGACGCTACCTGCCCGCTGGTGACCAAAGTGCACAATGAAGCCATTCGCTACGCCCGGCAGAAATTCACCATCATCCTCATCGGACACGCCGACCATGATGAAGTCGTCGGCACCCTTGGGGAAGCGCCGGATTCCATCATCATCTGTGAAAGTGTCGAGGATGTCAGCCACGTTGAAATTCCTCCGGATCATCGCATCGCGTACCTGACACAAACCACGCTGAGCCTGGATGATGCTTCAAAGATTATTACGGCCCTGAAAGCGAAATTTCCACGCATTCAGGCCCCTCCAAAGGAAGATATCTGCTACGCCACCACCAATCGGCAGACCGCCGTCCAGAAACTCGCACCCGAATGTGATCTGGTGCTGGTTGTCGGCAGCCAGAATAGTTCCAATTCCAAGCGATTGGTCGAAATGGCTGAAAATCGCGGCACCAAGGGGTATCTGGTGGATGACGCGAGTGATATTGATCACGCTTGGTTTAAGGACGTCAAAACCGTACTCATCACAGCCGGGGCCTCGGCGCCGGAAGATCTGGTGCAGGAAATCGTCAAGTTGCTCGAGGAACGCTACGGTGCAACCGTGGAGCATCGGCATGTCACCGATGAAGACATGCACTTTGAACTCCCTCTTTCGCTGCGAAAACTTGAGGAACAGCACGCGGTTGCCAATTAAATCGGCATCATCGGCCATCCGACCCTTTTGCCTGTGCGAAGCCATCGGGATAAGGTTGATTGGTCTGGATTCAAGGTAAAGCGGGGCAAGTACGCCGTCGCGGGAGTTTATGCTGGGGGTACGATTATGCCGATAATCGCTTTGTGCAGCGAGCATACTGTGAGGTAAGCCTCGGTGTTTCGGGGTGGTGCGGACAGCAGCGAATTTACGGATGAGTGCCGATGCGCTTCCTTAATCGTTTCAAGCTTCTGGCCTATCTCGTCATTCTTCTGAGCCTCGTCGGTTTTACATACGCCGCGATGGACTACGGCCTGATGGCGTTATCGCTGCTGGTATGGGGGATGAGCTGGTGGCTGGTCGAATCATCAGATGCTACTCCTTTTCCCCGGTGGATGATCAACGTCGGCGTTCTGCTGGTCTCTCTTTTTTTATTCTGGGAATTGGTCATTGAGCACCAGCCGAATCTGCTCCTTGGGCTTGGCCACTTCATGACGGGACTGATCCTGTGCAAACTTCTGGAAAAGAAGACAAATCGAGATTACGCCCAACTGCTGATTCTGAGCCTCCTCCTGATCCTCTCCGGATCGATTTTGACCACATCGCCGATCTTCGCCGTCTTCCTTGTGATTTATCTCGGTCTGGGCCTTTATCTGAGCCTGATATTTCACCTCCAGGCCGAGACGCAATCTGCGGTGAAGCGCAATGCATCACCCGACAACATGATGCTCAATCCCGCCCACGAAAAAGTGATCGCCCGCGATCTGCGGCGAATTACATGGTCGGCATTGATATTTTTATTTGTTTTCGCCTCGGTGGTATTTGTTGTGTTCCCGCGTACCGGAGTGCCAGGCATTCTGGCAAAATGGCGGATCGGCACCGGCCAGGTGCAGACGGGGTTCACCAACCGCGTCACCCTCGGGCAATTGGGACATCTGCATCAAAGTAACGCCATCGTTGCGGAGATCCGCGTGACGCGCGACGGAAAAAATATCGGCAACGAGGGGTATCAGCCCTACTTTATGGGTTCAACCCTGTCAGTTTACCTCGCGAAACGGCATGAATGGGTGGCGGCATCGAGCCCTTCCAAAAGCTATCTTTCCATTCGCGCCACTCGCGGTCAATGGACCAATCTGACCTATCCAAATGCGTACGACCGCCATGACATGATGACCGATCATGTCATGCTCAGATCTATACCAGATGACACCCTTTTCGGTCAGTTGCCGGCGGTTCAGGTAAAATTGGACCGCTCCGCGCAGATCACGCGTCTGGATGATGGCACGTTGATCTTTGCGGCGCCTGGAAGCAACAGTGTCAATTATTCCGTGCGTGTGCCGCGCCATTACGACCGTTCGCTGGTGGGACCGCAGCATCCTGCCCTGTTTCCCTCCAGAGTTGAATACAGTCCATTTCCGTCGTTGTCGGGATATCGTGTCGTCCAGTCGGCGCCGATCGCCAAACCCATTGCGGCTATGGCACGTAAAATTGCGGGGTCCCTTCTCAAGAAGCCTATCACGCCCAAAAATATCCGGGAAATGTATAAACTCCTCGCGGACCGTTTCTGCAATTACCTGCGAACGCATTATCCGTATTCATTCGATATGACGCCGGTGAACCCGCATATCGACCCGACAGAGGATTTTCTGCTTAACAAGAGAAAGATAGGGGGCTATTGCGAATATTTTGCCTCCGCCATGGTGATGTTCTGCCGCAGTGTGGGCATTCCATCCCGAATCGTAACCGGCTACCACGGTGGCGATTACAACCCGATCGCCGGCTATTACATCGTGCGGCAGAAGTTCGCTCACGCGTGGGTGCAGGTGTGGATACCGGGTCGTGGTTGGGTATCCTACGACCCTTCGCCGGCCAGCAGTCTCACCAGCGTGGAGCAACCTGTGCGGTGGTACAGCCAATTTCTGGATTTTTTTCAGTGGATCCGTCTGCAGTGGCTTCAAACCATCATTGCATTTAATAACTCCATGCGATTGAGCATTATTCATGACGTATTTCTCTTTTTCAAGGTTTGTCTGCAGACGACGATCCATTTCGTACATGTGCTCGCCAAACAGGTGCGATTGTTCGCTCGATCCGTCCGCACATCATGGACGGGAAGGATCATCGCCGGTTTGATTTTCATCGCATTGATGGCGATGGGGATTCTTATTGCCCGGCGGGTGCGGCGGCAAAAAGGGGTGGTGGCGGAAATTGTACGTCATCTCGATCCCCGGGTTGCACGCCAGATGGCCCGCGATCTGGCTTTCGTCGACCATCTGATGGATTCCCTCCGTCGTCTTGGTTCGGAACGCAACGCAGAACAGACGCCGCTTGAATATGTGCGGGAGCTTACCCTGATCTCCGGCGTGGACCTGCCGGAAGCCCATTGGCTGGTGGAGATGTTCTATGCACTGCGCTATGGCGATATAAAAATGAACGCTGCCATCTCTGAAAAAATCCACGAGAGTCTCGCCGCCCTTGATCAGCGCCTGCGATCGATCAACACTCAAGGAAAAATCGCGTCGATCTGAGCGATTCTCCCCCGGCGTTTCGTGTCCCGAAGAGTTAAAATTGTAATACCATTTTTATATCGGTACCGCACGAGGCCTGTTCAATCACGGAAGCATTGAGCGCCTCATTCAACTTCGTGTTCGGTTGCAGCACGATACGCCGTGCCCGATGATCCCCGAGGATTCGGGGTGCGACAAACACATGAGCCTCATCGATAAGCCGATGTCGCAGCAGATGACCTAATACTTCAGCCCCCCCTTCAACCAGTACATGGCTCATCATCCGGCGACCGAGTTCGTCGAGCACCGCGATGAAGTTCAGTTCCCCCGCCGCCTCGCCGGAATGATCAATTGCGACGCACTCAACCCCCGCCGCAGCGATATGTCTTCGGCGATCCTCGGCTGCCGGCTCAAGCAGACGGTGATGAAATATAACCGTCGGATATTCCTTGGCGGACTGCACCAGCCTGCTGTCGAGCGGAACTCGGCAATACGCGTCGAGCACACAGCGGATCGCCCGACGACGAATTTCGACCGGATCTCGCGGGCGGGCGGTGAGCAGCGGATCATCGGCAAGCACCGTACCAACTCCAACAAGAATCGCATCGACGCGGCCGCGCAGGGTGTGAACCTGCTGCCGCGATTCTTCACACGATATCCATTTGGACGAGTTGAATCGATCCGCTATCGCCCCGTCCAACGTCTGCGCCCATTTCGCGATGACATAAGGGCGTTTAAGGTTAATGAGCTTGAAAAACGGAGCGTTAATACGCGTAGCCCGGCGTGCACAGGTTCCCAACACCACCGCGATGCCATGGCGACGGAGTTCCAAAACTCCTCTGCCCGCCACCAGCGGATTGGGGTCCAGCACCGCCGCCACCACCCTCGACACTTTTGCCTCGATCAGCGCCCGGGTGCACGGCCCGGTCTTGCCGATGTGGCAGCATGGTTCGAGTGTCACATAGGCCGTTGCTCCGGCGGCCTGCGGCCCTGCCGTGCGGAGCGCATGAATTTCGGCATGCGGGCCGCCGAATTTTTCGTGATAACCCTCGCCGAGAACCCGGCCGTCTTTCACGATCACCGCACCCACCACCGGATTGGGCTCTACGAAGCCGCGTCCTCGCTCCGCCAATTCCAAGGCGTGGTGCATCCATCGGGCATCATCATCCGAAGTTGTGATCGAGATTGGTTCGCCGGCGCTCATGTTTTTTCCCATTGTCTTCCGGCGGCTCCGTGTGATCACGCCGGTTTGATGTCATGACTCCAGCAGCGACCGGCCGCTCATTTCCCGCGGTACGTCGAGCCCCATCAGCGCCAGCAGCGTAGGGGCCACGTCGCAGAGCGCTCCGCCGGTACGCAGCTTACGGCCTTTGAATCGATCATCCACGACGATGAGTTCCACGTCATAAGTGGTGTGGCTGGTGTGGGGACAATTATTTTTCGGATCCCACATCTGTTCACAGTTTCCATGATCGGCCGTCACAATCACCGATCCACCCATCTGCTTAACTTTGTCCACCAACTTGCCGACATCCTGATCCACCGTCTCAACCGCCTTGATCGCCGCCTGAAGATTGCCGGTATGCCCCACCATATCTCCGTTGGCAAAATTGACGACAAACAGATCGTACCGACGGCTTTCGAGCGCCTTGAGAACGATATCCGTTACCTCAGCCGCACTCATCTCCGGCTTCTGATCATAGGTGGAAACCTTGGGGCTCGGAGCCATTGACCGGTCTTCGTGCGGAAACGGAGGCTCGCGATAATCGTTGAAGAAAAATGTAACGTGCGGAAATTTTTCCGTCTCCGCCGAGCGGAATTGCGACAACCCGCATTCGCTGACGTACATGCCGAGAATTTCATGCATTTTTTCAGGCTTGCCAAAAATCACCTTCACCGGCAAGCCTTCCTCATAGGCCGTCATGGTGGCGTAATAGAGATTCTTCGGCTTGACGGCGCGCTGAAAACCGCCGTTGGGTTGGGCGCCAAATGCCTGATCATCCAACACAAAGGCTTTGGTAACCTCGCGAGGGCGATCACCGCGATAATTGAAGAATATGAGGGCATCGTTATCACCCACCTTGAATGCGTTGCCAATGACCGACGGAGTGACAAATTCATCTCCATGCCGGGAGGGCTCGGTGGGATGGGCATAATAATGCTCCATGGCCTCACGGGCGGTGGGATAACCGTCCCCTTTGCCGGCCGTGAGCAGATCGTACGCCTTCTGCACGCGGTCCCATCGATTATCGCGATCCATGGCGTAATACCGGCCGATGATGCTGGCGATACGCCCCACCCCGATCTCCGTCATTTTCTTTTCCAGTTCCGCCAGATAGCGGACACCGCCCTGTGGCGAGGTGTCGCGCCCGTCGGTAATGGCGTGGATGGCGACGCGATCGGATGGAAATTTGATCCGCGCGGCGAGTTCCAATATCGCATAGGCGTGCTCCTGATCACTGTGAACCCGGCCATCCGAACACAAGCCGAGAATGTGTACGCGGGAACCGTGCTTTTGGGCGTGCTCGAATGCACCGAGGAGTGTTTTATTTTCAAAGAAACTTCCATCGCGTATCCGGCGCGTGATACGCATGGTCTCCTGATCAACTACGCGTCCGGCGCCGATATTCTGATGGCCCACTTCACTGTTTCCCATAACACCTGCCGGCAGGCCGACCCATTCACCCGAAGTATGGATCAGCACGTGCGGGTACTCTGCCATCAGGGCATCATCCACAGGATGGCGGGCCAGATGAACCGCATTGTAGGAATTCATCTCTGGATGCGGGTTGCTACCCCATCCGTCACGTACGATTAACATCACCGGTCGTCGCAATTTGTTCTTATCTACATTTGCCATGGGTCATCATGCTCCAGAGAAACAGTCTTTTGGTATCACCTATTCGCCAAATTCAGTCGCCATCGGCCGCCAGGCGTGATGGCACGTATCATTGCCAACCGCCGCCGCGACGGTAGGCTAACCGGTATGAAAAGTTCAACCGGCCCGAACTCTGTTATACCCGTTTGGTACGCCGTTGCCATACTTTTTCTGGCGGCCATATTCGCAATTCCTTCGGCCCGCGCTGCAACGGTGATTCGCGCTTCGGTGATTCCGCGGCATCCGCAGATAAACTCCTGGGCCACGCTGATTATGCATGGGCTTCCGGTAGCACCGCATCCCTACCGACTCCAAATTCGCAGCCGTGATGGCGGCCCGATCAGCGAAGTGACGGTGGGCAACCAACGCCCCGTTCTGATACCGATCGCATTTATCACTGCGGTCAGCCACCGACATGCAAAGCTTCAATTTCGGCTGCTCCGCAAAGGAATCGCATCTAAACCATGGAAGTCACTGCTGGTAAAACTTCATCGACGCCTGCCAGGCTCAACGGCAGAAACTTTTCTCGTGGTGACATCGCACCGGCGGTCGCATGTCTATCCATCGAACGATGATTATTTTCTGCCCATGGGTGCCGGCGCCCTGATGCATACCCCACCCACCGCCGTCGCCGCATTCAGCGGCTGCCTGATCTCCGGCGATGTGACAAATCAAAGCGATCGAAGGCTGATCGCCCGGGTGCTGCCGACCGGCATCCCGATCTTTCGACCTGGTGGGTCCGCCCCGCCGCCGTTTGATGGAATCGCATGGAAAAAAATCACGCTGCCGACGAATAAACACGCTTCGGGCTGGGAACTTTCGATTCCCACACCCCCCTCCATCAGGCCGATCGTCTCCGCCCTCCGTCGACTGCGCCTCCCACCACCGACCTTGCCGACTCTCTGGCCCATCGTCATAGTTGCCTGCGGTTCGCTTTCTGTGGTGATAATGATTTTGGTGTGGAGTGCCGCCGGGCGGCGTCACGCCGTCATCCGCGTTTCGGCGATGTTGAGTGCCGGGCTGCTTACCGGGATCGCGGGGGCGATATGGGTCAGTCGCGCCGCTCCGCTGGATACCATTGAATATCACTGGCGGCAGGCCGCCGGTGGGTATTCCAGATATCTGGTGCGCTGGCGCATCTATCGGGCGCTAGCCCACGAACGCGTTCGTGTGAAGGATGATTCGGCGTTGCCCGTTGCGTGGAACCTGCAAAGCTGGAGGCACTTGCGGGCCGTCTTACGCTTTTCCATATCCGAGTCCGTGCAGAACCGTGTGGAATTCACGTTATCCAAGGGGGGAGCGGCGGTAATTCGCAGTGAATATTTCAATTCTCATCAGGATAAAGCGGACGCCCCACGCGATTGGTATTATTTTATCCATGGACAACTGGAGCGCAATGGGCACACGATCGGCCTCGACGGGTGGATGGCACGGCAGCCCAAGACAACTGCGGCATCCATCCGGGCCTGGCTTCTCTTCGGCCGACAGAGTTATTTACATTGGCGTTTGACCGCCTATCCCCATTTTGAGGTCGAGGCGCTTCCCAGCGGCTTACCCCATCGGTTATCGAATGCAAGTGGCGATCAGTCAGGTCTTGTTGGCGGCGGCGAAGCGGGAGTGCGCGGCCGATAAATGGCCAGAAACATTCCCGTAAGAAGAATCGCTGAACCGACGAGAAACCAGATTCCCGGCAGTCGCTCTTTTATCATGGCTTCCCACACCAGCGTCAGAGGCAAGGCAGCATTACCGAAGGTAGCCACCCGTGACGGAGGCTGGCGGGCGTTGCACCAGTTGTAAAGAAAAAATACGCCGACGGCGACGAAGAAAATGAGGTATCCCAGCCCCAACCACGATTCGAGCGTGATATGCGAAACGTTCACCTGCTGCGACTTGATCAGCAGCAGTGGAATACTGACCAGCGCCCCGCAGAGAAATATCCAGAATTGTGCGGCGAGGCTGCCGTAATGTTGATTGAGCCTGCGAGAAAAAACCAGATAGCCGGACCACGTGGCCGCTGCCCCGAGCAGAAGCAGATCGCCGGTTAAAAATGACTTTCGAAGGAAGAGGCCGGAATCCAGCAGAATAACAATCACACCGACCACAGCGAGTACCGCGCCCGTAATCGCCCGCCAACTCCAACGTTCGATACGGATCAGGCATGAGAGAACGGTAACAATTACGGGCGTGGTGCTGTAAAGCATCGCCGCGTGCGAAGGGTTGGCCATGGCAACCCCGCCCCAGAAGAACGCCTGATTCACCGGCACGCATACGATTCCGAGGATCACGATAAGAGGCCAATCGGCCCTAACTGGCAGAAGAAATTTTCTGCTCGCCAGTAAAACCAGCCCGATCGTCAGCGCAGCGAGCAGAAATCGCATCACGCCCCCGATAATGGGCGGAATGCTGGCCACAGCGCACCCCACAGCAATCGGAGTCCAGGAAGCCAAAAACGTCATCAGCAGGAGGGCGGAAAGGTCCAAGCCCGCCAAACGCTGTTGCCCGCGTAAATCCTGCCTGCCTGCCGATGATTCAACCGCACCCGACATGGATATGACTCACCTTAACACTAAAACCTGTCAATCGCCGAAATCTTACTTGAAAATTCGTCCGCCGGGGTTAAGCAAATATACTTTAGAGGCCGACCGGCGGCGCGGCTGGGATGCGGGCGGTTGGTAGTTGTCATCCTTACCGCCGCACGCCATACTTATAGGAGAAACAGGTATCGATTGCCACCTGGGCCTTTTCGCACCATGGTAACTCAGCCAAGTGGAGGCGATTAAGATGAATCGGAAACACCGAATTACCCAGGTGCCTGGGCAACGCCCATATTCGTCGGCAGGTCGCCCGGCGATCTGCATTGCGACTGCGTTGGTGGCGTTTTTTGCGTTGACTGCAACCGTCCCGGTACCCGCTGATGAGCCACTGTGTGATCGCCTTGCGGCGATGGTTCATTTCCAACGCGGGAAAATGGATTATCTGCCCGCGTACGGGAAAGTGGTCGGCCTGTTTCGCCGACGACCGGGGATATGGTGGTTTCCAATGGGGAAGATCCTTTGGCGTCATCCTAAAAGAATCAGTGCCTTGGTCTATGCCATTGATCATGCATCGCACGTGGCGGCTTTGAGAAATCAATTCCTGAAGAATGCAAGTCTGCGCACCGGGTTCTGGCTGCCGGCGCCGCATCATTGGAATTACGGGAGTGCAAGCTTGGCGATCGGGATCAGCGGCTATCTGAGGCTCAGAAGCGGCGAATTTTATCTGGCTGGACATAAACGTCGAGGCGCCCGCTACAGTCTTGCGGCGATGCTGCTTTCGGCTCAGGCGGCACCGGCGATCGGGCGTTTCGCCCTGCATCTCGTGGACATGCATCTATTAAACAACCCGACCATCATGCACAAGGTGATCAGGCTGCCCCCATTTTCCGGAGTTCCCTCGACGATTAAGGGATGCTACGAGTACGGTGCGGCCTCGCTGGCGTTTTATGTTAACCGGGCGCCGTGGCGGGCGCAGCTCATCAAGCTTCATCACACGTTCCGACAGGATCGCTTCCGCGCCATGGCTTTTTACCAACCGCTCGATAAACTCTGTCACCAGGCTGCCACGGACCACGGGCGGCTTACGGCGGGGCAAAAATCGCAGATGCGGGCGCTGATTGAAAAGGGCTTGCGCAGTGCTGTGGACGTCCGCGAGGTGTTTGGAGTTTTAAGCAACGCACAATTTCTGCAGCAGCGGGCGGCAAAGCAACATCAGCCATGGACATCGAACGCAATTCGCGGCGATCTGGCAATCGGCCTGGCCGCCGTGCTGAAGGAAAAGCGATTCTCGCCGATGGAAAAGGCTGCCATTGACAAGTTCCTCTTTGAGCTTGCGTCGGAGGCCTGAACTAAGGCGGGTCGGCGGCAAGCTGATCGGTTAAAATTCCAGCATGACGCAGCCACCGAGTCCGGAGATCACCGTTCTGATGCCCGCATACAACGCGCAGCAATACCTGCGGCCGGCGGTAGAATCCATCCTGAATCAGACCTTTGCTGATTTTGAATTTATTATCATTGACGACGGCTCGACAGATGACACCGCCCGGATCATTGCCAGTTATGCCGATCCGCGGATTCGGTTTTATCAACAGGCCAATCAGGGGCTTTCGCGCACGCTAAACCGAGGCATCAGTCTGGCACATGGAACATTCATCGCCCGGCAGGATGCGGATGATGTGTCGATGCCGCAGCGGTTTGCCGCCCAGATTGAATTTATGAAGCGCCATGCGGATATTGCCATGGTCGGCACTGCGGCGGAGATATGGGTGGAGGGCCGGCCCGGAGGACGTTACCACCGCCATCCATGCGACCCGGTGCAACTGGCGTTTGCGATGCTTTTTGACAATTATTTTGTACACAGTTCCGTCATGATTCGCCGAGCGGTGCTGGAGGATATTGGCGGTTATTCGGCTGAAAAAACTCGCCAGCCCGAGGATTTTGAATTATGGTCGCGGATATCACAAAAATATCCGGTTGCCAATCTTCCCGAAGTGCTGCAAATCTACCGCGAACGCAGCGGAAGCATCTGCCGCACCGACAATTTTCAGGCCAGTTGCACCCGCATCGCCGCCGAAAATATCGCACTCACGCTGGGTTTTAAGGAACCGGCTCCCATCCATCTGACGCTGGCAAGCTACATGCGAGGTCAGCGGCCGCAGGATCGAACCATTCCGCTCAATGCGCTTAAAACACTTCTGACCGAAGCTGCCGATGCCATTTCCCGGCGCTTTGCTTCATCAGCGACGGACGTCAGCGCTGCGCTGGCTCAGCGGATGGAGATGCTGGCGCACCAATACAGGCGTTTTCATCCGAGCTATCGACTCGGAGCTTATCTGCGTCGTCGGATCAGCGGCGCCGTCGGATGGCTTGGCAGGTGAAAGGTGTTGTCATATCTCGCCCAGATGGTTCGTTGCGGCGGTAGACCTGATATGATCCACCAGCCATCTACCGTTGAAGGCGATGTTTGATACGGGAGGTGAGCGATGGCACCGGCTCCGGCAGCGGTCCGAAGCAGCGTTCCCAGTGATGCCGAAGATTTTCACGATGCCGCGCCAGCGCATCGTCCAATGCGCCCGGCGCAAGCTTGAATCGATTTTCCAATCGGTGTGCGAGTCGTTCGAGCAGCCGTTGCAACGTTTCGTATTTCACCCGAGGGGGCCCCGGATTCTGTCCTCGCAGCAGCGAGGCCAAGGTTCGGTGTGCCGGCCCGACCCACCAGCTTCCAGCCGCTCGGGCGATATTTTCACTTGCGAGCCGGATACCATTGGCATCAAAATTTTCAGTGCGGCAGATGCTGCCCGGATGCACGCGGTAGGCCGCCAGAACGTCCGAAAGGTTCGCCACGGCATGGCGTCGACCGATGCGTGACCATAATTCAAAATCCTCATGACGGCGGGACTGATCGAGCGTAAAACCACCCACCCGCGAGATGATCGTGCTGCGCACCATCACGGTGCTGTTGACGAGATAGTTTTCAAAGAGCATGTCGAACGCAAGCTGAGCCGGGTCGCAGGCATGCCGCAAATATCGCCCTGTCGGTGTTGAATCTTCCCAGGTTTCAGCCGCCGCCCCGACCAGCGCCACCTCGGGGTGATCCTGCAGGAAAGTGAGTTGCTTTTCCAAACGTTGGGGCAGAGCGAGATCATCCGCGTCCAGAAAGGCAAAATAGCTTCCCTGAGCCGATTCCATTGCCCGATTTCGGGCCGCGGCGACCCCGGCATTGGCCTGGCGGATCAGATCGATGCGCGGATCATCGATCGATTGAACTTTTTCCGCCGTGTCGTCGGTTGATCCGTCATCCACCACGATCATTTCAAAATGCGGGTACGTCTGATCCAACACGGATTCAATGGCATCGACAACATACGCTCCCGCATTGTATGCCGGTGTGATGATGCTTACCAGTGGATTTATATTATCCGCCATTGCCTCGATATCACCGCCCATCCGCATCTACCTTATGGGTGGCTCGTGGCACCACCCGCAAATCCCTCAGCCGCCAGTCATTTAATCCGCTTCCAGCGTCCGCCACTGCGGCGGAAGCAGATCGACGGTGTTGGAGGTTGCACCGGAGAACCACCGGTTCGGTGCAACGACTATTTTAGCACGGTCGGGATTCAGCCACGCCCCCCACCAGGAAAAACTGCTATTAGCCAGAATGTGGTGTCTGCAGGCGGCCATCAGCCGCAGGTCGGACGCCGGTTGATCAGGGGTGTTGATGTCAACGATGGTGAGCGGAGCCCGAGGATGAAAATGATCTCGTACCCAGCCGGGATCATCGGAAAAGATGAACAGCGTCGCATCGGGAACGCTGTCCAGAACCGTATCGACGGCGTTATGGTAGTACTTCATCGATGGCACGCCATGATATTCGGCGGTGTGCTTTTCAGAGACGTAATCACCACGTCGAAAATGCACGGAGACTGCAGGAACAGCTTGGATTTTCTCCAGCATGATCGCGTTGGGCTTGTCGGGCGAGCTGGCAAATTCAAGATCACTGCGAATCTGCCCCTCAACCGATTTGAAGTATTTTTCAGTCTGCCAATATCCAATCAGATGGACGGAGGATCGAGCGTCGAGCTTTTCAATATCGGGGTCATATTCAAAATGCTTTTCCCTCACGATTTGCCGGGGATTCAGCCAGCGCGACAGTGGATGGCGCCGCCGGCCGTCCGAATGCGATGCGATCCGCAGCGTCGAGGGAAAGCGGAACGCGTGGAGTTCAAATCGACGTTTTTGATCCAGTTTCAGTGCACTGACGTCAAATTCCACCTGCGCTCCGAGCCGCAGCGCCAGCGCCCGGGCTGCGGCGTACTGGAAAAGCTGATTTCCCAACCCACCCTGCAGGCGTGAGATGACTTTCACACTTTGGCTCCCGATTCCGACTTTTGTGCCAAGATGCAGCAGAGCATCGGCGTTGACGTCGCGGCAAAAAGGTCATCCCCATGTGCCAGCCAATTGGCCATTGGATAATGTCCCGCCTCCCGGAGATATCGCACCAATGGATGATCACGCATCTCGCTGCTGAGTTGTTCCAATCGCGATGCCGCCTCTGTCATCTGATCCAACAGAGATTCAAATGATCTGCCGATCACCTGGTGCTGCTTGACGGTAAGCCCGGCAGCCTCGCAGGCAGCCTGATACCAATGAGGCGAGGGATTGTTCAGATTTTGGGGGTCCGCCTGATCCGGCCGGGTCGGAGCGGGAGTCACGCCGAGCCATCCACCGGGGCGAAGCAGACTCGCCATTGCTCTTAACGCGCCTAAGGGATCAATTGAGTTTTCAATCACCCCCACCGCCAAGACCGCATCGACGGATGCGGCACCTTTCTTTGCCGCAATCGACGCCACGTCCGACGCACTGCCGCTGATGACAATCCGTTCCACCCGACGACCGGTCACTTGGGGAATGTCCACCGCACCGGGGGAAAAAATGATGATTTCAGCATCGGCCGGAATATTTTCGCACACCTGCCCCAGCCACCTGGCGATGCTGTCAACCCGTTTGCGGTTACAACGGGCCACCTGATCGGATAGTGCGTCGCCGGGCACCTTCAAGCTGCTGATTTCCGGATTGGGGTATTGCGATCGATAAGATTCATGGGTCCACCTCTGGGACGCCCGCGGGGACGGCTCGCGCACCTTTCGGGCCGCAACCGTAAGATCCGGCAGCGGCTCATTATGCGGATAATTCATATGTAATGGATTAGGGCTGCGATAGGTCCACTGGGTGTAGGCAAGCGTAACCTCAAAGCCATACTGCTCCAGCAGGCGAATGAGCCTCAACGGCGTGAGGCCGTTGCGATGATATTCTCCGGCCGTAAATTGACTGCCGAAAATGTGCCGATAGAAAATCTCTGTCCGCGAATCGTCATTTAAGGCCAGGATTCGGCGTATGCAGGCATCAAAATCGGGCACTTCCAAAAATACGGTTCCGCCCATCTTGAGGAGTTTGTTCCATGTGCGAAGCGTCCGATCCAGATCCAGAATGCTGATGTGTTCAAAGACGTGATGGAGACGGATTTCAGCAAGAGAATCCGGTTCATAAAGCGTGTCAAGTGTTTCCGCGCGGGCAAACTTTTCCACGGTCGTCTGAACATAATCCGCACGGTGGATATTCGGATATGCGTCGATGTTGTCATACCCGGTGCGGATATTCTGCCCCGCTCCCACATGCGCCCGGATGCCATCGATGGGCGGTGGAAGAAACTTCGCGCGGGGATCGACATTCTGCTGGAAGCACCTTTTCGCGGTTTTGGGGTCCGGAATGTAAAACTGTAGATTGTCGGGCGGAATATCCGAGCCGAAATTTTTTCGTGACTTTTTATAGTGTACCTTTGCCAACTCGGCGTCTCCAGTTAGACCTGATGCTTCGAATCCCCGCGATGCGCTATAAGGGCATCGATTCTACAGCGCCATGATCGGCGGGGCGTAGGTCGGATATAAAAATCCCGCCCCATGATCCCGATGTGGGCGAACCAATCGAGTGGACGGCAGAACGGAAAAACTTGCCGCATCACCTCGAAAATAGAGCGACGAATCCCCGGCGCTCAACCCGACATGGAGTGAATATACTCCCCCCGCCAGTGGAAGGTTGAAATCGGCAACGAATCGGTGTGGTCCTGGCCTGACCGCTGTCGGCGGCGACCATAAAGTGCTGATGGCAACACCGTCCGGTGTCGCCAGACCGACGCCCGCCACTAAATTATCAGTTGACTCGAGAACCTGAAAATCAAATTCCGCGCGCCAAGTTTCTCCCACATCGAATTTGACTCGCGGCGAGCCCGACTCATCCAAGACGGAAAGCTGCACACCTACGGCGGCGGAGGGTTCCTGGGGCGCTGGCAACTCGACCACCGGCTCCGGCTCGTGGAGCTTTTCTTCCGCCAGCGAAACCTTTGCCGCATATTCGCCGGTAATTTCCTCCGAAGTGCCCATCATCGTGCAGCGACCGTGCTCCAGCAGCAGGGCACGACTGCAGAGTTTATTAACCGATGAGAGGCCGTGACTTACAAACAGGATGGTCCGCCCCTCATCACGCGCCTTGGCCATGCGTTCCATGCACCGCCGTTGAAAGGCCAGATCCCCGACGGCAAGCACCTCATCGACAAGCATGATTTCCGGGTCAAGATGCGCCGAAACCGCAAACGCCAGCCGCGTATACATGCCGCTGGAATAATGCTTTACCGGCGTTTCGATGAATTCCTCCACGCCGGAAAACGCGACAATTTCATCAAACTTGCGGGCGACTTCCGCCCGCGACATACCGATGATGGCGCCGTTAAGAAAGATGTTTTCCCGCCCGGTGAGTTGCGGATGAAAGCCCGTACCGACCTCCAAAAGTGTCGCGATACGACCATGAAGGGTTGCCCGCCCCTCCGTCGGTCGAGTAATCCGGCTTAAGATTTTCAGCAAGGTGCTTTTGCCGGAACCGTTGGCTCCGATGATCCCGACGACTTCCCCACGCTTGATTTCAAAGGACACATTGCGCAGTGCCCAGAATGTCTCGGATCCACCGAGGTGACGATGGGCCGTGTTGCCCCCCAACGCCAGCCATCGGCCGATGGTGTCGCGCAGGGTTGTCGGCCCACCGGCGGCGCCGCGTTGGTACCGTTTTCCCAGATTATCCGCGAGGATTACCGTCTCGGACAAGATTCCAGCTCCATATCTGCCCCCAAGACGGAGCAGCAAAAAAGGTCAGACAAAATCGGCAAATAAGTCCGCCTGTTTCTTGTAAAAATAGGCGCTTGATACCAGAAGCACCAAAACCCCCACCAAAGACAGCACGGACGGCAGAGGAATAGGCGGCGCCATTCCGAGGATAATCCATCGCGAAAATTCTACAATCACGGCCACCGGATTGAGAGTGTAGATGAAGTACAACCAGTGTGGAGCGCTGGCTCGGACCAGCGAAAGCGGATAGGCGATCGGCGTTAAAAACAACCACACCTGAATAATCAGCGGCACCAGCAGGCCGAAATCCCGAAACCGGGTGTTCAGTGCCGCAATCCACGTGCCCACCGCAAAAGACGAGAGCATCGCAAGAAGCATGAGCGCCGGCAAGAGAAAAATTCTGGGCCCCGGCACAAAGTGGTACCATGCCATCAACCCAAGCAGAACCAGAAAACCGAAACAGAAATCGATGGTTCCCGCCACGACCGCCGCCAGCGGCAGAATCAGCCGCGGAAAATAAACCTTCGTCACCAGGCTTTGGTCCGTTACCACACTCTGGCTGATCCGCGTGAGGCAACTGGCAAACAATTGCCACGGCAGAAGCGCGGTGAAGGCGAAAAGAGGATACGGCGTATGACCGGTTTTGACCTGGGCGATCTTGCTGAAGACGATCGTCATGATCAGCATCGTCACCAATGGTTGCAGCACCGCCCACAGTACGCCCAATATGGTCTGCCGATACCTCACTTTGATATCGCGCATCGCCAGAAAGTAGAGCATGCCTCGCGCGCCCCAGAGTTCGCTGAGATTCAGCGGCTCCAATGCTCGGGTTGGAACAATTTCAACAGTCGGAATCTGACTTGACGCCATCGTCGCGATTTTTACCCCATATGGCCGCGTCAGTTTTCCTGCTTGCGGCTGGCCCTGCGGATGCTCATTTCACGCCTCCTCCGCAGCACAAATTCTAACTCAGTTCACCATTTTGTGCGCGCCAAGCAGCCCCTGCCATCGCCCCCTGAGAGACTTTTGGTAATACCGGCTCCGGCCCCACTGCCCCTGCAAACCCGCAAGCACTGCGCCGCAGGCCGGCCGCAGCAACACCAGCGCCTTTTCATCCAGCGGACGCCGATGTTTGGCCATAACTCTTCCCAGTCCGCGACCGTAGGCCAATGATCGAGCACCGGCCGCCGCGTCGAAACCATTCATCGGATTTGCATGCCCCACCAGCAGTTCCGGCAGGTAGTCGATGTCCACCCCATTCGAGAGCAATCGCAGCACCAGATCGGTTTCCTCGCCGGACCCCCACGGACTCCCGCTGCCTGCACCAAGACTTTCGTCAAATCCGCCCACCTTCATCATGTCTTGACGGCGAATAAATAACCCGATTGACACCGCACGCCGCCAAACATTACGTGGTGATATACGACCCGGCTCGCGGGGCCAATTTTGTACCGAAGGCCTTGCGTCGCCGTCACAGCACGCGACTGAAAGTCCACCGATATCCGCACGGTCCTGCAACCATGCGTTGATGCGGGAGAGCGTCTGCGGCAGGTACCAGCAATCGTCATCCGGAAATGCGACCACATCCCCCCGAGCCAACGCCAACGCATCATTCCGCGCCGCCGAGAGGCCCTGCCGCGACCGACAGTGCCGCACATGCAAGCCACCGGCATATCGTTCCACCAGCGGCATCACCCGCTGATCTGAATTCTGATCGGCAATGATCACTTCGAAATCCGTGTAGCGCTGTTCGCCAAGCGACTTAAGAAGCCGATCGAGCGTCTCCACACGGTTGATCGTCGCCACAATCAATGAAAACTGCAAATGGGTTCACCTCACGCAGGCGCTCATCACATCGCCATGCCACCAATCCGGTACGATGATAATATACTCTTATGCCTGAGCCACCTGTCAGCGTCCTGCTTCCGGTTTTCAATGCCGCCGAATTTCTTCCCGCGGCCGTTGCCAGCATCACCGCCCAGTCACTGACGGAAATCCAGATCGTCATCATCAATGACGGCTCCACCGATGCAAGTGCGGACATTCTCAGAAACTGTGCGCGACAGGATTCGCGAATTGAATTGCACCAGCGGCCCAATCGCGGTCTGGTCGCCACGCTCAATGAGGGGATAGGTCTGTGCCACGGAGAATTTATCGCCCGAATGGATGCCGACGATATCTCATTGCCTCTGAGGCTGGAAAAACAGCTCAACCACATGCGAGCTCATCCACGAACCGTTGCGCTGGGTACCGCCATTGAATATCTGGGCCCCGATGGACTCACGGCCGTGCGAACGTTTCCGCTACAACAATCCGCCGCCGTAAAGCATGAATTGCAAAGACGCAACTGTATCTCGCACCCGACCGTGATGATCCGCAAAACCGCGCTTCAAACCGTCGGGGGTTATCGCCCCCAATATCCACACGCCGAGGATTACGACCTGTGGCTGAGATTGCGACCTCTGGGTGATATTGAAAATTTACCTGATGTGCATCTCCAATACCGTATTCACGGCAATCAGATCAGTGCAAAACATCTGTGGTTGCAGGCCCTTTCCGTTGCCGCAGCCCGACTGAACATTACACTCAATCAATTACCTGCCGTTGCGGCGGAGGAATCGATCCTCGATACCGTTACCGGGTGGGCGGCGCTGCTGATCAAAACCGGTCAGATCGACGCGGCATGCGATCTCATCGCGGATGAAAATCTGTTTTACGTTCCCACCCTGCGCAGGCAAGCCTCCGCACGCCGCCATTGGCTGGACGCCCGCTTGCGGTGGGCCACTCATCGCCCAGTATCAGCCGCCGCTGCCACCGTGATGGGCTTTCTAAGGGACCCGGCGCTGGCGGTTGAGCTCATCGTTAGATTGTTAAAGTGAATATCAGCGGTGGTGTCGCGTGGCTGCGGTTTTGGCGATTCATCACTCGTAAGCGACGGCGTAACGCCGACGAGCAATTCGCCTTTCCGTATTAACCGGTTGGCAAATCTGGCGCCGCGGGGCCTATGCCTTACCGAAGTCGCCATAGCCGCGGTGGTGGCCCACGGTACGAATTAGCCAATAACGCGGGGGTTCGTATGTCGCCTCTGCCGTGAACGGCGGTGAAAATTTTCCCGCCACCAAATCGTCGCGAACAAGAAATGCGTTTACACCGTGGAGGTCGCAGCCAACCAACGAGTATCCTTTCGATTTTCCCATAAGTTCGAAGGCCTTGAGACTAGCGCCGAAATAAAAGGATCCCTTGTACCATCGGTTGCTCTCGTAGCGCACTTTCCAATCAAGCGATGGTGGCATTGTCGCGTTGTACTCCACCACTACAGCTCGAGGCCGAATCACTCCAAGCAGTGCATCCAAAATGTAATAGGTGTTCTGATCAATATCAACCGAAAGAAGATCGATCTCGCCCAAAAATCCAGCAGAATGAACCAAGGCAGCCACGTTTTCGGCCGTAACCAGCGATTCGACAAACAGAAGATCACCGGTGGATATTGGGCGAGAAAACTCCCGCCGAATCGCAATTGCGCACTCTGGCGCCCCGTCGATCCAAAGCCCCTTCCACCCCTGCGAAAGGAGGAATGTGGTGTTATTTTCGAGTCCGTTGCCCACGCCGACTTCGACGAAAGTTTTTTCACCATGTCCAACCCGCCTGAATATTTCTGTGATGATGCCATCCTCGCCGTTCTGAGAATAAACTTGCCATTCAAAATGTGCGAGATGCGTTGGATCATGGTAGCGTGGTGACTGTAGAAGCCTTTGTTCGAAGACCTCCTGGTCCGACCGGGCGAGCAATTCCAATCTTGCCGAGATGGTGTCGAGTTTCCCCCAAAAGGGGTCAAACTTTCCCCAAAAAGCGTCCATCCGTCCCAAGATTGCGTCCAACCGTTGAAGAACTTCGCTAGGGAGGGCGTAAAGACGGCCTAGTAAACGAAATGGACGCCTGATATATGAAATGAGTTTCACTTTTTACGCCCTTTTACTGCCGCCAGAACATGCTTTTGACACACCTAATAAGGCTAGGAGTATATCCTTGTCCCGAAAAATTGCCACCCTAGGAGAACCTACCGCATGCCCAAATTCATGTCGGTGTCTCGCGAGTAAAACTGTCAAGCTTGGGCACAGGACCGTCATCTGGCTGCGATCACGGAGGCACTCCAAGCCGCTGCGGGCGATCCCGGTCTGCCGGTGGAACTATTCATCCGATTCATCAGCCGCAGAAGAAAACGCTGGCCAAACTTGCCATCCAACTGAAAGAGGACATGATAGCCGGCTATGGATAAGCCTCGATCAGCCTCTGCCACCTTAATACGCCTCTATTGTGGATCGGCAAACCCAAATACAGGCAGACATGCCGCCCGACGCATGGCAGCCGCCCTTCTCATCGCTATCGGCGGCGGCATGCTCGCCTTTCTGGCGATCCGCATCCTCGCCGCGGTACCATCGGAGCAAAACATTCGGCCACCGACATGGTTGTGGTGTGCACCATTTATCATTCTCCTTTCCGCCATTGCATGGTTACCCTGGAAATGGCCGCGTTTCTGGGATTGGATCGGTTTTCCCGTATCCGCGGGACTGGCATTACTGATTATAGCGGCCTATGGAATGCGGCTTCATACCCTGAGCCCGATTGCCAACAATATCAGCGCCTATGTGCAATTCATGGCAGTGATTGCTGCGTTTTACTGCGTCTGCAGCAATCTGCGCATCAACTTGCGCTGCCGGCCGACACCGGCCAATAATATCCTCCTGCTGCTGGTTGCCGCCGCCATGGCCAATGTCATCGGCACCTGCGGCGCCACCATGCTGCTCATCGGCCCCTTCCTTAATATGAATCGTCGGCATCTCTCACCCATGCACATTTTTTTCTTTGTCGCCGTCGTCGCCAACATCGGTGGATTGCTCACCCCGCTGGGTGATCCACCTCTCATGGCGGGCTATCTTTACGGTGTGCCCTTCTGGTGGATGCTGATGCACGCATGGCCGATGTGGTGCGTCTCGATGGGTTTTCTTCTGTCGATATTTTATTGGCTGCAGCGCCGGAATATCGAAAATGCGGACCTGCCGCCACCGTCGCCCGGCCCGGCCGTGGTGGAAATTGAAAATTTCTGGCTCCTCGTACCCCTCGCGTTTTGCATCACCGCTCTATTTCTTCCAGCTCCTTTGCGAGTGGGCATTCTCACGGCTGTTGCGGTTGGCGTCGCTATTCTATTTCGCCGCACCGGCTTGGTGGGACTGGGCGCCCATCATTCTGAAGCGCTGCCTGCCATTGGCTACGGACCGCTGCGCGAGATGGCATCGCTGTTTCTGGGACTGTTCATCACCATGACTCCGGTGCTGGCTATGATCGGCCATCTACCGCCAGCCGCGAGGCGGATCATCGGCACGCCGGCGGAATATTTTCTCGCCGTCGGAGCTGCCTCAAGCGCGCTGGACAACACGCCCACTTATATTGCTGGCTTGCAACTGAAGGTCGCGGCCAGCGAGCATGTGCGACGCCCAAGCCGACCGCTGGTGATGCCATCCAAGCGGATCACTGCACTCGCCGCCCACCCCGACAGTACTCCGTATCTGCTGGGCATTGCCATGGGGGCCGTTATGTTTGGAGCCATGACGTGGATTGGCAACGGCCCGAATCTGTTGGTGGAAATGATCGCCCGGCGGCAGGGAATTGAGCCTCCGAGTTTTGGCGGCTACGTGTTTCGCTACTCCATTCCCATTCTGCTACCCCTGATGGCCGTCATGGCCGGCTGGTTATGGTTGTTGGGCGGCTAAAAACCATACACGCCTCACTTCTCTGCCATCAGGCCTGTTCTCAAGATTTGTATCACGCAACGTCATAGAATAGTTCGTCATGAAGGAGATTCCGATGCAGGGAAGTGCGGACGGATGTTGGCAAATAGGTTGCGTATCGTATCTGAATTCCAAACCGCTTATTCAGCCGATGGTACAGCGGAGCGACTGCCGCGTGCATTTTGCGGTACCTTCGGCCTTACTCGCCATGCTGGAGAGACGGACGGTTGCCGCCGCCCTTGCGCCGGTGGTCGATTATCAAACCAGCGAGTCGGAACTGATCTTGGTGCCAGCGGGCGGGATCTGCTGCGACGGCCCGACACTCACGGTGCGCATATATTCGGCGGTCGAGGCGAAGCAAATCCGCCGACTTCATGCCGATACCGACAGTCACACCAGTGTGATATTGTCGCAGATCATTTTGCGCAAACGCTACGGAGTCGAACCGGAGGTGATTCCGATGTCGGCGGGACGGGCGGTGCCGCACGATGAGAATGACGCCCTGCTGCTGATCGGCGACAAGGTGGTCAATGCGGCGCCCAATCAATGGCAATACCCGGTTCAGTTGGATCTGGGTGAGCAATGGAAGCAGTTCACGGGCCTGCCGTTTGTATTTGCGATGTGGATGATGCGGGCGGATGCGGTGGATGAGAAATTGGCCCAGGTGCTTGCGGATGCCCGACGCAGGGGCTTGACGATGACGCACGAACTCGCCGAGCGCTATGCCGCCGCGAGCGGATGGCCGGTAAGTCTGGCGGAACGATATTTCACAGAATACCTGAAATATGAGATCACAGCGGACAGGCGTCGGGGCCTTGCACTATTTTACCAATATGCCCGCGAGCTCGGCCTGCTCAAGGCTGACCGGGAGATGCGCTATTTTGATTTGCCGGCAATGACGGGCTAGCTGCCGGATGACCTGGACGGTTCGGTTCAACCACTTTCCAGGCCAGTCCCAGCATGCGCATGAGTCGAATGGTGAGATAGGTAATGTCAAATTCAAACCAGCGCATCCCATGCGCGGCGGATCTTTGCTGGGCGTGATGATTGTTGTGCCATCCCTCACCGAAGGACACGAGCGCGACCCACCAGTTGTTGCGGGAGTCGTCCGAGGTCTGAAAGTTTCGGTAGCCCCAGGTGTGGGCCGCGGAATTGACGAACCACGTCGCATGATAAAGCAGCACCACACGGAGGCAGCCGCCCCAAAGCACCCAGGATACCCCCCCCATCCAGTTGCCCAGCCAGAGCCATCCACCGGCAAACAAGGCAGCCGCCAGAAAGAATTGCGGCATATACCAGAAGCGGTCGATGAAGCAGAGGACGGGATCGCGCTGAATGTCCTTGGTCAGATCGCGGGGATCAAAATCGCTGCGAGCTCGATGGACGATCCAGAGGAGATGCGACCAGGTAAATCCTTCGCGGGGCGAATGCGGGTCTTTGATGTCATCCGATTCGGTATGGTGTTGACGGTGAGTGCCGACCCATTGGATCGGCCCGCCCTGCCACGAGAGGCAGGCAAAGATAGCCAGAAGATATTCAACGGGTTTATAGGTTGCGAAGCTACGATGCGTCAGGAGACGATGGTATCCAAGCGTAACGCCTAGCCCGCCGGTGATCCACGCCAGAATAAAAAAGACAATAAATGATGATAGATGGATGAAGACCGGCACAAAAGCCAAAACGGCGCCGATGTGCAGGAGTACGAAGACCGAAAAATAAAACCAATCGAAAGCAACTACTTCTCCATCTCGAAGTTCGCGGTTGCGGAAATGTTTGATTTTAGCTGAGGTCATAGTCGCCTTGATAAAAATGGAGGTGCGGGCAGTTCTTCCCGAGGTGTATGCTACGCCGTAAACTCATGAGCAAGCTCCAACAACGGGAGGGGACTCGGGAGAGACACCCGACGGGCATCGAAATCCCTAAGCTACATTATACACCGATAGATGGATTAAGTCTTTTTATTTTTTGGGGGGGGATGGAAATTGGCAGGGCGGTTTGGGTTCTTCACCATGGCTGGCTTGCCGCTGAATGAAAATTCGGCTAGCTTTTCGTAAATAATCCGATGGGATAAATGGTCGGTGTCCGTCGGGGATTGATGGCGAGTGTGGTTTCGGGCCTGAACCGAAGTGGTTTCTACGAAGAAGGGCGAAGCTTCACGAATGGGAAAAGAGGCGTACAAACAGTGACTCGGACAGCCCCTGCAACGTCATCTCCAAAAGAGAATCACGAACGTATTGATAATCCGCATGAAGCTGGCGGCATATTGAACGAAATGGCGATAACCGAAGCCGGATCGAAGCTGGAAGAAAGCATCGATCTTGCAACTCGCATTCTGTTATCCAAGCATAATCATCAGGGGTACTGGGTTGGGGAGTTGCAGGGCGACAGCATACTCGAGTCGGAATACATATTAATGAAGTTCATTCTCGGACAGGAGAATGATCCCTGCCTTGAGCTGATCGCCAATTATCTCCGCTCCATCCAACTTCCGGACGGCGGCTGGAGCATGTTTCCGGGTGGAAACAGCGATCTGGCCGGGACCGCCAAAGGCTATTTCGCACTGAAGCTGGTGGGCGATTCTCCCGATGCGCCGCACATGCGCGCCGCACGGGATGTGGTGCGCCGACTCGGCGGTGCGGAGAATTGCAACAGCTTTACCAAATTTTTCTTCGCGGCGCTGGGACAGGTCAGCTACGCGGCATGCCCCAGCATTCCACCCGAAATTATCCTGATTCCGAAATGGATTTATTTCAACCTCTACGCCGTCTCAGCATGGAGCCGCACCATGATTCTGCCGCTGGCGATTGTCAGCGCTTATCGGCCGGTGCGAACGCTGCCGGCGGAACTGGGCATCAGCGAGCTGTTCAATGATGAATCCCGGGCGCGGATGGCGGCGGGGAAACTCAAAGGCCTGCCGCGCAGCTGGCGCGAGATGTTTCTGCTGCTGGATCTGTCCCTGAAGCGGTATGAAAAAACCGCCGTAACGCCACTGCGTCCGCTGGCCATACGCGAGGCTGAAAAATGGCTGCTGGAACATATGGAAGGGTGCGACGGGCTGGGCGCGATCTTCCCGCCGATGGTTTATATCCTCATCGTGCTTCGCATACTCGGCTATGCGGACGATCATCCGGTTGTAGTCAAAGCGCAGAAGGACCTCAAAGATTTATTTATTGAGGAAGGCGATACAATCCGCATTCAGCCATGCTGGTCGCCGGTATGGGATACCGGGATCGCCATGCACGCGCTTGCCGAGGCGGGATTGACCCACGAGCATGTCATCGCGCAATCGACCACACGGTGGCTGCTGGAAAAGGAATGCCGTACGGCAAGCGATTGGGCCAAAAACTGTCCGGGGGTCGAACCCTCGGGGTGGTTTTTTGAATTTAACAATCCACACTACCCAGACGTTGACGATACCGCGATGGTGACGATGGCTCTGAAGCGTCTTGGCGGCCCGATTGCGGAACAGGCCGTCCGGCGGGGCATCAACTGGCTCCTGGCCATGCAGAACGATGACGGCGGCTGGGCGGCATTTGACCGGACGCGGAACCGACCGATTTTGGAACATGTCCCCTTCGCCGACCATAACGCCATTCAAGATCCATCCTGCCCCGACATTGCCGGCCGGGTACTGGAATGTCTGGGGCACAACGGGTTCAAGAGCGACCACCCGGCGGTACGCAATGCTGTACGGTTTCTGCAGGAAACACAGGAGCCGGAGGGATGCTGGTTCGGGAGATGGGGCGTCAATTACATCTATGGCACCTGGCAGGTGCTAACCGGTTTGCGGGCGGTCGGTGAACCGATGGACCAAAGATTTATCCGCAAGGCGGCAGACTGGCTGCGGTCGTGTCACAAACCGGACGGGAGTTGGGGAGAATCGTGTCAGACCTACGACAACCCGGAACTCAAGGGCCGCGGGCCGAGCACTCCATCGCAAACGGCCTGGGGCGCAATGGGGCTCATGGCGGCCGTTGGGCCGCACGATCCGCACGTCAAGGCAGCTGTCCGCTGGCTGATGGAGAATCAAAATCCACAGGGCGACTGGGACGAGCCATGGTTTACAGGAACCGGTTTCCCGCGGGTGTTTTATCTGAAATATCACCTTTATAGACTCTATTTTCCGCTTATGGCATTGGCGCGTTACCGGCGCCTCTTGCAATCCGGGCGATAGACGGGCATCATCCGCATAGTAAGCGCAGGCGGATGCGACTTAAACGGGACAACACCACATGCCGACAAAATCAAACAAATGGTTAAGCTTGGCAATCGCTCTTCTGGGCGTCGGACTGATATCCAACGCGGTGGTGGATATGCTCGGACGCCAAAGTGCTTGGCCCAGCCAAGCGGCATGGGGACGTGGGGTCGAGCTGATGTCAAGCCGCCCCGCCGGGAATGGAATTGAAGCTTTTCCCGTGCAGATGGGTCAGGGGATGTACGGATTCGTGCTTCTGGACCCGGCGCACCACGCCATGGCGATTTACCGAGTACTGGGGTCGGTTTCGCGATTACGATTGATCGCGGCGCGCGATTATCGCTACGACCTGCGGTTAAAAGATTTCAATAATTCAGCCCCGACGCCGGTGCAGGTCAAAAAATTGCTCGGCGGTGGAAAACATTAAAGTTCAGGTTGGAATCCAAGTCCGTGCGGATATAGCGGCGGCGATTGGCGAAAAGTTGGAGATTGGGACGTGACAAGAGCCCACCCTTGCGTTTAGAATATATGTAGGGTGTTGAGTTTTCATGGCTCGAGCCCGGGCAAAGTCAATCGGTATGGAGCCATAAGCGCCCAAGGCCCGACATCAGTGTGGCCGCATTTGGATATAGGAGTTGACCGTGGCAAAAATGTTCTACACATCCGATGAAACAACGGAAAAATTGGGCGTTGATGCCGACCGCCTCAAAGAACTGATTGATCAGAAACGGTTGCGTGAATTTCGCGACGGCCAGCGCATCATCTTCAAAGTGGATCAGGTGGACAGACTTGCTGCAGAACTCAAAGGGGGCAGCGGTGCGGGAAATTTGGATACCGGCCCCATTGATCTGGCTCCCGGTGCATCCGGTGGCCCCATATCCCTGGCGGATTCAGCGGCCCCCGGGGTATCCGCGGGCGACTCAAAAATGAGCAGCAAGTCGGGCACCGGTTTTTCAGCCTCAGGGAAATCAGCTGACGGTACCGCCGCCCAAGGTACCAAGGTCGGCGATAAATCAACTCCGATCAAGGTTTTCGAATCCAGCGAAATCAAGCCGGTGGATTCCAGTGCACAGACCCAGATATCCTCCGCACTTGATGAATCCATTTCGCCATCCGGGCTTGACTCTGTAGGCAGCGGTTCCGGACTATTGGATCTCACACGGGAAAGTGACAATACAAGTCTCGGTGCAGAGTTGCTGGAAGAAATATATCCCGGAGATGGCGGCGCCGGCGGAAGCCAGTCAGGCGTCGGATCGGCCTCAGGGATTTTTGATCAAACTGCCGCCGGGAGTAAGTCGGGCGAAACGGGCATGAATGTCGCCCCCCCCATGACAGAAGCTACACCAGTACCCGTAGCGTCGTCCTACATGCCGGCCATCGAAATGCCCGATCCATCGGCCGGACTGTTTGGGGGATTCGCATTTGCCTCGATTCTTGCCATGCTTCTGGCATTCATAACGGTAGCGGCGAGCCTCGCGGGATTCGTCCCGTCCTTTGTTCATACGCTGGGGCGAAACCTCATCATGTTGGTGGGGATACTGGTTCTGGTTACAGCTTTGGTGGCGATCGCGGGTTATTTCGGCGGTCGCGCATCGGCTCGATAAACTTCGCTTTTGAGGCCATCACGGATGATGGCCCGGCGGCTCAATGGGAAACCGGCACGGAGGCGGATATTCAGCAGCACATGATGAGCCCTTTACATTAAGGCAAAATTCGCTCAAACTGCCTACAGGGCGGTGGGACGAAATATCGTGCGCGTCGCCCGCCGTTTGTTTCAGGAGATTCAATACCATGGAACGATCAATGAAAAAAATTGTTGCCAGAACAGTAGTTGCAGCCACCCTCACCGGCCTGATGCTCGGGCTCGGCGGTTGCGTATCAGAAGATCAATATCAGCGTCTTCAGACGGCCTACGACCAGAGCCAGGCGCAACTCGCGGCGGCCCAGGCGCAGCTGGCCAAGTTGCGCCACGAGATAAGCAGTATCGAAGCCCAGATTGCTCAGGATAATCAGCTTTTGGGTGCTCAGCATGGCGGCGTGGCTGCCCTGCTGAAGGAACGCAACGCCCTTGAGGCCCGGCTGGCTAAACTGCAGGCCAAATACAACAAACTCCTGGCGCTGGCGGGCCAGGCTCCGAAATTGCCGCAGGCGGTCAACAACGCGCTATCGCAGCTTGCCGATGAATATCCGAATCTGCTTGAATTTAACAAAAAATTAGGCTTGCTCCGATTCAAGAGTGATCTGCTTTTTGCACTGGGTTCGACGCAGGTGCGTCCGCAGGCTCGCGAGGCACTCAAGGCGTTCGCCCGAATACTCAATATGCCCGGCATTTCGGACAATGAAATCAGAATCGTCGGTAATACCGATGATGTCCCGATCCGACGCAACAATGCCTCGGTCATGAATCCGACCAATTGGTATCTTTCCACCAACCGCGCCATCTCGGTGATGTATGTCCTAAAGCATTACGGCGTGATTGATCGCCGCATGCAGGTGGCGGGTTGGGGGAAAACACATCCCATCGCGGCCAACGCTCCCCACCATCGGGGTAACCCGCTCAACCGGCGCGTGGATATCTTCATCACTCCGATCAAGATAAAATATAATCCGTATGTTCCCGCATCCGAGCAGGTGGTGCCGGCCGGAAATAATACCGATCTGGTACCGGCATCGAGCACCCCCAACATGACCGGCGGTAATGGGCAGTAATTCTCGCCGACGGCCGGTCCCGAACGACAGCATCCGACACCTCCACTGTGGGAGTGCGCCGATGGTTTCTCGGGAGGGAAGCTGATGGGTGAAGGCGACGGTCGGCGAGATGATACGTCCGTCGGCAGACCGGCGGCGATTTCGGATCATTTCCTGTTCATGCGGAAATTTTTCAAGCATCGCAGGAAAATCGCATCCATCTGGCCGTCCAGCCGATCCATGGCCAAGGCATGTATTTCGCAGGTGGACTTTTCCCGGGCCCGGCTGATTGTGGAACTCGGCGCTGGCACCGGTGCCATAACGCAGGCAATTCTCTCACAAATCACTCCGCACACACAATTGATTGCCATTGAGCGCGATGCCGATTTCTTTCGCATACTCCGCGAGCGGTTTGCCGCAACGGCAGATCATATTAAGTTTATGCAGGGCGATGTGGTCCATCTGCCTGAAATGCTTCGTGATTGTGGCGTCCGGGAAGGAAGTGTCGATGCCTTCATCAGCGGGCTTGGCACTCCAAGCCTGCCCGCAGCCGCACAGCAGGGAATATTCAAAGCCCTGGCATGGGCGGCGAAGCCCGACGGCGTCTTCAGCAATATCACGGAAGTCCCCCTGTATTATCTCCCTTTTTACAGGCGACATTTTCGACGCGTACAATTTCAATTCGTTCCACTCAACATCCCACCCGGCGGCATCTATCATTGCCGCGAGCCGGATCGCGGGTGATCCCGTCGTCGGCAGGTACCTGTGCGGACATTTACGGGCCTCCGGTGTGCAACGGATGAGATCATGGTGGCCTCAAGCCCCGGATTCGGATAATTTATTCGGAGGATTGCGGCGGCACACCGGGTGAAGTGCTTCGGCGATGATACAAGAGGAAAAGCGTTGAATTTTACGCTCGTCGATAAAATTGAAGAATTGGTTTCCGGAAAAACCATACGCGCCATCAAGCAGGTTTCCATGGCAGAGGAATATCTCGCGGATCACTTTCCCGGGTTTCCAGTCCTGCCGGGCGTCATGATGCTGGAGTGTGCGATTGAGACGGCTGCATGGCTGATCCACGAACATCTGCACTTTGCGCCAGGCCTTGTAATATTGAAGGAAGCCCGCCAGATTCGGTATGGGCACTTCGTAAGTCCGGGGCAGACATTGACGGTCACCGCCGATGTTCTCCGCCTGGCGCCGGACGCAAGCGAGTTCAAAGTGCGCGGAGTCGTGGGCAGTGCCACCGCCATTCAGGGGCGCATTACCCTGGCGCACATCCGGCTGGGAGAACAGGATGCCGCGCTTGCAGGAACCGATGAGAAAATGATCAACCGCCGGAAATCTCTTTGGGAGACGGTTAAGCCGCGCCCCGGGACGGCTCTATCTGCGGGCGAAAGTTAAGAGATGATCGCAAGGTACCCTGTGCATTGCGTCGGACTAAAAATGGATTTATTCTTGGGAGCCAGCGGGTGAAAGTTCCATTCGCTGAGAATTCGGTAATACCGGGAAGGATATACCAATAATGGCGATGACCTACGATGATGTGCTGGAAAAGGTGAAGGAAGTCCTCACCGGCGCCTTGGCAGTGGATGACGATCAGGTGACGCCCAAGGCCAAGCTCAATGCCGACCTTGGAGCCGAATCCATTGATTATCTGGATATCACATTCCAGTTGGAAAAGGCGTTCAAGATCAAAATTCCTCAGAACGATCTTATTCCTCAAAACCTTTTTACCGATCCGCGATTTGTCAGCAACGGAGTGATGACGGCGGACGGACTGGCGGAGTTGCACCGCTTGATGCCGTTCGCTGATCTTTCGGAATTTGACAAAAACCCAAATATCAACTCATTTCGTGACGTTTTTACGGTGGACACACTGGTGCGTTACATGATGCTGAAAGTCAATGGCAATCTGGACGGCGCCCCGCCACCCGGAGATCAGCCCGAAGCACCTGAAGCACCATCGGCCTGAGCGAGGCCCGGGACATCACCCGAAGCGCCATTCAACTCCTGACAAGAAAACTTTTCCGGTGGCAGTATTGTCGGTACAGCGTTCTGCCAAGGAATAATTTCTGTTCGTGCGTCGCGGGATCCGACTATCGACCCAGTGGTGTTTCACGGATTTGCTTGGGCGGCTGAATGTAATTCAGGAGTTGCCCCCTTCGGTCGAGGTAAAACGACACGGAATGTCGTACCGGTGCCCGGAGTGGACTCAAAATATATACTGCCCCCGGCACCGCTTACCACACGCCTCACCAAGGCGAGGCCAAGTCCGCTGCCATTGGGTTTGGTTGAGAAGAAGGGTTCAAAAAGCCTCGCATGAAATTCAGGCGGCACACCCTTGCCGCTGTCGCGGACAAACAGCATGACACTCTCCGCTTCGCCGACGGTTGAGATGGCCAGCGTCCCGCCGCGGGTCATCGCCTCCTGGGCGTTGGCGCAGAGGTTGAGCAAAACTTGACGAAGTTCATCGGATGAAACCAGTACTTTCGGATTGCCTGGGTCCAGGTGTTTTACCACACGAATGCCGTGCGCCTGCATGGAGGGGTTGAGGAATTCCATTGCCTGCTCGACGACCATATTAATGGACGTTTCCTCCGGTTGACTGACGACCTGCGTGCGGACGAGAAAATCATCGAGCATGGTATCAAGCCGCCGCATCTCCCGCTGACAGGTACTGATGATGTCCATCAGGCGGGATTGATCGGGTGTAGGACTGTCAATGATGGTACGCAGAAAGTGAAGATTGAATCGCAGGGCGGTAAGCGGGGAACGGACTTCATGGGCGAGGACGGACGCGAGCATCCCCCGCTCGCTGAGCATACTGGTGCGAGCTCGCATGGTCTGAATCTGTTGCCGCTGTGATCGATCAAGCCGGGTACTGACAATGAAGATCAGGGCGAGGATAACGATCATGGCGGCGACATCCAATCCGCCGATAAGCCACTTAAGTCGGGTGAGTTCCAGCCAATCGGCGCTGCGCATCGCGCTGAGGCTTACCCCGACGCTCAGATAACCGTGAAATCCTCCCGGCCAGGCGATCGGCAGGCTGAAATCTCCCACGCTCCGTTCATGATGATTCCACGGCACCGAATCGATCACTCGCAATTTCTGAGGTGGATTACTTGGCCACGCCTGCGGCGGTAACTGATGATCGATGAACGTACTGAGCAAATGAGGTTGAGAGTGAACCCGCGCGATGAGCATGGCGACCGTCCCGTTGGAACTCCACAATGCAATGTACCGAATGTGCGGATTGATGTTCCAGTAGGCTCTAATCAAAGCTCGCCGCTGCCTCGCCCAAGTCAAATAGCTGTTAAAGGAATCGCGAAAGGGCGGCGGTTCAAGTCGCAGCGTATCGACGAGTGATGTGGCAACAGGTTGAATCGACTGATTGTTGATGGAGGCTTCGATCCGATTCAGTACTAAAAAGCAGGCACTGAGCCAGAGGACGTTCCATATAAGGATCGCCACAAGAGAAAAAAACCAGACATTGCGGGTGAATCGACTTGAATCACTCATAAGGAGAAAGATACCGGCTAAATAGACTGGCGCTAATGGCTCGCTATGTATTTTTATTTTCGCGTAAATTTGTAGTTGAACTGTAGCGCCAGAACACGATTCGGCTAAATTGGGAGAGATGCCGTCGCGTTCTTGACGCAAGCGCCAGCGGCATTACTATCGTGACCATGAAGGCAAGGACGGGGGCCGACGGGTTCCGCATCCATAACAGTGGCCTCCGAACAGTTGCGCGATGATCGCGAAGTATTCGGATTTTCAAGGTGATTGAAACGATCCGGTCGGGGTTGGCTCTGACGACGGCGTGCATACGAAATGGTTGGATTTGGCTTTAGAATGCCGCACTGGCAAGAGATCGGGCGATGGGGCCGAACGGTAGTGGCTTGAGGTTTTATGAGTGATTTTTCCGTTCGGCATCGAGAGCGGCCGCGCGAATTAAAGTGGTACCACGCATCGGCCATTCTGTACGGTGACTGGGGTACGAGCCGCTTTTATGTCCTCGGACTGGCTTTTTTCTATTCGCTCTACGCAAGTTTCTGGTACGTGCTGGCCGTGGGCGTACTCGTGGCGCTCGTCGGCTATGCTTACACGATCATCTGCCGATGCTTTCCAGACGGCGGCGGCGTCTATTCATCGGCCAAACATCTCAACAAACAGCTCGCGGTTGTCGGGGCCCTGCTTTTATGTGCGGACTACATTGTCACGGCGGCGCTTTCCTCTTATGACGGCATGCAGTATCTCGGTGTGCCTGATCGGGGCATGCTTGTGCCTGCCTGCGCGGTGGGCGCCATCATCATCATCGGAGTGCTGAACTTTTTCGGGCTGCGCCGCGTCGGCATTCTGGCCCTTATCGTCGCGATGGCCACCTTGGTCTTGACGTTCATCATCAGTGCCTTTTCCATTCCGCATCTGGCTCAGGGGTGGCATAACATCACGACGCACGGCCAATTGACCGGTAATCCGATGAATAAGTGGATTGCGTTTGTCAATGTTGTGCTTGCGCTTTCCGGCGTTGAAGCGGTGGCCAATATGACCGGCGTGATGATCAAGCCGGTCGTTAAAACAGCCCGCAAGACGATTATGCCGGTGCTGATCGAGGTGGTCATTTTCAATCTTTTCCTGGCGGTGGGCATGAACGCACTGGGACCCAATCCCGCCAAACCGCAGGAACGCTTCACCACGCCCGCGGTGGTGCTGCACCACAAGGTGCGAGAATTCAAAAGCCAAAATCCCGACTGGAAGAAGAGCCCCGAACTGGTCAAGCGGGTTAAGAGCTTAGACCAAAACTATCAGCGGGAGAATGAAATTCAGAATGCAGCGCTGCGTGTCATGGCTACCGATTACGTCGGGCGACCGTTCGGCTGGTTCTGCGGACTTGTCTTTGGTCTGCTGCTGATTTCCGCGGTCAATACGGCCATCGGCGCCATGATGAGTATTCAGTACACCATGTCGCGGGACAATGAACTGCCAAAGCTCCTCACGCGCCTCAATCCGTTCGGTGTGCCATGGGTTGCGCTCGTACCGGCGGTCGCCGTCCCAATTCTGATATTATCGATTTTTCACAGTCTGGACACGCTGGGTGATCTGTACGCCATCGGCGTGGTGGGCGCCATCGCCATTAACCTATCCAGCACCGCCGTCAATCGAAAGTTGGAACTGAAAAACTGGGAGCGGATTTTCCTCGGCGCCGTCGGGCTGATCATGCTGGCGATTGAATTTACACTCGCAGCGGTTAAGCATGAAGCGCTGGTATTTGCGTTATGTGTGCTGGCGGCGGGTTTGCTGGCGAGATTTTATACCAAGCAGTATCCGTTATTAACCGATCGCCGAAAGGCTCTGGCCATGATGCTCAGCGGTGTGGGAGGTTACCTTCTCACCGCCCTGCTGACGATCGGCGCGGTTCATATGTTTCCCGGCAATCCGATCTATGGCGGATGGATGGTGACCGGTGCCGTTCTGTTTGCCGGGCTGGCAACCACCGCCGTTTATAAATATCGCACCCAATCGGCGGCCCTTAAACTCAAACCAGAGGCGCTTGCCGCGAGTCAGCCGCAGGAACTGGTCTTTGGCACCCCCGCCAAGGAATTGGACATGTCCATGCGTAAAATCCTCGTTGCGACGCGCGGCGGGCGTCGGTTGCTGGAATTTGCAGCTGAATATGCCAAAGAGACTCAAAGTATCATGATCGTGCTGTTTGTAAGACAATTGCAACTGGCGTTTGAGACGGAGGCGGAAGGGCCGACACTGGAAGAAGATCGCGAGGCGATCGACGTCTTCCAGTTTACCCAGAAACTGGCTCAGGAAAAGCAGATTCCACTGATTCCGATCTATGCGGTCTCACCGGACGTGAGCTACACGATTCTGGATTTTGCCGCCACCTACGGCGTAAATGCTCTGTTTATGGGGGTATCCCGCCGTGCGACGCTGCTGAGAGTGCTGCATGGAGATACGCTCACCGCGGTCGCCGACCAGTTACCATCGGATATTCCGCTGCTGATTCACGCCTGATCACTTCTGGTATCGGGACTATGTTTTCATTTAAGGAAGATGATGCTTAAGCCGCTCTCAACTCAAATTCGTTCTGACAAACTTGAACCTTGGCAGGCCAGCCCACGTGCCGATCTACCGCCGGATGTCGGGGGCCTGATCTTTGACTGTGATGGGACTATTGTCGATACCATGCCGGTGCATTTTCATGCGTGGCAGGAGGCGCTTGCTTCGCATGGAATCGGGTTTGATGAAGAACATTTCTACAAGCTGGCGGGGATGCCAACACCGAAAATTGCCAATATGTTGGCGGTGGAACATGGTAAGCCCGACGCCGGGGCGGACATCGCTCATCGAAAGGAAGAAGCTTACCTGCGGCGGCTCGATGAAATACAGATCATCGAGCCGGTGGTGGAATTGGTGCGCCGCTACCATAAACAGCGGCCGCTGGCGGTGGCGAGCGGAGGCTTGAGGCGGGTGGTCAGTGCACAGTTGAAGGCGGCGGGATTGGAACATTATTTTCCAGTGGTTGTCTGCGCAGATGACGTGGAACATGGCAAGCCGGCGCCGGACACTTTTCTTCTGGCGGCAAGGCGGATGGGCATCGAGCCGGGGCGATGCGTGGTATATGAGGATGGCGTGTTGGGATTTCAGGCGGCTGCCGCGGCGGGGATGCGATGTGTGGACGTGCGGCCATGGTATTTCACGCCCGGCCGCCGGGGGTAACGGTAGCCTGTTGATCGGAGCGGATGACCGGTCAGTGATGAACCGGCATCATGGTTGTGGCGTGTGCGGTGAGAAACAATATAGCGAAAAGCACAAAGATCAGGATCAACGCCACCAGCGCAAGCTGAATCGTCCCAAGGATAATACCGGCCGTCGCCATGCCGGAGGGCGCCGCACCGGCGCTTTTGCTCTCACTCCAGGACATGATACCGAAGATGATCGCGACGATCGCCCCGATGAACGGCAGAAACAGATAACCAAGGATGCCACTCACCAGCGAAACGATGGCAAAGACTTCGCCCGGACGTTCATTTCCGCCGGCGCGCGGATCGGCAGCCGTGGAGTATCGAAATGCGGCCGAGAGCCTCGCATGGCATTCAGGGCATATGATGCCGTCGCGAATCGGCACACCGGTTTCCAACGCCCCAATCTGCCTTCCGCAATTCGCACAGGTGGGCTGTCCACCGTCGGTCATGATTTGTCCTCCACCTTTAATCTGCGAAGTGATGATCGAATCAAACCTGCTGATTGTCAAGGATGTCCATCAATGGATTTCCACTGTCCCGATTAAGTTACTCCGCGAGAGGCCGGCCGCTGAATACAAGACTCATGGCGTCGCCGAAAGCAGTGCGGTGCCGATTTTTGATTGAACAAACCGCCTGTTATCCATTAAAAGGCAATTGAATATCCATATTCTGTCGCGATGCAGCCTTGTAGACCAGGAGGTGAACCTGAACGGGAGAGTGTCCCTGTTCATCAAAAACAATGATGGAATTTCGTCCCTTATGGAGCCATGCTGAAGGGATGTACAAACCCGTCGGCATGAAATGATCAGGATATCGGCCGAGGTTATGCCCGTTTATCCATACATATCCGCCCCCCATACCCGTCACCGCGACGCGCAGGACACGATGAACACCGTATGGAATCGGCGTCACAGTGAAACTATTCTTGTAAAATGTGGGCACACCGGTAGCCACGCTTCCCGATTTCCAACCGGTTTTGGGATTGATGGGGCCGATACCTCCGTGCATTTTCCACGGCGTAATAATTCCAGTTTTGCCCACCGCAGGACGCCGATCTTTAATAATCATTGTCATCGGATCTGAAAATTTGACAGGCATTTTGGTCATCGGCAGCAACAGATCAATTCGATTCGGTCGATTGCCATGATGCCATCCCATGCGCATGACCGTATGCACCGCACCGTCTGCGGCCCGATTGAGGGTGAGTTGGTGCCCATCGACAAAAAGCATGGCCCCGTGGGGTAGTGCCCGGATGTAGAAACGGAGAGAATCGGCGGACACCGCGCCGGTCATGGCTCGCAGCCACCAATAACCGGCTTTTGCGGAACTCAGCGGGTCCGTTGTTTTAAGGATGCTCCAACCCTTGTGGCCGGGTTGATTACTCAAAATATTGGCCACAGCATCAGCGACCGAGGCGTAGACATCCTTGATCCGCCACTGCGCAAGTTGACGTTTTTCAACCACTTGTCTCGTCAACTTAACGGGACCATACAGTCCCATTTTATAGACGTCGGCCAGCAATCCACTATAGCCCCACATCTTGCTTCGCCCCTGATTGACGGTAAACACCGCCAATGTCTTGGCGCCCCGGCGGAGTCGGATGGGACAAAAGCCGCTGCCGGTGATCATACGCATACGACCGTTGATGAAAATCTCCGCATAATTACGAATGCCGGCGAGTTCAAGGATATAGTTGCCGGTTTTCAGCACATTCAGCGAGGCACGATACCATTCATACGCGCCGGGATAATCATCCGCACCCATCTGCCGCGGATTGACGCAGGATAGCCACGATGAGTCATTAAAATTAGCGCTGGCCGGCGCATCGTCCGGCCGCCATTGCCATGCCCCCAGTGCCGGGGGTGAAACCGCCGGAACGGGCTTGAATGTGACGCGGTGGATCGCTGGCGTCGATCTGGAAGATAGTATTCCGACGCGGAGAGAATCTTTTTTCGACAGCATTGGCCGCTGAACGGCCAGCACCATATTTGTACCTTGCAGCATTGACTGACCCACGTAGTGCGGGCCCCAGACAATCAGACGGCGACCGTGCGAGTTGATGACCCATGTGTGACGAGCGAGCACATTGGACATGGCAAGCACTCGCAGCACATGCGTACCATCGCGAATAATCCGCAACTGCGGCGAACCGGCCTTAAATCTGATTTTCCAGAAGTAAAGCCCCCCGCTCCGTGTAAAGTCTTTGGATGCGGAGACGACACCTTTACCAAGGACATGAATCCGCAGCAGTCCTGTACTGCCCGGGCGACCGTACATGACAAGCGTTTCAACGCCCGGTTGCTGTCGAAAACAGCCGAATACCATGCCGCAAAGCGCATTGATTTTGAAATATCTATTGATCTTATAATGTAGAATGATCGGGATGGTACGATTGGCCGGTATGACCATTTTGCCCCCTACGCGGGATACCACGGCACGATTAACCGTTGAAAAATTACGGAGAAAAACGATGGTGCCCGCCGGAGAACGACGCGCAGCGATATGGCAACCTGATGCGATAGTTCTATATTGAGCAGTGACATCCACGCTGTCGGCGAGCACCGACTGAAAACTACGGCCGAAATAGTTGGCCAACTTATAGTTGTAGTAACTGGGGCGAAGATCACCTCCCTGCCCGACCGGAGCACCAAAATCATAACTGGCCTGATTGGATTGATTGTTCCAATGGGAGAAATTGGTGCCGCCGATGGTCATATAGACGTTATAACCCGCGCCGCCATTGGCGATCACATCCCATGGTGCCCGCGTCATCCTGAGACGTTCTTGCGAGCCGACGGGCCATTCTCCATATTGCGTAAACCACCCCGACCACATTTCCGTGGAAAACCATGGCGATGAGTCCTGGGCGTGGTTGAACGGCCTTTTGCCCGCCGGATCCGGACTATGATGTTGGCCACTGAAAAAAAACGGCACATCCACGCCGAACTTCATGCACTCATGGTAAAGATATTTGTAGTACCGGTTGGGTAACACCGCACCCCAACCTTGAAGGTCTTCATTTTCCAATTGGATCATGATAACCGGGCCGCCATGGGTGACCTGCAGCGGAATTAATTTGGGCAGAAGCTTGTGATAATATTGACGCAGGGCGCCGATGTAGGGTTTATCTGCATGGCGAACCGCGAGGCCTGGGATAAATCGTAGCCAGACCGGATAACCGCCAGAATCCCACTCCGCACAATCCCACGGACCGATCCGCAGAATGACGTAAAAGCCCATTTTCTGGGCCAGTCTAACAAAAGCTACAATATTGTGTCGGCCATGGAAATCAAATTGCCCCTCACGCGGCTCCTGATAATTCCAAAATATATACGTAGAGAGACAGTTAAAACCCGCCCGCTTCATTTTTTCCATGCGATTCGCCCACATGGCGCGGGGCACACGTGGATAATGGAACGAGCCGGAGACTACAAAAACGCGTTTACCATTGATGACGAAACCTTTCCCGTCGATACGTATCTTGGAGGCGACCGATTTGGGTGGCAAAAACATGGATGCGTGCGCCCGGCCCACCGCGATCCAAAGGATCGCGAGAAAGGCGATCGCCCAGATGTATATCGAGAGCTGGCGAATATTTAATTTCACTCCGGCGTTGGTGCCATGCAAGGTCGTGCGGAAGCCTTCGGAAGTTATGTACAAGATTGCAAACCAAACCTTTCTTCTCTCTCGGCCGTTTTGCTTGGAGGACCAGAACACGGCTTCGTGGATCATCCCGGCACCGCAGACTCCGATAAACCAAGTTTATAGCAGAAACGCTTCATGGGCGATTGTATTTCGCATGAGATAAATTCAACATGCGGGCGATCAACCGGTCATTTACCATTATGTCCAGAAGGCAATGCGATACCAAATGAGAGCTTGGCAATAGATTTGCCATCGAGCCCAAGGGGCGTAATCGGTTTCCCGATCCATTTTTGAAGAATTCTTATGATTCGCGCAGGGGCTATTCCACTTGCCTCGCTATTTGAACTGGAATTCAAAATTTGATCAACGTTATCAGAATAAATCCCTGTTGGGTGAACCGGCCAATGGCAATCAGTTGTCGGGGACCGAACCAACTCAGCTACCTGTGTCGAGAGTCTACACCGCATAGCACCGTGGGAAAACATAGTAGACCGGGGTGTTATCTCTGCCCCATTTCCAGAAGCGTTTTCCACGCGATGGAAAACACCTCCTCCGGTATTGCGTCGGCAGCTATGGCATCGAGAAGCGTAAATGCGGCACTATATAAGTCGTGGGAGGGCTTTCCATTGGCGGCTTGATACCCCTCATATCGTCTATGCCGAAGCTTCTGATCTAAAAATGACTTGATAAATGTCCGCCCCGTCGTGGCATTTATTTTTGATAGATCAAGGTTCAACGCAACAGCTTCTCGACGCAGTTCACACTTGGGATCATCCAGCATACGGTCGTAGCTGATAAATACACGATTGTCACATTGTGTATCACGTATAGCGGCGGCCATGTGCTCAAGCCATAGTGTGTAACCCGCCCGCAAACTCAGACCATATTTCGCACGCAACGATTCTGCCACGCTTCGGGGGTGCCGTACCGAAATTATGTAACTGGCATCGGCCCCGATCCGTTGAAAAACTTCCTTCCAGAATGGAACCAATCGACAAGCGCGGGGATCCTTAAATCCCCACAGCGGAGCATGGCCAAACCGCGATCGCACATCTTCAGCGGCCTGCCGAACGATTTGGCGATAAGCGGGATGTTTTTTAACCCTGTTACAATCAAATCCGTGTTTTCGCCATGAAAATCCGTGGGCAGTCAATATTCGATCATTGGTGGCGGTGATTCGGTTATCTTCCCAGAACCCTTTGGGATGATCCGGTTGGCTTGCCATCAAGTCGTCGCCCAGATACACATCGAATACCGCCAATGATCTCGCCACCACACTGGTCCCGCTGTGGTGCATTCCCAATACAACGACCGCTCTTTTCGTCATGATCACATAGCATCCATTCACTTTTGACGTTGGTATCCTAACGACTTGTGCGTCCGAAGGACCTTCGATAGGCACCGGGAGGGACTGCCTTGAAACGATGGAACACTCGTACCATATGGCTTAAAGTCAAAAAACCGGACTCCCACGCAATGTTCTGCATCTTAAGCCTGCTGTTGATGACCAGATTGGCCGCGTGCTCTACCCGTCGCTGCCGAATTTCGTGCGCCATGCTGTGCCCAACAAAGCGCAGAAAGGCGGCGTGCAGGGTTCGGTATGATATATTCAATTCCTTGGCAATATCCTGAGCCCTGAGCCGTTCGCGGTAGCGTCGCTTGATAATCTCCATGGCGGCAGCAACATCCCGATTACTGATTGCCAGAATATCCGTGGACTGACGAACCGTTATGCCGCGGGGAGGGATGAGGACAACTTCGGGAAGAGTCTTTTCACGGCGCATATACTGATCCAACAGCGCTGCCGCACCGTAACCGATTCCCTCCAGATTATTGTCGATGCTTGATAGAGGCACCGGCGCGAATGGGCAGATTAACGGATCATCATTACAGCCCAGCACTGCAACATCCTCTGGAACCCGTAAACTCGCACCCAGGGCCGCCTGAATAATCTCCGTCGCGAACTCATCCACCTGGGCGTTGACTGCCAGCGGCTTCGGCAATCTGCCAAGAGCCCGACATAAAACCTGCAGCCGCACATTGTAGCTGTGGGCAGAACAATCAATGAGATGGAATGTTTTTCCGGTGACCGCCACCGTTCGTCTGAATATTTCCAGTTTCGCCAATTCCGCCCGGTTGCCACGGCACACGTAATATGCAATATGTTCAAAACCCCTCTGGACAAAATGGTTCACCGCCAATTTCACGACCCGGTCCATATCCGCCGCCACTCTCGGCACTGGTAACCGATCGTCGTTGCCGATATTGATGATGGGCTTCTTATAACTCAGCAACCGTCGATCAACATCCCGATTGTTACCGGCGGTGCAGAGGATGCCGTCGCCGTTCCATTTTGTCGGCAGCAAAGAGTCATGGACGGTGCTGAGATCGAGTTGCCAATGGGCTTTTTCGGCGTATCGTGCAATGCCCCGATGAATATTACTCGAATACCAACTCAAAGAGAGCAGAACTTTTCGTGCCGGTGAATAATCGGCGATTCCAGCAGGTATCCGAGTTGAGGATCGTTTCATCGCAATCTGACTCCTGTAAGCATTTCCAGCATGCTCTAGGCATTCTACAGATATCAAAATAAAAAAGTGCGTCATCCGGCCTCATTCCGTTGATCGGCGAGGCCGAGTATTTTGTATCGGCCACCGGACGCCTCATCAACCCGAACACGCAGAGAAAGATCGTTACAAATAAATGACTACCCATTTCCGGGGTGGAACAGCGGAAAGTATGGGAGATGTCAAAATAGACAAGCGATTTGCACAAATAGATAACACACGAGCCTTGTGGTGGGCTATACTGCTTCTAGTTTCATATTTCGTCTGCTGTCGTCGAATGCATGCCCCTACCGACGCAGCGGCCCATCAGTTCGGTCGGGGGCGCTTTTTTAAGGAGTTGACCCATGCGTCTGAATACACGTTTATCACTGCTCGGAACCGCCATTGCCTCTCTGGGTGCCGTCGCATACGTTGGTGTTGCGTCTGCAAGTACCGTCATCGTCTCTGATGGTTTTTCAGGAACCAATGGAGCAGCGGTCAATGGACGTACTCCGGACGGAGTCGACCTACCCGGTTCAACATGGCAGGTCGGGCAGCAGAATGCAGGCGGTACAAGCCCCATGACGATTGACACCTTGGTCGGTAATCCAGCGCCATCGGTCAGCACCAATTACAACGACGCCGCAGGAATTAGTATCGCGAGTGTTAATGGCTACACTGAACCGAGCGTGCTCACGATCAGCGCCGACTTAAACATCGGAACCATCCATGGCGGAAGTTTATCGTACAACAAATATGGAGAGGGACTGGGGTTCTGGGGCACCGTACCCACTAACGGGCAGAACAGCTTTACTGGTTTCACTGGAATCGCTATCGATCCCTACGGCGATTTGACATTCATCAACAATGGAACTGCTACCAGTGTAACGGCAGCGGCGCCGTCCAGTGCGACGATTTCAAATGGGTACATCACCGGGTTTAACACACTGACCTATTCTGTCGATACCACCACCGGCACGATCACCCAACTGGTCTTTGATGGCACGAACCTTACCAGCGATTTTTCCAGTGCGGCAGCTTCTTCGACAGGTGCCCCGACCTTTGCCGGGTTCTACTCGGACGAGCCCTACACGACCAACGCAACCGGGTATGTGGATAATTTCTCGGTTTCAACGACCAGCCCCGTGCCAGAACCAGCTTCGCTGATTTTATTGGCGACCGCGGGTGTGGGTCTCCTGTGGGTTGGCCGAAAAAACGGAGGAAACCGCAGGAAGCGGGGTGCGCTTTGAGCTACATGTTGTCTTGACAGAATTTGCGATCGAACACGGAAAAAGATGCTATGGTTGCCAACCGATTATTCGCGGGAACTCGCGAGGTTAGGCGTGGGTTTACACTCGTAGAGCTTTTGGTGGTTATCTCCATCATCGCTTTACTGATCGCCTTGCTTTTGCCTGCGCTGGCACGAGCCAGAATCTTGACCGCCCGCACCGTCTGCGCGTCTCGCCTTCGGGAGATCGGTCAGGCCATTTATGAATACTCGCAGAGCAATCGTGGACAATATCCCACACCAGACCCCTACAATTGGTCGTTCGGCACTCTAGCGTTCTATCCCAACTCTTCTGAAATGCCGCCCGGAGAACCGCCGTATCAACCCAATGGACTATGGCAACCATGGGGTTTGGCACTACTCTACACGACGGGAATTCTGCAAAACACGTCGATGATCTACTGCACACAGCCCGGTGATTTTTTTGGCCAGACCTTGGATGCCAACAATCCCACGGCGGGTTTGCAGACTGCCCTGAATAAGGCGAATGGACAGTGGAAGTTGGTGCAGTGGCAGAACGTTGACGCCGGGTATTGCTATTGCTACAAGATGCAGCAGGGTTATCAGCCGACTCCCAATGGGCCGGCTGAAACGCAGTTCTGCAACTATGAACCCGGCCACAATTATGTCCAACAACCTACAAGCGCCGGATCGGATGTTCTGGCCACCGATATTGATGTCACAGTCAGTGGAAGCTGGACCATTATCGGCGCCAATCACGTGGACACTCCTTCTCTGCAATATCGTGGAATGCCGGATGGCGCCAACGAGCTCTACAACGATGGTTCCGTGCACTGGATCGGATCGCCGGATATGGCGCATGCCGGCTATGGCGGCGGAACGGACGATCAGGGGGCGACCGGCCTGACGATCGGCAATCAGTCCAACGGGTTAGCTTATTGGCGATAGATACCGGGTGGATCAAGCTGAAGCTCGTGACCATGACAGACAGCGACCCGACCGATGGATGGCATCATATTTGAAACTCGCAGGCGTCGGCATGGATAACCCATTGAGCCGACAGGATAGTACGGTGACTGCGCAGATCTTGGTTGGTGATTCTGGTGCGACTAGTGGAATATCTGGCTGCAATGTGCAGTTATCATCGCCTCAAAACGTCTCAGACATCCCCGATGCGCAACATGGTGTGCAATGCATGAACCGAACCGTAAACTCTCCTCCTTGTGCATCACTCGGACAATTAAATCTTGGAGCTGCCTGTCCAAAGATCATGCAACAAGGGCGTGTTGATTGAGCGGTGGCCGTATGGGATGGTGAAGTCTTTACTGGTATGATTCGGCAGGCCGCGCAAGGGAAGGAACACGAGGGGATAACGGCGGATGAACGCGTCGGTGGCCGGGCAGCAGTAGACCAGGGAGATGCCCGCGAGAATGATGATTCAGACTGCCGGAGCACGAATTGGTTTGTTGATTATTATTTAATGTCAAACCGTTGGATGAACGGGAAACACGGGTGAAATCGATGATAACATTAAAACAGATTGCTGTGATGCTCGCTTTTGCCTGCGCTGTAACTTTTGCGGCGTGTGCGCGCAGCAGTCCTCATCGGGAATATTCCTTGACGCTTTGGAATTGGGATCCATCGTGCGCCCACTTGAGCGAGTTTAAACGCTGGGCCCGGGATTTTAAGGCGATTGGTGGTACGGAAATTTATATTTCCGCGGCGTGGAAAAGGCTTGAGCCAATGCCGGGGCATTACCGATTTGGCTTTATTGCCCGTCGTTTGGCGGTTGCACGAAAAATCGGCCTTCGATTGGGCGTGCGAATCAACAGTTATTGGGGAGGGGCCACTCCAAGTTGGCTGCATGTCGATAAGATGGAATATGAGTCCGGCAAAGTCACATCGCTTAACATACCATCCATCAATGATCCGCGATTCTGGCGGGCATTTTCACCCCTCTGCACGCATCTGGCCAAACATTTCCGTGGACAGCATGTCGATTGGTGTGCATTTATTGGATCTCAGGCGGAAAATAAATATGGCAGTTGGTGTACATTTGACCCGGCAAGTTTGAAACTTTGGCGCAAAACTGTTCGTGCAAACCCCCGACCACGTTGGTTGGCCCGCATTGTAGGCGATGCACCATTGCCGCAAACTCCTCCAGTTCCCGGTACAACCCATGGCACGCCTGACAGTACCGCGGCCGATATGGCGTTCATTGCCTTTCGTCAGGAGAATTGGCGGACGGCACTGAAAAGATTCAATCGTGCCATTCGGGCAGGAGACCCCAAGGCAGGTATTGTTGTGCAATTGGGAGAAAGCTATCGCTCCGGCTCGGCGGAGATGTCAAACCTCGACTATTACGGCATGTCCCGAGGTGCTGACAAAATTCTCCAAAGTTACGATTTTGATTTAAACGCACATCAGGGCATATGGAAAATGCAGGCGGATCTGGCAACATTCCAAGGCATCACGCTTAAACCGGTGGTCATCGAATTTGATGATCCCGTCGGAATGGCCGCTCTGGGATATACGTCGGCGTTTCTTACCGCGATGGGAAAAGCGGCGGTAGAGCAGGGATGTGGTATTGAAGAATGCAACGCGGGTGGATACAAGACTCTGCCTTCAGGTTATTCCTACATGAAAAAATGGGGGCAGATATGCGAGACAGCAGGACCGACACGGGCAATGCGCCGTGATGCCCGGCACACTATTTTGCTGTATGTCTCCAAGTGGGCCAATTACTGTTACCGTGAACCGACCCGCTGGCTCAACCTCGCACAGTTCGGCGCTTGGCGCATGCTCAAAACGAACGGTTACAGGGTCCGAATCATCTGTGGGGATGATTTGAAGGAAAGCCTCAATGACTATCGAGGGCTCTACGTTGCCTTCTCACCCGAGCAACTTATACCGATGGCAACGCGTCGCCGACTGTTAAAATTGGAATCGGTGTTGCCGACGATTGTAGAAATTAAAAACATTCCGCGTAAATTGAGAAATCAGCCTATTGTTGTTGAAAACTTTGCAGGCAGAACGCAATCGGTTTTAGCAGCAGGCTGCACGCCGGCTGTCGATCTTCCCTCAACTCGCTGGAGGTTTTATTCGCAGGACGCTGCAGGATATCTGCACTCACCGATGCGTGTTTCCCGTGGACCCGAAGCTGGAACTCATAGCTGCAGGACAAACTTCAACGACGCCGCGTACATCCGCCTTCGCAAATTGGGGCATGATCACCTCCCGGGAATCATTACCGTTCGAGCTCAGGTGCAGGTAGATACCGCTGACCGGGTTGGTGTGGGTTTCTACTCCAAGCCGCCGAGAGACGCCACCGATGGCTTTTCGGGATTCTTCATCAATCGTGATAACGGGCAGCTTCAATTGTGCGTTGATGGTAACCTTGTCGGCCCGCCAAGACCCGCGCCATTCCTGGGCTGGCAGGCCGGGAAGTTTTACACCGTGTCTTTAAGTATAAATACCCATACCGGAGAGGTAGCATCCCTCTCTTACGACGGGCATGATATGACGCAGGAGTTTAATCAGCCAATAAGAGGATTTGGAAAATCATCGACCGCTTACGCAGGTTTTTTCGGCTGGTCGGGCTCAAGTGCTTCCGCCACGGGATATGTAGCCAATTTTGAGGTTCTCGGGCATGGCGCGACATTTTCCGGTCATGCACCCGGCATCGGAACCTTCGCCCGTTATGTTCCGGGTTTACCGATTGCACCTGAATTATCTCATCCGGTAAGACTAAGCCCCCGCAAGGTTATCCTGGGTTATCCATTGGCTTACATTTGGAACAGCGGGCTTGATCATGCCGCCCAGCAACGGGTTCTGCTTTGGGCCATAAGAAATACTTGGGGGCGGAAATAGACAGTGTATTAAATCGCCGGGCGTAATGGGAATCTCAGCGGTGCACCGTTGGATACCATGATAAAGACATGTTCTTTCTACAAAGGAGTCAGCGGCGTGCTGAAATTCCGATTATCCGCCGCAATAGCGATTATTGAACTCGTTGTTATGGCAATCGGCAGTCACCGGACCGTTGCGATGCCCGATACGTTGCAACTTCGGAACGAACTCCGTGTGGTACCACCAAGGGTGAAGTGGGAGGCTCAATGGATCTCCGCCCCGCTACCCCGGCGTAACCCGCTGGGAAAGCTGAACTGGATGTGGGGGAACGCAGGCGGCGGCAGCTCAACTCTGAGTCGTGTGTGGTTCCGTCGGCAACTAACCATACCCGGTGACGTCCGCGTTCGCCGGGCGGTATTTGATCTCACAGCTGATGAACAGTTCACGCTTTTTGTCAACGGCGTACAGGCTGCCCAGACGACGCAATATCGCGGCGCAAATTGGAATCACATTTACCATCCTGATATCGGCCGGTTGCTGCACCCCGGAGTCAATACGCTGGCCATCACCGCCGCCAATGCGGGCGACAATATCAATTACGCAGGGCTGATAGGGACCCTGACCATCCAGCTCTCCACAGGTGCCAAGGTGCATGTGCCCGTCGATTCAACCTGGATGACGACTGAAAACACGCCGCCATCCGGATGGAATCGATCGGGATTCAAACCTGCGAATTGGGAACCCGCCCACCGCATCACCCAATGGGGCGGCGCTCCCTGGGGCCATCGACCGAATCCGCAACATGCGCTACCGCTCTTTCGCCATGGTTTTTTCATCAGTCGACGGATAAATCGGGCAACCATGTTTGTCTCGGGGTTGGGGCAATATGATCTGTTCATTAACGGCCACAAGGTTGGCGATGATGTCATGCAGCCGGGTTGGACGGATTATAAAAAAACCGTTTCATATAACGCCTATAACGTCACTACTCTCCTGCACCGGGGGCGTAATGTGATCGGCATGATGTTGGGTACGGGGATGTATGATTGTCCCGAGGGGACACGCCGATATGAACACGCGCCGAATCCTTACGGCCGGCCTGAACTCATACTGCAATTGCAGTTATCGTTCCGCGATGGCAGCCGCAAAACTATTATCAGCAGCAACCGATGGCGCACCACCCCGGGACCGGTGACATTTTCATCCATCTATGGCGGCGAGGATTATGACGCACTGAAAGCAATCGCGGGTTGGGATACTTCCAGGTTCAATGCAGCGCATTGGCAATCGGCGGTGGTCATGCACGGCCCCGGCGGGGTGCTCAAGGCGCAGATCGCACCACCCGTGAGGATCATGCGGATTTACAGACCTGTCCGCATCACGCATCCGATGCCGAGGGTAGCTGTGTATGATCTGGGCCAGAACATGGCGGGCCAATTTGTTATCAAAGCCCGCGGACCGGCGGGCTCCATGCTGATTGTCTATCCTTCCGAGTTACTGCACGCAAACGGCACAGAGTGGCAATCCTGTGCTGGCCCGATCTGGTGCACGTACACCCTTAACGGGAGAGGAATCAATACATTCCACCCGTTTTTCGCCTATTACGGCTTCCGCTATCTCCAAATCAATACCGTTGCCCCACTCCGCGCCCCGGACGGGCGACCGACGATTTTAAGCGTAATCGGCGAGGCGACCCATACATCGTCTCCCACGATCGGCTATTTCCAATGCAGCAATAATCTGCTGAACAAAATTCATCACCTTATCACCATGGCCATGGTGAACAACATGGAAAGCATTATTACCGACTGCCCCACAAGGGAAAAAACCGGCTGGTTGGAGGATACCTATCTCGTGGGGCCGGGGATGATGGACAACTATTTTGTGCCCCGACTCTATGAGCAGACCGCCGCCAATATGCGTGATGCGCAATGGGCCGACGGCATGGTGCCCGATTTTGCTCCGCAATATTTCAACTATCCGGGTGGGTTTGTTGATTCCCCGGAATGGGGAAGCGCCTGTATTCTTGATCCATGGCTCATCTATAAATATTTTGGGGATAAACGTATATTGGACGATAACTATGGAATGATGACGCGATATCTGAAGTACCTCAAATCCCGGGCGGTAAACGGCATGATCGCCTATGGCCTGGGAGATTGGTTCGACCTGGGACCAAGGCCACCGGGAGTTGAACAACTGACCACCATGGGAGTGACAGCGACCGCCACGTGGTATCGGGATATCACCGTCATGATAAAAATCGCCCGTGTGCTGGGCCACCACCATGCGGCCGATCAATTCAGCGTTGAGGCAACGCGCGTGCGGGCGGCATTTAACCGCAGGTTTTATCACCCGGCCACCGGCCAATATGATCGCGGCAGCCAATGTGCTGATGCCATGGCCTTGGCGACAGGAATTGTCCGAAAAGCAGACCGGTCAAGGGTAATCTCTCATCTGGTTGCCAATGTTCGCAAACATGACTACCACACTACAGCAGGTGATATCGGATTTCATTACGTCGTGAAGGCATTGATGACTTCCGGGCAATCGGAGTTGCTCTTTAAGATGGCGATGCAAACCACGCCGCCCAGTTACGGCTATCAGATTCTCCATGGTGCAACATCCCTTACTGAGGCATGGAATGCTTTACCAGCCGATTCACAGGACCACTTTATGTTGGGTCATATTGAAGAATGGTTTTTCCAAGGCCTTGGGGGCATACGAATCGATCTGGCGCGGAAGCCCGGAAGGCAGTTGGAGATTCGCCCGGCGGTGCTGAAAAATCTCAAGTGGGTGCATGTGAGCTATGATTCCGTTCTAGGTAGAGTAACCAGCCATTGGCAACATCGCGGACATCATTTGCTTATGCACTTTGTCATTCCGCCGCACATCACCGCCCGGGTGTATATTCCCGCGTCACGCGACGCAACGGTAACAATCAACGGCAAGCCTCCGGTGCAAACACACATTAGAGTTTTACCCACAAGCCATGGCTACCGAATCTGTGTCATGCCCGGCGGCGATTATCGGATTGTTGTAGCGCAGTAGATTGGGAGAGAATCTTCAGGGGGACGGAAAGACTCCGATTGCAGCGTCAATCGTGCCCTGATCGTTCTGCGTTTTCACTTCTCACGGGGCGATGGGCACATTTGCGGGCCGTATTGGCAACCTGACACAGATGTCCCAATCAATATCTCATCGGCCAATTTGCACCTCGGCGAGCCCGTCGGGCTGAGATACCGCCACTATCGGCACGGAAAGAAAGCGGCGAATTACTTCGATATTGGTCTGAGCATGGCTGCTCAGCGGCATGGTGACAAACCGACCGCTACCGGCCAAGGCCATCGGCAACAGCAGTTGATCCGCCAGATGACGGCCGACCGGGGCGTTCGAACTGATATACGTCCGCATTTCTTTGACGAGGCGCTCAATCATGGCGGCGGACGAGAGTTCCTTTTCGCCGCAACCTACCAATATTTCCGTAATATGCTCGGCCTGCAGACTCAGAACCACAGCGTTGCCCGGCCCCACCGAATTCGGCAATATCTCAACAACGATGTCCTCGCTTCCCAGCGTGGTCCACTGCATGAGCAATTCACGTTGACGCTCGGCGATGCCGGACGCGAGCCCGGCGACCAATATGCGGGCAGTACGGCGAACGATCGTGCCGCGGGCGGCAATATCGATGGGCGCTAACCGGGAACACGGCTCGATCCGGACGGAAAATTCCCCACCGCCGGCGGGATAAAAACCGGGTCGGTGCAACTCCGCTTCAACACGTGGGCCCATTTTATTGATCCACGGAAGAAAACATTCCGCCAGATGCGGATACGGGGGCGCAAACGGGTTGTGCGTGCCGCCACTGAGTTGCAATTCGCTCGGCTCACCGGCAATCATAAGTGCGGGCAGGACGGTCTGAAGCACGAGGGTGGCGCTGCCGGCGGTTCCCACGGCAAACCGATACTTTCCCCCGCGCACGGGACCAGGCGTAAATTGCAACCGGCATGATCCGAGTTCGCCGCCCTCGACGGTGGCATGGCAGATGGCCTGCGCCGCCGCCAGCGCTGTAAGATGCTGGCGCATGAGACCCGGGCGACGCCGTTTGGCGCGGATGTTTTCAATGACAAAAGGAGTGCGGGTTACCATCGACAGAGAAAGGGCGGTCCGAAGGACCTGCCCGCCCCCCTCACCTGTCGATCCATCAAGCAATATCATGTCCGCACTTCCAACGAATCCTCCGGCCGAAACCGGATATCGAATCTATTTTTACCCATCATTAATCATCCGCCCTGTCGGAATCTTTAATAACGAAGCGGGCTTTGAGGCGGGCCACCTCATCGGCCAGCCCCGCCAGCCGAACGCTCTCGAGCACCTGGTCAAAGTCCTTATACGCCGCCGGCGCTTCATCCCGCGGGTAGTTGCGGCAGTTGGTCAAAATGTCCTGCGACGCAAAGGATTCGTCAATGGAACGCTGATCCAGTTGACGAATGGCGGACCGGCGGCCCATGGCTCGACCGGCACCATGATTGACGCTGAAACAACTCTTTTCCGCGCCCGCCGCGGCAACCATAACCGCTGAACCAGCCTGCGGGTTGCCGGGAAGCAAGATCGGGTGGCCGACGTCGGCAAAGGGTGTATCCGCCAGCGACGGGTGCCCCGCCGGGAACGCCCGCGTGGCGCCCTTGCGATGAACCCACTGCTTGCAGCCATCCATCATCTCCTGCCGGGCGATATTGTGGCTGATCATATAAACCAATTCTCCGGTCGTGCCGGGCAGAACCTCGGCGAAAGCCTCCAGCACGAGTGCGTTGATCAGCAGGTGGTTGACCGTGGCGAAGTTGGCGCCCATGCTCATGTCATCAATATAGGCGTCCGCTTCGGGCGTGCCGAGCGGGGCATAAACCAATTCCCGATCGTCGCCGGGCAGCGGGATGTTCCACCGGGAAAAATGCTCCTGCAGGCGACGAAATTGGGTGTTCGCAAGCTGGTACCCAAACCCCCGCGATCCGCAGTGCGAAAGAAATGCCACATGGCCGTCTTTAAGGCCGAAGCGTTCCGCCGCGCTGCGACTTCGCGGGTTATCCGCCACCTGCACGACTTCACATTCACCAAAGTGATTTCCACCGCCATAGGAGCCGAGTTGTGAAAAGCGTGAATCCAGGTTTTTTGTCGCGCCATGCTGCAGGGCATCCCAACGGGCCCCAAGGGCATCCGCCGAGCCATCATGCCCGCGGTGCCACGCATCTTCACAGCGGACGGCCCAGACGGGGGGAATCCCCAGCGCGCGGCAGACCGACTCAGACGCCCCCTGCGTCACCGCCTCAAGTCCGACGGCACGCGCGATGTATCGGGACTTTTTGGCCGACCGGTGTCCCCGCCCCGCACCGGTGGGCACGCGTTCGACGATGGCGTCAATCAACGCCCGGCGTGTGGGCTTATCCGAAATCACCTCCGCCGGCACGTTGAGCTGCAGCAGGCTCATGGAGCATTTAATGTCCACGCCCACCGGCCCCGGATAAATGTGCGTCGGCGATGCCAGGACACAACCGACCGGAGCGCCGTAGCCAGCGTGAGCATCGGGATTGAGCACCAGCGCACTGACGCCCGGCGCCGAGCGGGAATTCAATGCCTGCTTGATACACAGGCCGTCGAACTTCTCGCGTATTTCCGGCGTGCCGATGACCGTAATCGGCGTGAGTTTTGGATCACGGGCCGGCAGTATGGCCGTCGCTTCGCCTGTCGGGATGAAGCGTTCCTGCGTGACGGGTTCTGTTTCGATGATGTCCATGATGTCTACTCCTTATACTCGCAGGGTGCAAATGGTAATACAACCCTGAACGTCTTTTGGCCCGGCCCCGGGGGCGAAGGCGACATGATGCGTAAGAGTGTCAGTCCTTCGGCAGGCACCCAACCCGCCGGCCCGGCAGGCCGCACGCCCGCGTGAAACCGACCATTCCCATCCGCATTCGCCTTCGCCCCGTCCGCAATCCAAATTCGCACAATCTCAGCATCCCTTGGGGCGACTCTGTAAAGGATGCCCGACGGCCGCACTTCGTCCGACCGACACATATCAGTAAAGCATAACACGTGCCAGGAGATGCTTCCCGAGGCGCCATATGACACGTATCCATTTATATTACATGATGTTACGATTTTTGAATCTTTTTGTTTTACACCCCATGCCGTTACGTCCTCCGTGGAACATTTTAGTTTTTTATCTAATTATGTAGAATATAATCTATGGCTCGACGTAAGACGGTAGTGATTGGCTTTCTCGGTTCAGTGCTTGACGGCGGCATGGGGCCGGAGCGTTGGGATCGGTGGCGTCCCACCGTGGATCTGTGCCGCCACGAAGATTTTCTCGTGGATCGTCTGGACCTGCTCACGCAGAAGAAATTTAACCACATTCTGGACCGGGTCACGCAGGACATCGCGGGCATATCGCCGGAGACGCAGGTCGTGCCGCACCTGTGCGAATTGAAAGACCCGTGGGATTTTGAGGAGGTGTACGGGGCCCTGCACGATTTTGCGGCCGGATATGACTTCCGCATGGCGGAAGACGATTATTACATTCACATTACAACCGGCACGCACGTGGCGCAGATATGCCTGTTCCTGCTTACGGAATCCGGTCGGCTGCCGGGCCGACTGCTCCAGACGATGCCTCCGCCCGGCCATCGGCGATCCGCGCCGGGGGGCCTGAGCGTGATTGATCTGGACCTTTCGAAATACGACCGGATCGCCGGCCGGTTTGAACAGGAAAAAAAGGACAGCCTGACCTTTCTCAAGGGGGGGATTTCAACCCGCAACCGCGCGTTTAATGACATGATCGCCGAGATTGAGCACATCAGTATCTCATCATCGGCGCCCATTCTCCTCATGGGACCCACGGGGGCGGGCAAATCGCAGTTGGCCCGGCGGATATTTGAACTCAAAAAGAGTCGGCGACAGATCACGGGCGAATTTGTCGAACTCAACTGCGCCACCCTGAGAGGTGATTCCGCCATGTCGGCTCTTTTTGGACATGTGAAGGGAGCCTTCACCGGCGCCAGCACCTCCCGTGACGGCCTGCTCCGCCGCGCCAACGGCGGCCTGCTGCTTCTCGATGAGATCGGTGAGTTGGGCCTCGATGAACAATCCATGCTGCTGCGGGCCCTTGAAGACAAGCGTTTTTTGCCGGTAGGGGCCGATACCGAATCCTCGAGTGATTTTCAGTTGATCGCCGGCACCAACCGCGATCTCCAGAGAGCCGTGCAGGATGGGTTATTTCGCGAAGATCTGCTTGCCCGGATCAATCTCTGGACTTTTCATCTGCCCGCCCTGCGGGATCGCCCAGAGGATATCGAGCCGAATATCGCCTTTGAACTCGAAGCGATCAGCCGGCGGATCAATAAAAAGCTGGCCTTCAGCCGCGAGGCCTATGAAACCTATCTGGCGTTCGCCCGGTCGGACCGTGGGCTCTGGCGGAGCAACTTCCGCGACCTCAATGCCAGCATCACGCGTATGGGCACCTTGGCGGAAGGTGGTCGGATCACAGGGACGCTGGTAAGCCGGGAGATCGAACGCCTTGAGCGGTTGTGGGTTCGGCCCGAGGGAGCCACCACGCAACCCGCGACTTTTGCCGATTTGCCGCCACAGCACCCATGCGGGGAACTGGACCTATTTGACCGCATGCAACTTGCATCGGTTCTGGAGGTCTGCCGCGACAGCCGCTCGCTTTCCGAGGCCGGGCGGAAATTATTTTCCTCCTCCCGCAACCGGAAAAGGAGCGTCAATGACGCGGACCGGCTGCGGAAATATCTTCTGCGCCACGGCCTGACCTGGGAGACTATCGGCGGGGCCTATCGGGCGCCAGCCGGTGGCGAATGATCCGCAGGTTTCAGTGATCTTGGCAAGCGACATGCGGCCACACACCAAAGCGGCTGCCCCGCGATCGACAAGATGAAGACAGGGTTGAACGGTTGCGCGTCGGCGCGGGCGGAAAAGATCACAGATTGCCGCGGGAAAGTTTCTGCCGGATAAATTCAGCCCGGACGGCCTTGCGGGTTGCCTCATCGAGTTCGCCGCCCCGGAGCTTCTGCAGGTGAGCCGTTTGGGCAAGTAGAAATAAATTATTAATGTTACTCAGCTCCAGACCGCTGATCCGCCCCAGGGTCACCCCCAGCCGGAGATAGGAGAGGTGGTAAAGGGCTTCCTCGGCCGTGAGCAGTCGGGCGTGACTGAGCACTCCCAAGGCCCGCCCGATCCGGTCATCAATCAGCAGCGGGTTCTCCTCCACCAGCAGTTCGCGTGCCGCTGACTCGGCCTGCAGAATCCGCGGGACCACCTGATCGTTGAACTCCCGGATGATCTCCTGTTCGCTGCGGCCCAGCGTGGTCTGATTGCTGATCTGGTAAAAATCGCCCAGGGCTTCCGTCCCCTCACCGTAAAGCCCTCGGATGGCAAGGCGCATATCCTTGGCGGCCTGCTTGATCTGATCAATTTTTCCGGTCAACTGCAGTGCGGGAAGGTGCACCATGACCGACACGCGCAGCCCGGTTCCCAGGTTGGTGGGGCATGCGGTCAGGTAGCCGAGCTTGTCACTGAAAGCAAAGTCCAGTCCGGCTTCAAGCTCATCATCCACCATGCCCGCCTTCTGCCAGCATTCCTGAATCTGAAGCCCGGGTGCGATAGCCTGTATCCGCAGATGATCTTCTTCGTTGACCATCACACTGATATCTTCCCCTTCGGTGATAAACACACCCTTGCTGCCGTCCGGTGCCGCAAGCTGGCGGGAGATCAGATGTCGCTCCATGAGCATCTGGCGGTCGATGTCGTGCGTATCTGACATTTCGACATAGAGATGACCGGGGGCTTCCTTGAGTTTTTCCAGTCGACTCCGCAGCGTGGTTTGGATTTCTTCCCGCTGCGGTTCGGATGCCTTGCTCATAAAAGGAAACGCGAGCAGATTCCTGGCCAGCCGCACACGCGAACTGATCAGGATGTCATTTTTTGGCCCCTCTCCCATCAACCAGTGACACGGGCGATTGGGCATGGATTCAAGTGTCAGCATATGTGGATTGTCCAAATCACTCACCCGGCCTGTTCTTCCATCGCCTTGATTTTATCGCGTAATTCGGCGGCATGACGATAATCCTCATCCGAAACCGCCTGCGAAAGCTCCGCCTTCATCTGCAGGATCGCCTGCTTGCGGCGCAGATAATCCGGCCCGTTGATCAGTCGGGCCGCGGGTATCTTACCCGTGTGGTGGTTACCACCGGCCTGAGCCGTTTCAATCCAAGCGGCGAGTTGCACGGCAAAAATATCATAATCCCGAATGCACCCGAGCAAACCCGTATCCTTAAATTCCTTCCAGGTCATGCCGCAATCCGGACACTTGAGATTCTTCACCTCGTCGGCCGTTCGACCGATGATCAGGGCATTGACCGATTCGAAGAAAGATGCGTGTTTCTGGGCGGCCAGACCCTGTTCGGCAGCACATTGATCACAAAGATGAAGTTCCCGGATGGCTCCGCCGCTGATTTCCTTGATATGAACCGTAGCAGGTTTTTGGCACCGATCACAGCTCATCTACGCACCTACTCAAGTCAGTTTGACCCATCAAGCCGCCGTTCCAGACCCCTCTTATATTAGGATTGCTCCCGGCGCGATTCAAATGCGGCCGTGCACCTCAATCCGGTATCTGATCCTTATACTTTTCCCGAAACGCCTCCATTGAGCCAATTTCCGGCGGCACGATGGCATCGGAAATCAGCAATACCGGTATCCCGTCACGTATCGGATAGCGCAGGCCACCAACCTCGGCAACCAGAAAGTCACCTTCCTGATGCAGGCGACTCCGCGTGAGAGGACAGACTAATATTTCCAGCAGGTCCGGATCGATCACAGGCGTTTTCCCTTGCTGACTCGGTTCCATGAATCCACCATCCATCTGATTTTAACCGAAATCCATCGAAAGTCTTAAGACCTGCGCCCGCCCCGGGGGGAAACACAATATTATTTTATGTCGATCCCTTTGTCCGCTGCAGAGCCGCCCGCGCCACCGCCGTCAGGAAGACATCATGTACCCGGTAGATGAGCACCGCAGGGTGATGCACTGCCGCAAGCAGGACCGCGGAGGCGATATCGCGGTGCTGCCAATCCTGCCGGTGCGGCGGCAGAAGATCGCGTGTGATCCGCTTACGGGAAAATCCCACCGCCAGGGGAGAATCCAACGCAGCAAGATCGCCAAGCTGACGCAAAATCTGCCAGTTATCCGCAGCCGCTTTACCAAAGCCGATACCGGGATCAAGGATCACGTGTTCTGCTGGAATTCCCGCCTCCAGTGCCGCCGCTTTCATCTGCCGCAGTTCACCAACCAGATCGCTGACAACATCGGCGCGAGGTTTGGGCGGCTGGTCGGGACTCTCCGGCCAGGCGTGCATGAGGATGATCGGACACCGGGCCTGTGCGGCCAGCGCCAGCATACCCGGATCGTGCCGCCCCCCCGAAACATCATTGATCATCGCCGCACCGGAATCCAGCGCCGCACCGGCTACCCGAGAGCTTCGCGTATCGACACTGATCGCCACGGTGCCGAATCCATTGTCATCAAGCAGGCGCCGGGTTTGCTTCAGAGCGTCGGAGAGCCGCAGAATCTGCTGGGCAGGCGGCACCGGCACGACTCCTTCACGATGAAACGATGTCGCCTCGGCCCCCATATCAATGATGTCCGCACCGGCCTGCGCCATCTCCAGGGCTGCCGCCGCGACCGCCGCCGCATCGACACCGCCAGCAGTGAAAAATCGGCCGCCGTCGCTGAAACTCTCTGGCGTCAGATTCAAAATCCCCATGATGAGGGGTCGGCGCGACACGGGCAGTCCGGGAAGAATTGCTCCTTCCTTCAGAGAACTCACGATGGAGGGCGTGTCGTTCAAGTGGCGCCCGTGGTTTCAAACAACGAATGCGGCACGATCAGGCCTGCGGATTTGAAATATTCAATGGCCTCATCAACCGACGCGAACACCCGTGTCGCGGTCTGCGTCACAAACGGGCTCGGCCCGCTCTGCGGCTTCCAGATGACGTAGACATCGCGACCATGATCAAAGGCATGCTGCAGTTCGCGTTCCACGCCGCTGGAGAGCCCGGGCCGCCCGCCGGGAAGTTCAGGAATCAGCGAGACGATCATGTCGCTCTGCCGCACCATCATGAAATCGCGGGCATAGATCTGGCCGTTGATGTCTGCCCCGACGGAGACAATCTCCGCCGTCCGCAGCGAAAGCGTCCGGCCGTCCGCTTCGATATTAATCGTCTGCTGATTTTCCCCCAGCGCGGCGACCGCCCGGTCGTAGAGCTGCTTTTCATCCACATCGCCGGGGTCGAAGGTGATGAAGTATTCGGCGAGTGTTCGCCTGAAGCGCCGAATCTCCTCGAGCACTTCGGGCATATCCACCACATGACTCATAGGAAAGCTGGGGTATACCTTCCGCATGGTCGGCCGGGTAAGCAGACGAAAGAGACTTTGGGCGGTTGATTGCTCCCGTCCTCGAGCCAGCACGAAAAACGGTGTCGGCTTGCCGGGACTCACCTTGGAAATAATCTCGGTGGCGAGAATTTCCTCCTCCCGCCAGACGAGCAGATCCTTGAGCGTGTGGCTCTCAGCCCCATCACGCAAAAGCCGGGCGTGAACCGCCTCGACATTATCCAGAAGCGTGACATAAATATCCGCCTTGAACTGCGCAAGTTGATCAAAATCAAAGGCTGAAAACAGCCCGTTCCGCCAGCGAAATGTGGCATGCGTGTTGACGATAACATGCGGATAACGCTCCGCCTCATTGAGAATATCCCGAAAAACCGCACGCCGGAGGCTCGTCAGGCGCGACAGCGGCAAATCGAGAATATGCCCGGGCCGCACATCCGGAGCCTCACGGTACATCATGTCGCCAACATTAAATACCCGGACCGGCTCTCCGGCCAACCGGGCAATTTCCTGCACCTGCTGCAGATACGCCGGCCTGTCGAGTCCGACCTGCCCTGTAATCATCATTCGCATGCGTCACCCACCCTCATTGTATCGCACCTCCGGCCGAGCTGGCGCGGAATCCGGCCCCGATCATTTCACATCCAGCAGCCGACCGCTCACTGCTGCACCGCGGACTGGGGAATGGTAATGCGAACTCGGCGGACACGACGCTGATCGCTTTCCACCACCGCCAGTTCGATGCCCTCAATTGTCAGCACCGTGCCACGCCCCGGAATCACCCCCAACTGATTGATCATCAATCCGCCGATGGTTTGATAATCCTGATCTTCCGGCAACCGGAGGTCCAACTCCCGGTTGATATCCGTCACATTGGCCCGTCCGTCCACTTCAACGGTGTGTTCATCGATCCGTTGAAACGGAAGCGGCGAGGTCTTTTCATATTCATCGGCAATGTCGCCGACGATTTCCTCCAGAATATCCTCACTGGTCACCAGCCCCGCCGTGCCGCCGAATTCATCCAGCACTATCGCCATATGCACGCGCTGGGCGCGAAACTGCCGCAGCAGGTCACGCAGCGGTTTGGAGTGCGGAACAAAGAGCGGCGGCCGCATCAACCGTGCCACATTCGGCTCTTCCGTCGGGCGATTACCACCAAGCCACGGCAGCAGATCTTTGGCGTACAAAATCCCCACGATGTTATCGGTTGAGCCGTCATACACCGGCACCCGCGAGAGGCCGTCCTTCATGATCTTGTCGCGTATGACATCAATCGGATCATTGAGGCTCACGGTGACCATATCGGTCCGCGGTGTCATGATCTGACTGACCTGCAGATCGCGGAAACTGATAATCCCCTCGATCATTTTTCGCTGTTCATCATCGACTGCACCTCCGGCAGTCCCCTCCGATACAACCGCCAGTATCTCCTCCTGATGTTCGTGGGTTTCGTCAAGGGCGTGAGATTCCGCCGTCAAGCCCAACAGCCGCCGCAGAAAGCTGTCGAAAAGACGCAGAAACCGTACCAAAGGATAAAACACGCGATCGGCGGTCCGCAGCGCCGGCCAGGTTGCGGCAATAAGGGCTTCGCCACCATAGTTGGCCCACGCCGAGGCGAACGCGACGGAAAAAATCATCTGAATTAAAAAGGCGAGCAGCGTCGCCAAAACAACATCCAGCATCATGCGGCCAGCACCAGACTGCCCCAGCGCGGTGGTAACCAGCGCGACGGTCATCGACACATTGCACACAATACGGATGATGGATGCGGTGAGCGCGAAATCAATCTGCCGCTCCACAAGCTGTGGGGCATTTACGGCACGGCCGCGCCGGGCAAATTCCTCTTCCAGCCTGACTTTGGAAAAGCTGCGGACGGCATACGCCAGGGCCGATGCGATCAGCGTGCCCGGCACCGCAATCAGAAGCACGATCAGCAGCATCAGCGTCGACACGTGGCATTCCTCGATTTTTGATACACCGGTCCGATGCCGAGGTCGGTAAGCAGCTCGTCCTCACGGCGATGCATGCGCCGGGCGTCCGCCGGATTTTTGTCATCGTACCCGCTCACGTGCAGCAGGCTGTGCACGGCGTAAAGCAGCAGTTCAGATCGCAAGTCAATCTCCCGTCTGCAACTCTGGCGATGGGCTTCATCGGCACAAATCGCGGTGTCGAGTTCCAGCGGGTCGGTCGGCAATCGGCATCCTTCGCCCCGCATATCGAACGTGATCACATCGGTGGTCTCGGCGATTCCAAAAAATTTCTGATGCAAAAATTCCATTTCCGAATCGGTGACGATCTGCACAGCCCAAACACCATTACGAATTCCCATATTCCGGCAAACCTGCCGCAGGCGGTTTTTCAGCCATGTAATATCCGCCTCAGTCATCTGCAGCGGGCCATTTTTCCCGCCCCGTTTATTTCGGCCTGCCACCAGCGACGACGCCGGATGAATGGATATCGCCACTGCCATTTACGCCCTCTTCAATATTGGCTTTTCGGTGTTGTACGCAATTCTCGGGTGATGCACTCCCGCCAGCGACCGAACCAGCGATTGCTCGATGGTGTTCAGATCCGTCAATGTCAGGCCGGATTGACTGAACTGCTCATCGAGCAGGCGCCGACGAATGAGTTCGTGCACAGCTCCCTCAATGCGGGCTGGAGTCGGGTCGGAAAGGGATCGCACCATCGATTCACAACCGTCGCAGATCATCAAAATGGCGGTTTCGCGGCTCTGCGGCTTGGGACCGGGATAGCGGTACTGCGAATCTTCAATGGGAGAGCTGTCCGCTCCGACCAGCGCATCGCGTGCCTGGCGCTGGCGTGCCGCCTGAAAAAAATATTCCACCACGGTGGTGCCGTGATGTTCCGCGATAAACCTGCGGATGCTTTTGGGCAGATGATACTCACTGGCCAGTTCCAGCCCGTCTTTGACATGGCCAACGACGATGAGCAGGCTCATGGCGGGTGAGAGTTTTTCGTGTCGATTCCCTCCGCCACCCCCCGTATTTTCAACGAAATAGCCCGGTTTGAGCATTTTTCCAATATCGTGGTAATACGCGCCGACACGGCACAGAAGCGGATCCGCCCCGATACTCCGGGCAGCCGATTCCGCAAGCGTTCCCAAAATCAGGGAATGGCTGAAGGTGCCGGGGGCTTCAATCGCCAGCCGCCGCAGCAGTGGGCGGTTCGTATCCGAGAGTTCCAGCAGGGTCATCGCCGTAGTGATGCCGAACAGCCGCTCAATCACCGGCAAAAGCAGCAGCAGAACGAAAATGCTCAGCAGCGCCGCACCCGCCGCCATGGCGATGTTATGAAGCGGCGACATCCAACTCGGTTCGGCGTGCAGCCAGAACCACTGCAGCGGCAGGAGCCGATCCGCTCCGGTTCGCGCCAAACCGAAGGCCAGCAGGGTGGCGCCGGCGGCGGCTGCATCGAGCAGCCCGACGCGAATCACCTGCGTCCTGGTGCGTATCTGTTCCAGCGAAAATATCAGAACCATCGTGGATATCAGCGCGGTTAGCAGAAAGCTGAGTTGCAGCCCGCCCATGACGGTCACGATCACAATGCAGAATGCCGCCGCCCCCAGGGCGAAACGCTTCCCGTAGACCGTGACCAGAATCGTCGCCCCCAGCAGAATCGGGGAGAGCCCCAGCAGGTAAATCCAATCCCCGAGGCCCACAGCCATCAGAATCCGAGTGATGAGGAGACAGACGATGATCAGCAGGCTCGGAAACCACGACGCCCTTTGCCTCGCTTCATCCTGGCGCGTGATGAGAAACAGCCCCCAAAGCAAACCGAGGATCGACGCCATCACCGCCATCCCGAGAATGCCCTCCAACGATGCCCACGGATGGGCAATTTGAATCTTATGCCGATACGCCTGATAGGCGGCCAGAATGGCCTCGCGGTCGGAGGAGTGGATCATTTTTCCCGCCGAGGCCAAAATCTGTCCCCGATGCACGGTGGTAATGACCTTTTTAACCGCCGCCGCATTGGCGAGGCGCGCCTGCTGAGTTGCCGCCTTATCGAGCGTAAAGATTGGCGAACCGACCGACCCCAGATATCCGATCAGGGTTGACCACATCGGTTCCGGAAATGATCGTTCAACCAGCGACCGATATCCCTGCCCATGCTTTCCCAGAGCCCGAAGCCGACTCATCGGCAGTTTCCAATAACCGTCGCTGCTCTTTATCCCCTTGGGCGCCATGACATGATCGGCCGCCGTTCGGGCAATAAGTTTCCATGTCTGAGCGTCCACCACGGGATGGGATCGCAGCAGATGATCCAGCAGTCGCACACGGGTCATGTACGCCGAAAACTGATTCTGCGCCACAATCTCATGCAGCCACGCCAGTGCTCCCGGCGTCATGTCGGCAAACCGCTTTTGTATGGGTGCCGGCAGTTGCGCGATTTTTTTCACATCCGCCACATCGTACGGCAGGTTCATCAGCTGGGCCTTGATCAGCGCCAGAACCTGACCGCGGTGGGCCAATTGAAGTACCGGACTGGTCGCATCCATCGCCTGTTGCCGCTTGGCGGTGTAAGCGGCCGGATTCACGACGCCAAAGGTCACCGGCGAGACGATCGTCACGGGCGCCCGACCATAAAGCCACGATGGCGTGGCGATTGGAATGCGGGTAATGGCCACCATCATGACGGCAAACGCCAGTACGCCGAGCGAAAATCGCAGTCGCCCCGGCTGCAACCAGAATCGAGGCTCTCCGGCATCATCCGCTACCGCCTGGCGACGGGTATTTTTCTTCTTCCACATAGGCATTCAGACCACGCCGACCGGGCGATTCAACAGACCCAGCGACGCATCATCCACAAACTCCGAACCCACTCAATCCCAACCAACAAATGTTAACCATTTTATCGGATGGATTAAATAGGGAGATGGTCAAAACATTCGCTTTTATGAATTAAATTTGATTTTGGCGGTTTTTTCAAAAAAATCATCAAAATTCATGCCATTTACCGATTTATACTTTTATGCGAATTATATTTTCGCGTATAGAGCAATTTACGCTTCGCACCAACCGAGATTTGATTGCAGGCTCGCGATAAGACGTCATCCGCTCTCTTTTCACGTGTCCTATATGAGTTAGGCGGAGGGATCAGATCCGCGAAAGTTTTTTGCCACGAACTGCGAAACGGACCGCCGCGCTGAAGACGAGGATCATTGCGACGAGTACCAGCACCGCCGTCCACGCCTGATGTCGCCAAGCCGGTTCCGCAGACTGCGAATAATTGAATATCTGGATGGTTAGCGACGGATACGGCTTATTGGGGTTGTAAACCTCATTGCTGTTGCCCAATGCCGTGAAAAGCAGAGGTGCCGTTTCACCCGCTACTCGGGCGACGGCCAGCAGGATGCCGGTCGCAATACCAGATTTAGCGGCTGGCAGAACAACTCGCAACAGCGTCTGTGCCTTTGAGGCGCCGAGGCCGGCGGAAGCTTCACGAATGGTTGCAGGCACAAGGCGGAGCATTTCCTCCGTGGCACGAGCCACGATCGGAATCATGATGAGCGCCAAGGCGATGGCACCGGCCCACCCGGAGAAATGCTTCTGGGGGACAACAATCAGTTCGTAACAGACGACGCCGAGGATAATGGTTGGAGTACCCGCAAGCACGTCCATGATTAACCTGATCGCGAGCGTGAACCAACCCTTGCCTGCGTATTCATTGAGGTAAATGCCGCAGAGCATTCCCAGCGGAACGCCAAAAAGCCCGGCCAGCCCCACCAGAATGCCCGTGCCGACAATGCAGTTTCGCATGCCCATGGGTGTTTCCAGCGGCAAATTGGTGAAAAACGCGAGGTCCATGGAACCGATGCCCTTGATCACCATGTAACTGACAATAAAAAACAGCATCACGAGCGCCGCCATGGCGGCCAAGGTGCACGCGAAGGCCAATATCCTGCTGGCAACGCGGCGGAAAGAACGTCGGGATTGGAATGGAAATGGTTCTTTTGTCTCAGACATATATTAGTCCTTTGCGTCTACTGTTCTGAGTTCGTTCCGCGGCGCTATCGCCCGCGATTAATTCCACTGAGCAATCCGCGTGCAAGCAGATTGGTCACCAAAGTGCTGACCATGAGCACCAGCGCCACATAAAACATTGCACTGAGGTAGATGGGGTGATCGGCCTCGAGAAATTCATTGGCCAGTACTCCCGACATGGTCTGACCACCGGCAAACAAGCTCGCCCTTATCTGATCGGTGTTGCCGATGACCATGATGACGGCCATCGTTTCACCTATGGCGCGCGCCATGCCGAGCACGACCGCACCAAAAATGCCGACACGGCAATAATGAAGTGCCAGCCGCGTGGTCTGCCACCACGTTGCACCGAGTCCTCGGGCACCTTGTTCGAGTTCCGCCGGAAATTGTTGCAGCACATCGCGCGTAATGGCAGTAATAATCGGCAGGATCATGATGGTGAGAATCAATCCACCCGCGAGAAAGTCGCTGCCCGAGGGGCCACCGTGCACAAGATTGGCAGGAAACCACGCGCGATGGTGGTTTGGATATTCGCCCACGCAGATGAGCTTGATGTGCCGCAGGGCATGATAAAGCCAGTTTTCGCCATAATTCTGCAGCCACGGCGACATGACAAACGCTCCCCAGAGGCCGTATGCGACGCTCGGAATGGCGGCGAGCACCTCGATCAGGAATGACACCGGGCCGGCGAGAAACGGAGGCGCGATGCGCGTAATAAACACGGCGGAGCCGATGCTCAGCGGCACGCCGAAGATGAGTGCGATCAGCGTCGTCAATCCAGTGCCATACATGAAAGCCAGGACGCCGAATTTATTGGTGACCGGGTTCCACGCCTGCGTGGTGAAAAAGTGCCAGTTGATGGTGGTCAGCGCCATCCAGGCACCATGCGTCAGCACGGCGAAGATCGATGTGAGGATCACAATGGTTGTCAACACGCCCGCAAGGCTTACACCGTAAACGGCGCGATCCAGATAGCGCCGGTAAACGCGGCGGGCACCGCCCCCCGAGTCGCTGCGGGGTCCGGTGTGTAAATGCCTTATACTCATGAATCCGCCATTCTCCGTCCACAAATATTAATAAGGGTTCCCAGCCCCAACAGGCCGGGAACCCCAGTTTCCTCAAAAGCACGTCCGTCTAGCACCTGGGTGCCGCGGATACGTCCGGCTCAATTCTTGTCCATCATGGCCATCAGGTTGTGGCCATGCCAAGTTGCCTTGTGCAGCTGTCCGAGCACTTTATGCCGCATCAGGGAGCCGAGCTTGATGTACTGCATGGAGGCAGCGTATTTCTGACCGGTGGTGAGGATCCAGTGAATAAAGCGGACCGTGGCGATCGCCTTGGCCTTGCTCATATACCCCATGTGCTTGTCGATGATGAGGTAGGTAAAGCCTGAGATCGGATACGCCTTCTTCCCGGACGGATTAATAATCGGCAGGCGGAAATCAGCCGGCAGGTTGGCGACAACCGCCTTCTGCGCGGCGATCACGCCGGGGATCGACGGACGGATCTTATAGCCGTCGCGATTGATCAGCGTCGCGGTGGGGAAGTGGCCATTGATGGCGTAAGCGTATTCAAGATATCCGAGGCCGCCAACGGTCTTGTCGATAAGCGCCGCAACACCCGGATTTCCCTTGCCACCGCGCCCCACTGGCCAGCTCACAGACGTAGCCTGGCCGACCTGCGACTTCCATGAGGGACTCACTTTGCAGAGGTAACCGGTAAAGATGTAGGTGGTACCCGATCCATCGGAGCGGTGAGCCACGAGGATGTGCAGATGCGGCAGTTTCACGCCGGGGTTGAGTTTCTGAATTGCTGCGTTGTCCCAATGCGTGATGCGGCCAAGGTAGATATTGGCGATGAGCTTTCCATTCATCACCAGAGGTTTGTGAACCATCGGGAGGTTGTAGCTCATGACTTCAGGACCGGCGACTTCCGGCATATGGAGAACCGAACCGCCGGCGGCTCTGATCTGTGAATTGGTCATCGCAGCATCCGATCCGCAAAAATTGATCGTCTTGCTGATGAGACCGTTGATGCCTCCGCCCGAACCGATGGCCTCATAATCCACCTTGATATTGGGATGGCTGGCTTCAAAAAGCTTGATCCACTTGTACATGATGGGAGCAACAAAGGTCGAACCGGCGCCCTGAATTTCAACCGCGCGGGCGGCATGCGCCGCTCCGAGCGTGACAGCGGCGGCCAGAGACGCCATGATTGCCTGTTTCCATGATTTCTGCATATTCTTCTCCTTATGCATCCTTTGCCCTGCGACCATGCGGCTGCACCGAAACATTCGGCCGATAACCCGCACGCCCATAACCATGAACATGACAACATAGATAAATAAAAATCGTGTTACGTTAGCGTGAGTTATTCGTTAACAATAACACGGTCGTCCAGACTGAAATGTGGCCGGTACACGGTTGGAGAAGATGAAGCGCGTGGGGCGGCACCGCCCTGGCGGAGCGAGGGAAAACGGTGAAATGCTGTTGACAATGGCTCGCGCAGGCCGATCCTGTCGATTCAGTCGACGTCAGTACGATCAGCCAAATTGACCCGTTACATATGCCAGGGTCTGCGAATGAATGGGCTTGCTGAACATCCGATCCGTCGGGCCCACCTCAACCAGATTGCCCATGAAGAAAAAGGCCGTCTGATCGGCCACGCGCATCGCCTGGTGCATATTATGGGTGACCACCACCACCGTCATCGAGCGGCTCAATTCACCGATCAGGCCCTCAATGATCTTGGTGGAGATCGGATCAAGTGCAGAACAGGGCTCATCCATCAGCAACACATCGGGATCAATCGCGATGGCGCGGGCAATGCATAGACGCTGCTGCTGGCCGCCGGAAAGAGACAACGCCGACGCGTGGAGCCGATCTTTCACCTCATCCCACAGACCCGCCATGCGGAGCGACATTTCAACCTTGTCCTGAATATTGGTCCTGCCCCGCATGCCGTGGATGCGCAGCGGGTAAGCCACATTCTCATAGACGGACTTCGGAAACGGATTGGGTTTCTGAAATACCATGGCGGTGCGTTTGCGGAGTTCCATCACATCGGTGCGGCGATCATAGATGTCGGCGCCGTGAATCTTAATGGTCCCGCGCACCCGGCATCCACGTATTAAATCGTTCATACGATTCAGGCATCGAAGGATGGTGGATTTTCCGCAGCCGGAGGGACCGATGAATGCCGTAACCTGCCGGCCCGCCACGTCGAGATCCACGCCGTGAACCGCCCGGCCGCGCCCGTAGTAAACTTCCAGACCCCTCAACTCAATGGCCGGCTTCCTGGTTGCTTCTGCGGCCTCGGTATGCCGAACATCGCCGGGATTCGCCGCTCGGTTTCCACTGTTCTGCCTGTCCGCAGCTTCTTTATCCATACCTGTTTCCATTTCCATATTCCACTTATCTGGCTTTCACCCATACCAACACGGTATCAGACCACCTGCGTGCCTCGCTTTCATCCTCGCGAGTTTAGCCGCCGAACAATGGGCGATGCAACGGAAATCCGCGTAACGGACCATATTTAACCAATCTCTATCGCTGTTTTAACATCTACTTAGCGCAATCTTCATAATTCGACGCGATCTACCCGCTTCACCCATGCCGGGCCGTAAAACAACCTGCAGCCAGTTCCTTCCACTGTTTAATATTTCAGCCAACACGCCCATAACAGCGTCACATTTGGAATTCTTGCCGGAACAATAACCCGCTGGACGCGGGAAAGTTGCCGCGATGCACCGTTGCCGCACCATCGGCAGCCAGTATGCCCCACGCTCGATTGCTCGCACCTCACCGGTACGTCCCGCGTGGACAGGTGAGCCAGCAGGGCGCCTCGCTGTGTGGGCCGGGATTCGCTCCTCTCCGCAGCAATGGCCGCAGGGGTTTTTACCCTTGATTTCTGCAGTTAATATTTCATCGCATGCGACCATAACACGGCCTCAATGAGCAAATGATTTTGATGGACTATACCCATTGGACCACCGGGCCCCGGCAAGGTGCTGGATTCAAACCGGCGAAACTGGGCCTCAGTTATCGGCCGTTGATGAAAGTTAGCGGTTCCGCGAAACGGAGTTAAAATACAATCCGGATAAGGAGGCGGAAAACCAAACATGATTAAACGATGCCGGGTGCAGAACTTCAAGAGTATTGTGGATGTTGAAGTCCGACTTTCACCGGTGACGGTGCTGGCGGGTGTCTCCGGCGCGGGAAAATCGAGCTTTTTGGAATCGTTTGATCTGCTGCGTTATCTCATCACCGGTGAGCCGGCTCCATGGTTTAACGGCGTAACGCCGAATGCGACTCTATTAAGGCCGGGAGGTGGCACCGCCAATGAGGCGTTCAGAAGCCGATTTGATCTGAGTTTCGATGCTCCGGGGGCGAATCGTCAACTCACCTACAATCTCGAAGTGGGATTTCATCATAATGCGGTTGAACCGGTTGCTGAACTGTTGAAGTTGTCGGGAGACGTTAAGCCCATCTTCGCGTGGCGCGATGGGAAGTGGTCGCACCAACCGAAACTCGACGGCGTGAACCCGCAAAACCACCCATCCAAACTGCGTTGGCTTACCCCGCTTGAAGATGCCAATATCGCCTACCTGACGCTCGGACGTGGCGTGTCGCTCTATGAATTTCCACCCGCAGTATTAACACAAACCCGAAGCCAACGAGGGGACAATGCCCTGATGCGTGACGGCTCCAATGCGGGGGAGGTGCTCAGGGGAATCATGGAAAATTTGAATACGCTCCCGCGCTGGCGCTGCATCGAAGGCACTGTCACCAAATGGTTCCCTCGAATTCAATCAATAGCACGCGATCCGCACCGCAATAATGAGCTGGCGGTTCTTGTCTGTTTCAATGAATCCACCACCCATCTTTCGCTGAGTCAGCAATCGGTCGGATTCAGGCGCATATTGGCACATCTCCTCGCCATCTATCAGGCCACCACGCCGCCGATGGTGATATTTGACGAACCGGATAACGGCATTTCCGCAGATTTACTTCCCATGCTGGCCGAGCACATGCTGGCGGCCGCGAAGGAACTGGGCACACAGTTTTTAATCACCACACATAACCCCGAGTTGGTACGCGGTTTCCCCGCCGAAGCGATTCGCTGGGTACAGATGACCAGTAAGGGGACGCGGATTCTGCCGATTACCGATGGCGACATGCCTGAGTTGATGGCGGAGCTCGGCGGAGGCTCTTTCGAAGGTTCCGAATCGGACGCCCATGTTCAACCATCCGATGGTTCGTGAAACAGCCCGGATATCTTCACAAGCGATAGCCGAGTAGCGACGCCGGAAATAGTCGCGATCACCTGTCCGGCCCTGCCACGCCGCCGCTCACAAACACACTCCACCGATCCATTTGCGACGTCGAGGAAAGGGACGTGACTGCAACACCCAATAACCAAAACCCATTTTTCCACTTTCGCAAAGAATCGTGTGAAGTGAAAGTTACAGTGGCACCAGAGTTTGCGACAGAAAAATCACCACTGAAAGTTGCAGAATGAAGTGCCTAAATCTTATTGCAACGGACAGCCTACGCCTTTATGCTAACGTCAACGTGGAGTACCGCGTTGGGGCCTGAGGCAAAGTGAGCGGCGGGTAAAAAAACTGGCGTACGTTGCGCCTCACAATGGAGTGCAGGGGATTCTGGCACATGCACATGACGCTCATCCCACAAATTGGATACCTGATCTGTATGCTCGGGCTGACCGTTTTCGGCCTGCATCGCTATTGGCAGGTGTTTCTGTTTTATCGCAGCCAGCCGCACAAAGCTCCGCCGCCGAACCAATTCAGATATCTGCCCCGTGTTACCGTGCAGTTGCCGATGTACAACGAACGTTATGTTGCCGAGCGAGTTATCCGGGCCGCCTGCGAGATCGATTATCCTCGTGAATTGCTTGAAATTCAGGTCTTGGACGATTCCACCGATGAATCCGCAGCGATCTGCCGGATGGTCTGCGAATCACTGGCTGCCGAAGGGAATCCGATTGTTTATATCCATCGAACCGATCGGACCGGTTTCAAGGCCGGCGCATTGGAACATGGCTTGGCACAGGCCAAGGGGCAATTCATCGCGATATTTGATGCTGATTTCATTCCGCAAAAGGATGTGCTTCGGAACGTCATCCACCATTTCACCGATCCGGATGTGGGGTGTGTGCAGACGCGATGGGGACATTTGAACCGGGCTCATTCGTTGCTGACCCGCTGCCAGGCTGTGTTTTTGGACGGGCATTTTGTTATTGAACATTCGGCGAGGAATCGAACCGGCCGATTTATGAACTTTAACGGTACCGGCGGGGTGTGGCGGAAGTCGGCCATCGAGGATGTCGGCGGATGGCAGCATGACACCCTCACGGAAGATATGGATTTATCGTACCGTGCCCAGGCCGCCGGATGGAAGATGGTGTTCCTGCCGGATATCGTCTCGCCAGCGGAACTGCCTCCGGAAATCGTGTCATTCAAACAGCAGCAGCATCGCTGGACCAAGGGAAGTGTGCAGACCGCACGGAAGGTATTGCCGGGTATGCTCCGGAGCAATTTGCCCATACGCGTGAAAGTGGAATCGGTATTCCACCTTGCGTCGGGGATTGTTTATCCTTTGGCGGTTTTGCTCTCGATCCTCATCTTCCCGGCGTTTCTGCTCACGAGTCAAAATCTGCTGGATATACATTCGGCGGTGGGTGAATGGGTGTTGATGGGGTTATTCGGGCTGCTCACTTTTTCTGCTGGAACGTTTTATGTAGTTGCCCAGCGCGAACTGGGTGAAAATCTTCTTGTCAGCCTTCTAATGGTGCCGTTGCTGATGGCGATTGGCATGGGGATCAGCCTGGCCAATGCCGTGGCGGCGCTGGAAGGGCTTCTGGGACAACAAAGCGAATTCATCCGCACACCCAAGTACGGAGTGAGTGGCAGGGAATCGGGTAAAACGTGGAAGAAGCGGGCACCTGCGTTCAGACATCGCACCACTTGGCTGCCGTTCGCCGAACTGGGGCTGGGCTTTTATCTTTTCGGGTGTATTGCGGCGGCAATCTTTCTGAATCGAGATGTAAGCTGTGTGCCATTCATGTTTATCTTCATGGCAGGGTATCTTTACGTAGGCGGCAGTTCAGTCCATGCCTGGTGGCTCTCGCGTCGACGGAATCAGGATGCCGCCGAGGTGCGCAGAACCACCTTGGCTCCGGTCTGACGCAAAAACGCGCTTTGCGGGAAAAATTAATCTACAGTGACGGCGAACCTGCACAGGCTATCACTCGTATTTTTCTCAGGGTCTGATAGTCTATGGAAATGATTTAGGAATGATTGGCGATTTTTATATTCAAGAAAAGGATTAACTTAAAAATGGACAAACCCAAAAACTCACCTATGTTCCTTGCCATTGCCGCCGCGATCGTGGTCGGACTGGTGGTATGGTTATCGCCGAAGTCGGGCGCTGCACCGAAAAAATTTCCCCCTTCAACCATTTTTGTCCACATGGACGGAGCCAACGCCTTTGTTGAATCCGTTGTCGCCGTCAAACCCGGTCAGCCGGTGGTCTTTGTGAATGAAGATACCGGCATGCACATGATTGACAGCTACAACCCACTCAACGGGAAACCGACGCACTATATGAAGGGCGTCGTGCAGGGCACCCCGGGGCCCCATGGCAAAATTGATTATTACGAAGTGAAATTCAAACACCCCGGATTTTATTATTATTATTGTCCGGTCCATGCGATTCTAGCCAAAATTTATCACGGTTCGGTGCAACCGGCGCATCGGCCCGGCGTCCATGGCTTTCCCGGCGCGATGGCGGGGCTGATCGTCGTCACGACGGACAAGGCTCTGCTGCGGGAAAATCCTCCTACCAGCCATCAGCGGATATTGTCGGATTATTTCGGTGGTTAATCGGATACGTCCTGTTTGATTCTACTCGCGGACGTTTTCTCAAGACTGCATGGAAAAGAGCTCAGAAGCCCTTGAGCGGCTCGTCACCAACGGCTCAATCACCCAATCGGCGGCATTTGCTATATGGGGTGGGTGAATATCGGCAGCGGCACCTGCGCGTTTCCACGGGCACGCCAGCCAGCGAAAAACGCCTCCGAACACCGCTCGAAAATTATCATCGGGATAGCCCATGGGCTTCCGGCCTGATTCGGACCGGAGGCCCTGCACACAGGTGAGATCAGTTTTCACCCTTTTCGCGAGCCAACCGCTCGAGAGCCGCAATCGGGTCTTCTTCGGGATCAGACTCCAAGGCTGCAGTCGATTCACGATCCACATCCACGGTATGCTGTTGCGACACAGGTGGTTTTGACGGGCTCACCGGTTCTACCGCCTGATCGCCGAGAATCGTTCGCACCGGTTTGATCTGAGTCGGCTCACCGTCAATTAATACCGTAAAACTCACCGGCCCGACGCGGATCAGATCTCCCGGCAGCAGCGGCTGGGCGGTTGTGACACGTTGATTGTTGCAGTAGGTGCCGTTGGAACTCTCCAGGTCCACCACAACCGGATTGTTATCCTGCACTTCAATCAGACAATGTTTGCGTGATACCGTTGGCAGAGGAACCTGTAAATCGCAATCCTCGCCGCGACCGATCGTCGTCACGCGCTTATGCAGCATGAATTCCCGTCTCTGCCCGTCCTCTTTGAAAATTACGAGTGTAATTTCCATATGGGATACCTCCGCATTTAAAAAACAGGGCCCATACAACTACTCGCTGTACCACCGTATCGTATATGATAATCGGCTTAAGGGAAAGTTTTCGATGCCGACAAATTCCATCCCGCTGCCCACTGCTCCGCCGATGCCTGACTACAAGGCAATGCCCAAGATATTGTGCGGCCGGGGAGGCTCGGTTCAAGCCTTGTACATCCACATCCCATTCTGCACCTGCAAGTGCGATTACTGCGATTTTTATTCGCTTGCCGGCCATGCCGATCAATATGGCCGCTATCTGGACGCGTTGGAGCGGCAGATGCGGCTGGAAACCGAAGTTTTTGGCCCAATTGCCCCCGAAACCGTGTTTATCGGCGGCGGGACACCGACGCTGCTCCCCCCCGATGATCTGCAGCGCCTGATGGCCGCGATTCATCAATTTTGCCCGCAAACCCGATTAACTGAATTTACGGTGGAATCCAATCCCAATACGTTTGATACCGCCCGGGCAGCGATACTTGCCGATGCCGGTGTCAATCGCATCAGTTTCGGGGCGCAGAGCTTCCAACCGGCGGAACTGAACGCACTTCAACGCGATCATGATCCGCACAGCGTGGGCCGAGCCATGCAAATCGCCCGGGCAGCGGGAATCAACAATCTCAATATCGACCTGATCTACGCCATCCCCGGCCAGACGCTCGGTTCGCTTGATGAAAATCTGGATGCGGCACTTGCGCTGGCGCCGGAACATCTCTCCTGTTACGGCCTCATGTATGAGCCCAATACGCCGATGACGGCCCGCCTGCGACGTGGACAGATTGATCCTGTAAGTGAAGAGCTGGAACTTCAGATGATGGAGTTGGTATCCCGCCGCCTGCGGAGTGCCGGCTTTGACCGGTACGAAATTTCAAACTGGGCAAAACCGGGCCGGGCATGCAGGCATAATCTGCATTACTGGAACGCTGGCGATCATCTCGCGTGGGGTGTGAGCGCATCGGGTCATCACAGTGGGGTGCGGTGGAAATATGTCAGCAGTCTGCATCGCTACTGTGACGCGCTGGAGTCCGGCCGGTTGCCGATGGTGGAACTGGAACAACTTTCACCTGCGCGCCGTCAAGCGGAGGCGGCCGTGCTGCAATTGCGTCTGGCGGGGGGTATTGACCCGCGGGCATTTCAGGAGCAGCCCGGAGCGGCGAACGCTGATAAGTTCTCCGAGGTGATACAAAAATATCGGCTCAGCGGTCTGCTGACATCGCGGCCGGGCGGGGCCATCGCACTGACTGACGCGGGAGTTGCGGTTTCGGATACAATTTTCGGCGATGTGTTTGCGGCGCTGGACGGGGATTGACAGCAGAAATATCATCAAGAACCGCCGGCGGCGTTTGAACGTATGGTAGGAATGTGCCCACCGCCGGTTGCCCAGCCTGCGTGGATCAATATATCAGTCGGAGTTTTGAGGATCGCGATGAAAAAGGCAAGTCTTTTTACCATATTTCTGATTGTTTTTGTCGACCTGGTTGGCTTCGGTATTGTGCTGCCCAATCTTCAGCTTTACGGGCAGCAATATGGAATTAATAATTATTTCTACCTCACGCTCATCGGCGTCACCTATTCCCTTTTCCAGTTCCTCTTTGCCCCGATCCTGGGCCGCTGGTCTGATCATATCGGCCGCCGACCGGTGCTGATCGTGAGCCAAATCGGTACCATCATCGGCTATCTGATGCTCTTTGCGAGTATCTTCTTCCGCGCCTCTCCGCTGGGGATCGTGCTGATATTTGTCTCACGGGTGGTGGACGGAATTACCGGCGGCAATCTTTCCACAGCCAGTGCCTATATCGCCGACATCACCACACCGGAAAATCGCGCCAAGGGATTCGGTGTTATCGGCGCGGCGTTCGGCCTTGGTTTCATGTTCGGTCCGCTGATCGGGGGGACGGTGAGCAAATTTCTCGGCCTGCAATACGTGCCGCTGGTGGCCGCGGTTTTCAGCCTTGTCGCGCTGACCATGACCATTACGCGGTTGGCGGAAAGTCGCAACTTGGCCACGGATAACGCTGCCGCGCAGCGCCGCTTCAGCGTTCGCGGATTGGAACACGCACTCAAACGCCCGGTGGTCGGCATGTTGATCATGCTCTTTTTTGTCAACGGATTTGCCTTTGCGGGGATGGAACAGACGCTGAGTCTGCTGATTCAGCATCGCCTTTATCCACTTACGCCGACCAAGGCAATCGCGCACGGTGATCCATCTGCTTCGCTCGCTGCCGGCGCCAAACCCACCTTGCCCACGAAACCTACAGCATCCGCGACATCGGCGGCAACCACCAATCTGGAGGCATTCCGCAAGAAACAGGACAGCGATGCCAGCGCTGCGTCTGGATTTCTGTTCGGAGCCATCGGTATCGTGATCGTCATCGTGCAGGGAGGACTGATTAAGCGCCTCACCCATCGATTTGGTGAATGGAAACTTGCCATTGCCGGGCCGTTGTTTATCACGGCGGGGTTACTGCTGATCGGACTTCCCATTCACTGGGCGTGGGCGTGGACCGGATTTTTATCCGGCGGAATATGCCTGGCTATCGGCGGTGGCCTCTATAACCCCAGCATCCAGAGCCTGATTTCCCGGCACTGCAGTGCCGACGAACAGGGAGAGATTCTGGGGGCCAATCAGGGTATGGCAAGTTTAGCCCGTGCCACAGGCCCCATTTTAGCCGGGCTGTTATTTGAATATCTCTTTCCCGCCTCGGTGTATTATGTTTCCGCATCGCTCTGCTTCATCGTGGCACTGCTGGTCATGTCAAAGCGGCGGGCTTTTGCTCTCCCAGTTCCGGAAGCCGAGCCTGCGGCACCTTAAGCCGCTCTCCCACCCACATGGAGCAGCCGAATCCGCAGAACCACCCGATGGTGCCGCCGAAGATAATGTCAGAGTAAAAGTGAGCCTGCATCACCACACGGGAAAAACTTGTCAACCACGCAATGGTTAAAAACAGCCACCGACCACGTGGCGACAGATACGTCAGCGCCGCCGCCATGGCAAACGCCACGCACGCATGACCGCTGGGAAAACTCAAATCATGCTGCGTGTGCAGACCGCGAAACCATTGCCAGACGTTATGTCCATCATTGAGGTGACCGCTCGGCAGGCGGCCGATGGGCCGCACCCGACCGCAAATGCTTTTGAAAAATTCCGAAACGGCTCCGGCACCCAGTATGCTGCCCAGAAATACGCCTGCGGCCCGCAGGCGGTACGGGCTGTAAATCGCCACCACGACACAGATGAAGATCACTTCCGCCGGAACCCCCACATCGCGAAGGGCCCGCCATGTGGTTTCCGTGTGGTGATAAAGCTGTGAGTGAAACGGCGGCGTGACAACCCGCCACCATGGAGCATGGGGGTGGGTAGCGGGGTTGAGTTTGACGGCATTCCAGTTGTACGGTTGCTGATCTCCCATGAGCCAGCGCGTGGCCAGCCAGAGAGTGCGATCCAGCGCCGCATTGTTCCAGAGCAGCAACGTCTCCACAATGGCCACCATGGTGAGGATGATGATGTTTTTACGCCACACGCCCGTTTCCGGCGGGTGCGGGCTTTTTATCGCGACTTTTGAAGTATCTGCCTGTGCCAAAATTCCACCGCCTTTTCTCTATCGCGTCCTTGCCCGCGTCAATCCGCTGTTCTATAGAATCGCTGCTGAATTTGCAAATAAAAAAGGGCAGCCTCGCGGGGCTGCCCGAAAAAATCGGCGTTGCAATATTGAAAATTATCCATTGACGGTAGACTGCGCTTCGGCCGAAGGCGAATCCGTCGTCGATGCAGCGGCTGAAATTTCGGCTGCTGACGAGGGTTTCTCCGCCGCAGGGCTTTCGCGGCGAGGACGACCGCGTGGGCGTTCCGTGCGAGCTTCCGTGCGTCCCTCCGGCCGCCCTTCCTTCGCGCGATCGATGTCCTCTTTGGCCACTCGGCCGGATTTGCCTTCGAGAACCGCGTCGGCAATTTCCTTCAGCACCAGATCAATGGCACGCAGCGCATCATCATTGGCGGGAATCGCAATGTCCACCATATCCGGATCGCTGTCGGTATCAATAATGCCGATCACCGGGATATTCAGCTTGCGTGCTTCCTGAATCGCAATCACTTCACGGCGTACATCCACCACGAAAAGAGCACCGGGAAGGCGATCCATCGTGCGAATACCCGCCAGATTACGTAATATCTTTCGGTATTCACGCTTGAGACTCGATTCCATCTTCTTGGAGAATTTTTTATTAACATCCGGCGACTGTAGCGTGCTCTCCAGTTCCTCCAGACGCTTGAGCCGCGACCGGATCGTACGATAGTTCGTCAGCGTCCCGCCCAGCCAGCGCTCCGTAACCACCGGCATGCCGGTTAACTTACCCACATCATCGATGACCGCCCGTGCCTGCCGCTTGGTGCCGACAAAAAGCACATCGCGCCCGCTGCCCACCAGCGCCTTGAGGAAACGTTGAGCCGCCAGAATGCCTTTGAGTGTCTCACGAACATCAATGATATGAATCAGGTTACGTTTGCCGTAGATGTACGGCTTCATCTTCGGGTTCCATCGGCTTGTCCGATGTCCAAAGTGTACACCTGCGTCAATAAGAGACCGCACCAACTGAGTGTTGGCCATAAGAAAAGACCCCTGCGTGTCAGCGACTTCAGCAATCCGCTGCCGTGTGATTGCCTACCATCGCTTATGCTGGGCTTTCGCCCCAAAAATAGCGCATGAAAGATAACCCATACACCTGAGTTCCTTCCTCGCGCCCAAACGGCAGCTTTGGAAATCGTAACCGATAGCCGCCCAATCGACAAATAGGTTGGGGAGCCAACTGCGATGATGTTCGCTGCAGATGGGGTATCGCGTGGATTGCTTAACTTCTACCCCAACTTTCGCAATTTGCGTCCGATTTCCGGAATTTTTAAGGTTTTTCCGGCCTTGGTTGTAAGGTCATGCTGTTTTTGTCTGTCAAACCCCGTGGTGAAGGCACACCCATTTTTTGACGCGATTCGAGATAGCAGCGGGCATGTTCATTCCTTCGCACAGGCGTTTCAAGAATGGTAGGTGACAAGGATATCAAAGCGTTGTGGAAACTCGCCGCTGACGATGCAGAGTTGGTTGCACGGCCGCCACCATGGCGGAGATATTCAGGTGACGTTGCAAAAACTCGCAAATGCTCTGCGCAACGGCGGCCGGATGCGTCAAGGCGCCAGAGTGATGCACATTGTGCACCAGCATATTGGGGTGCGATGCCAGCCAGAGGTCGATGTGGGCCAATTCACACTGGAAAATACGGACCATTCGCCGATGATCCGCGGCTGCGAGTGTCGGCCGCCCCAACATCACCTGCTGAGATACGACGACTTCATCGAGATTCCGCCGCATGAAGATGACACGGTAACTGAACCCATCCGGCAGATCCGGCAGCAGGCGATAAATGACCTTCACCGCCCTGCCGAGATCGGAGTGAACCCAGCTTGCATCCTGCCGGGTCTGCTTCACCGCTTCGAGTTCGAAATAGCCGCGGGGATTTGAGTTATCAGATTGGCGCAGCCCATCGGTCAGCACGCCCGTGGCCGAGGCGGAACTGTGATCGTCGCTCGAGTGTATTCAGAAGGATTACACGGTTCCCGCCGGGCGATGGCTGCAAAAGCCCTGTAGTTAAATAGCTTGGCCGTTGCACACTCTGGGATGTGCCCGTCACCGCTTCAAATGTTCGAGTATTTGTAGCAGGCGGACAGATTAATCCGCTACACAAACCCTTCCGCAATCAAACGGCTTCCCTCGGCCGTAATCTCATGCCGCTGGCCGGAGCCGCCGACTACCCGACACCAACTCTCCGTGATCAGCTTGGCGTCCGCCCCCTCCCCTTTCAGCCAATAGCTGAACCCACCGTACATGCCGGGCACGGGGAACCACGCGTTCGGCTCCTTTGCCGTAAGCAGCGGACGCAACTCCGGCAGCACGACGTTGTGCTTATCGACCAGTTCGCCTGCCCGTTCACGTATCACGGCGTGAAAATGCCGTTGGATGGCGAGCAATGTATCTTCAGGAATCTGCCGCATGAAATGCCCCCCGGAGCTCGGCTGTATGATCGGCGGCATCAGGTTGGGAAACAATACGCCCATTTGCCACAGAAGTCACCGTCGATCGATTTTCCTTCCTGACACAGAGATTACGGCCTGCCAGCGGTTAAAACAAGGAGCCGTTGGCGAGCGCTCCGCAGCTTCGCGTGGAATATGGCGTTGGGCTCTACCGGCGGTCTGCAGAATGTTCACGTGTGCTGGCGGCGAAGCGGCACATTGACTGTGCCGGCTAACCTGCGGCTGATACCCTTTCTACGCCACCGCCGGCAAGCCGGCGGCTATATGGCGTAGCAGGCACCCGTCCTGATGACGTTTGCCGCGCTGCCACCGGTACGGCGACCGCGTTGCGCGAAACGGCCGACGGTTGATACCGTCGCGCCAAAGCACTAAGATTCTGAATTCGGTCGCAGGAGCGACCCGGTGTATAGGTAGCTGAGTTTTTTGGGAGTTTGCATCCATGGCAAAAAAAGTTCGGGTGGCGATTAATGGGTTCGGTCGGATCGGCCGGCTGGTATTCCGGGCGGGCGTGACGGATCCGCATGTGGAATTTGTTGCGATCAACGATCTGGTTCCGGCCGATTATCTGGCGTATCTGCTCAAACATGATTCCACCCACGGGCACTTCAAAGGCGAAGTGTCGCACGATGCGAGCGGCCTGATTGTCAACGGTCATCATGTCCGCACACTGGCGGAAAAAGACCCGGCAGCGCTGCCGTGGAAAGACCTCAACGTCGACTATGTGGTTGAATCGACCGGCTTTTTCACCGACGCCGCCGGCGCCGGCAAACATCTGACGGCGGGCTGCAAGCGCGTGGTTATCTCGGCACCAGCGAAAGACAAGGAAACGCCAACGTTTGTAATGGGCGTCAACGAATCTAAATTCAATCCGGCAACGGACAAGATCGTATCCAATGCCAGTTGCACCACGAATTGCCTGGTGCCGCTGGTGAAGGTGATTCACGACAAGTTCGGCGTGGAAGAGGCGCTGATGACGACGGTCCACGCCACCACCGCCACCCAACCGACCGTGGACGGACCGAGCAAAGGTGGAAAAGATTGGCGCGGCGGCCGGGGCGCGGGGCAGAACGTGATTCCGGCCGCGACAGGTGCGGCGAAGGCGGCTACGCTTGTGATTCCGGAACTCAAAGGGAAGATCACGGGGATGTCGTTCCGCATTCCGACGCCGGATGTTTCGGTCGTGGACCTGACGGTTCGCACCCAAAAGGAAACATCCATGAAGGAAATCAATGCCGCCATCAAAGCCGCCAGCGAAGGGGCGATGAAGGGCATTCTCGGCTACACGGAAGACGAGGTGGTATCGACCGATTTCCTCGGCGATAAACGGTCGAGCATTTACGACGCCACGGCGGGTATTGAACTCAACAGCCGGTTCTTCAAGCTCATCAGCTGGTACGACAACGAATGGGGCTACAGCAATCGTGTTGTGGACTTGATCAAGTTTATGGCCGGCAAAGACGGCCTGATCTGACATCCGGACATTCACTGGCCGGCTGAACCCGGAGTGATAAGATAAAAGGGCTTTGGATATCGGATCCGAAGCCCTTTTTTAATAGTCCGTCGCGGGTGAGAGAGATGGAGAATTATGCGCTGGATTTGGATTGACCGATTTGAAGTTTTTGAGCCCGGCAAGCGGGCCGTCGCCGTGAAGAATGTGTCGATGGCAGAAGAACATCTGCACAGCTATTGCCCGGACTTTCCGTTCATGCCGGCAAGCCTGATGGTGGAGGGGATGGCGCAGACGGGGGGAATTCTGGTCGGGGCGATGCGGGATTTCAGCGAGAAGGTGATTCTGGCGAAAATCGGCCGCGCGAGCTTTGAGCGGATCGTCCGGCCGGGGGAGCAGCTCATTTATGATGCGAGAATTGAGTCGATCAATGAGGTGGGCGCCTCGATCGCCGGTGTCATCACCAGCCGCACGCACGGCGCCGCGGGGGAATCGGCAGCCGAGATCCCCGTCGGTGAGGTGGAGATGATGTTTTCGCACATCGATAAAAACATGGCGGGGCATGAATTTCCGGAATTCAATTTTGTATTTAACAGCGAGTTCATGGCACTTTTTGAAAGTTATCGCCGCCGGATTGAGGTCAAACTTCCGCAGTAAATGCACCACCATTGTGTGCGGGTTGTGATCGTCACGGCCTTTTTTTGTGTCTACGGGGTAGGTGTCATTGCCCGCCTGATTCAGCCGCACGTATCTTTTTGATGCCCTCCGCGGCAAGGGCCGCCGCAGGCCGACTTTCTATCAGCTTCGGGCGCCCTGATTCCCCGCCAAAAAGCCCGCGATGATGCTGTGGGCGTCTTGCACCGGAAGAAAATCGGGCATCGATGGATGGAAAATCTTAAGGCATCGCATTTGCTTCCCGTCGCCGACGTCTATGGTGCAGGACGCGAAGCCCTTTTTCCGGTATTGCGTTTCGGTTCCGGGGATCGGCTTGAAGCCTTCCATTCCCCGGACGTATTCATAAACCGATTTGCCCCAGCAGATGCAGTGCGTGATGCCGAGGACGTTCAAGATTTCGCGATTCACCGCTTTGCTCCGCTCCACCTGCTCACGTTCCGCCCGCGCGATTTGCCCTTCGGATTTAACCAGCTCTTGGATAAAATTTATAAATGCTATTCGGCGGAGAAACTCGTCTACCTTGATGGTAATTTCAGGCCTCGAGTCTTTGCCGTAATTTTCCGTAAGGCCGGTCGCCGCTTTTACGAAATACCGAAACGCCTTCGTGTACGACGCCTTAACGTACGCGGACTCCTCGATCGCGTCGGCCCAAGCGCCCTTACCAGACCACTCTTTGCACTTCTCGTCAAAAATCTTCGGGCGAACAGGAATGTTGTGGGCAAACACCATGATCCTCTGTGCAGCTCCCTCAAAATCTTTCCCCACATACGGATACCATTGCAGGCCCTGAATCTTGTCAAATCTTGGATCATAGCCCGTGTCTCGGGTGAACCTACCCATAACTTCTCCTTATCCTGGCGCTCAATTAATGAGTTCGTGGAGTGTATCCCATCCCGGCCCCCTCTTCAAGGGGTTCTTTCCCTGACTCATACCCACTTTCGTGAGGGGAGATTTGGTTTAGATCGCAATAAATTCGAGGTTGGTTCGTAATACTTATAGACAAAGGGATTTCGGGCGCGCCGGATTCGCCACAGGAAAGGAGTCTGCCATGAATCGCAAGGACGCGATGGCATGGGTGCTCTCGGTCTGCGCCCCGTGCCTTCGATTATCACAGGCCAAAACGTTAAGTGAACTGGTGGAAGCCGCCATGAGGTGCCCA